>PLPI01000143.1 GCA_003159495.1 candidate division FCPU426 bacterium | reverse complement strand
ACCCCGCTGTTTCCCCCGCCTTTTTTCAAGCGCTTCAAGCCTGTATAAAATATCAGCCAGAAAAAGAAAAGCATGGCTCCGCCGCCGAATATGCCGTATTCCGCGAAGAACTGTATAAAATCATTATGCGCGTGGCCGGATTTGAAATAATCGCTCTGCCTGAAATAATCCGGCGTCAGCGCCCGTGACTGGTAGTATGAATACTTGAACGGAAAGTTCCCGGCGCCCGCCCCGAACAAAATGTTATCACCCGCAAGATAAAGTGAATTTTTCCACAACGACGCCCTTATGCGCGCGGAATCGTCCTTTAAGGAGACAATGTCCGAGAGCCTTCCTGCCGCGCCGCTGTTCGATGCAAAATACGCTCCCGCCGCCAGAACAAATATAACGGCTGCGGCGACAGCCGGTATTTTAATCTTTTTCCATTTATCCGGCATATACCTGACAGCCAGATAACCGAGAAAAACAGCAGAAACAATAAACCCTAAATAAGCGCCCCTTGTCTGGGATGCCAGCAGGGCCGCCGTCATCGCCGCCGCCGCCATGAACAAAATGAACCTTTTCATTTTACCGGCGGCGGTTAAAGAAATCACAAAAGTCAGTGGAATAACCGCTATCATATGTCCCGCCAGAAAATTCGGGTTTCCAAGCGTGGAGGCGGCCCTTCCGTTAAAAGTCGTTTTCCATGATAAAAAATCCAATCCTGCGGCCTGTATCAGGCCGTAAACAGCCATAATAGATGCCGGTATAATAACGGCTGCAATGACTTTATTTACATTTCCCGGCTTTAACGACGAGTAATAAACCACCATGTAATATATCATTATATATGCGCCATTAATAAATACCCGCTCAATAAAGGCGTAATAGTTCACGGCGGCGAATATCCCCAGCAGGTTGGCCGCCATGAAGACCGCGAAGACCGTCATATACGGGGTTTTAACCGCCGGCACCCGGCGCCGGGCCAGGCAAAGGGCGGCAAAAATAAACACGAGCGCACAGACCGCGAGCTTAAAAAAGAATTTTTCCGCAACCCAGAATGGATCATTAGCCGCGGTATAAAATACAAGCGGAGAGAATGCCAGAAAAAACAAAAGCGCCGTTTCAAAAGTTTTTTCGAGGTAGCCGGCCGCGCGGTTTTGCAATTTTATCTCCCTTAATTTTATAAAAAATCATTTTTTTGATTTTATCATTATATCCGCCTTTTATCAAGCGAAAGGGGTTATGTCGGAATTGCCTTGTTATTAATTTTTTACGGCTTTACTTATAAATATATTGTGATATAATACCTCATAAGATATACGTTTTAAGGGGCCAAAAAATTTTAGCCATGCTGCCTGTGCGGAGGAGTTAATGGAAAACGAAATTATTACTGAACGCGGGGAAACTTTAAAAGCCGATAGGTTCCTTAATTTTTGCGGGGAAGCAAAATACCTCGCGTCAGTCGGGGAAGATGTTTATATCAAATCCAGCTCCAGCCGCGGTAATTACAGGCTGCTTAAAGGTGAAAATGCCGGGAAGGCGGATGCTGCCAGGGGATAAATTACCGGTCAATCCGCTTTTTTCTTGCCTGTTCCCTTATTTTTTCCTTCTCCTCCGCCGTTGACGACCTGTATTTAATGTAAGCTTTTTCTATTTTTTCCCTCTGCTCCGGGGAAAGTTCAAGCCATTTCCTGTAATTTTCAGTTATTGATTCTTTCATTTCCGGCGTAAACTTTTCCCATTCTTTATAGTACTTATCCAGTTTTTTCCTGTCTGTACGGGCTGTGTCGCTGTCGTTTTTATATCTGTTGTAATTGTAATTTTTTATATCATACGCCTGTTCATAGCCGCCTTTATAATATCCCCGGCCTTCATTTCTTTTATCAATATCCGTATGGCTGCTTTTTTCATGTTTTTCCGTATCCTGCCGGTCCCATGAAGCATATGCAGGCGCCATGAAAACCGCCGTCAGAACCGCAAAAAATAATGCTTTTTTCATCCTTTAACTCTCCTGTTTTTTGCCCGCGCTTATCTTTTCGTAAAAATCCAGCCTTTCCAGAATTTCAAGATTTTGCAGCATTTCGGTATTGCCGGCTATGGCCTGTCTGGATTCAACGGTTTTTATATAATCAAAAGCCTTAAAACCCGCCGCCGCCAGGATAAATATCAAAGCAGCCGCGCCGGCGGTTTTCAGCATGAAACCCGGGCTGAATACCCGGAAGATGGAAACATTTTGTTTTTCCTTTTTCTCCAGTTTTCTTATGATTGACGCGCGCTGCATATCCCATATGTCGCCCGAAAAGTCCACTTCAATGCTTTTCACGGCTTCACTGACCGCTGATAGTTTTTTAATCTCTTCACGGCATGCGGAACACTCCTTTATATGCCCGGCAATCCGGGACGCTTCGGACGGTTCCATTTCCCCGAATATATACTCCGCAAGGGCCTCACTGCTGACGCCGCAATTTTTCACAGTATGCCTCCCAGTTCATTTTTGATTTTCTCAACCGACCTGTTTAAGTGCGACTTTACGGTGCCTTCAGAAATGTTCAGCACTCCGGCTATTTCGCGTATCTTGAGCCCCTCGTTGTTCTTCAGGATGAATACCTGCCTCTGCGCGTCCGTTAACGCCGATAGGGCGGATTTCAGCCTGTCTTTGAGCTCTTTTTTTTCAAAATCTTCCTCTATGTTTATCACGTCCCTGACCTCGAACATTCTCTTATCTTCGTCATCACTGTAATCGGAGAAATTGGCCGCATAACCCGGCGACTTTACCTTTCTTTTGTGGTCATAAAAAGTATTGATTACAATCCTGCACAAAAAGGTCCAGAAAGAAGAATCCCCCCTGAATGAAGGGAGAGCCCTTACCGCCTTGACAAAAGCCTCCTGGGAAATATCCCACGCTGTATCATAGTTTAAAGACATTCCATAAGCGGTATTATATACCCTCTTCTGGTACTTTTTTATCAGTTCATTCATCGCCGGGCCGCTGCCCCGCAGTATTTCTTTTATTATTTCACTGTCTTCCCTGTGTTTTTGATCACGGTTTTTCTCCATTATCATCCTTGTATATTTGACGTTTTAACCGGCTGTTTTGTTTACATGCCGTATTATAATATTTTTTTCCACATTATGAGTTCGTCTTCGGAGTTATCTATGGCCTTTTCACGGCGCGAGGACACGGAAAAACCCCTTTTTTTATAAAGATCAAGGGCTTCACCGTTTGACGCGCACAATTCAAGTGTCATGCTCCCGAGGCCGCGTTGAAATGCCTCGGCTTCTATATGTCCCAGCATTTTTCCCGCGGCGCCTTTGCGCCTGTATCCGGGGGCAACCGATACGTTTAAAATATGTATGTAATCGGCTACAATATTACCGCAGGCGTATCCCTCGACACCGCATGTTTCTTCATTGTAATAAACAACAAAAATATTCATTCCGGCATCCTGTTTGGAAAATTCACACATAAACGCCCTTTTATCCCAGGGTTTTTTATAGGATAATTTTTCAATTTCAAGAATCGCGTCCAAATCGCCCCTGTTTGCGTTTCTGACATAAGGCATACTTTTTAAAATCCTAAATTTTGCAGGAAAGGCCGTCGTCTATCATGGCAATGTCATAGCCCCTGATTTTTTTCAGCCCGGCTTTTATCTCTTTTATGTATTCGGGTTTTATATGGTAAACGTATACCTTTGGTTTTAACGGCAGAAGCTTGGCCAGCTGTTTTTCCAGTGTCGCCGGGGTCAGATGCCCGCTTGATTCCGCAAGAAAACCCACCTCGTCCGGAAAAGCCAGCTCTATAAAAGCGGCTTTTAATTTTTTACCAAGCTTTTTTGCCTGGAGCCATATTGCGTCAGTGTCTTTCGTGTCGCCGCTGTAAAGCATATACCTTTCTTTTTTGCCTATTAAGAAGCCGACCGTCGGTATCGTATGGTTAACCGGGACCGCCATCAGATCATAGCCGCATGCTTTTATCCATTTAAGCGGCGCGACAGTTTCATATTTGAATACGGGAAATCCCCCGAAATTTTTAATTGCCGTAAAATCAGGCCATATAACGCCGTTCATCAGGTGGTTTTTCACAGCGTCAATCGTAAATTGCGATCCATATATCTTTACCGGCTCCGACTTGCTGCTGACCACATTTACGGCATAAAAAGGAAGCCCGCAGACATGGTCAAGGTGCGCGTGCGATATGAACGCGGCTTTTATCTTTCTCTGTTCGCCGATATCAGCGGCGAGCGCCACCGTGCCGGCGTCAATAAGCACCCTGCCGTCAAGAAGCAGGCCCGTGACGTTTTTTCCCGGCATCTGGCCGCCGTAACAACCGAGCGTTTTAATTTTCATTGTCAGCACCCTCCCTCAAACCCGCGACGTTGAATATGGGCATGCCCGAAACAGAAGGCAGTTTTTGGAACTTTATTATATTTATATATTTCTGTATGTCGCTTTCGGAAATTATGATATTTTTCCGCTTTTCCACAGCCTGCGCCGCCTCTTTTGCCGCGTATTTTTTATCGAGCATCCACAGGGCGCCGTTAACTTCGAATATATACACGTCCGAATAGTTAAGAATAATGTTAAAGTTCAACCCCTCGAGCTTTTTTCTGAGGTCAAGGGCGGCTCCGATCACGTTTTCCGGCGCCGCCGTTTCATCCGGTATTATCACCGCCAGGTCGCAGTTGTCGTGATTTTTTATTAAAAACTCCCTGAATCTAGTATATATTATCTCCCTTGTTTTTTCAAAATTAATTTTAAAGGCGCCCGGGTCGGGAGTGCCGCCGTCTTCAAAAACCAGGTAAAGCACATATGCCTTCAACCACACATTTTTTATTTTGATGTCGGAATTTGAAGAGACAAATTTTCTTACCGTTTTGGGGTGCATGTACCTCGAAAATACGGCTATGCGTTTCTGCCTGTCAAAATCCGCGGCAGCGGCCCTGAAATAATAAACCGTGAAAAAAGCCGCAAAGTTTAAAGCCGCAAAAAGGGGCGTGTCCGTGTATATGTCCATTGACAGAAGCCATGATGATAAGAATATGGCACAGGCGGCTGACAGGATAAAAAAGAGGGCCCCATTGATAAACTTCACCTGCCTGTATAAAACAACCATCAGAGCCAGAAAAATCAGCGCGCAGATATAATTGGCAGGCGGAGAATATTTTACATATTTCCCCTCCATTATGCACGCAACTGCCGCGCCAAGGCTTTCCATGCAGTAACGGCTGTTCATCATGGATTTTATTATGATTATTTTATTGTTAAAGCTTCCCTGCGGCGCGGCCAGAAATTCCTTCAGGGAATAAACCTTCGGAGAATCTTTTATTCCCCTTATAATTATTTCCCCGTTCTTAAGCAGCGGCATGTCTATTATATCGCCTATTTTCAGCCGGCCATCCTCAAATTTTACCCGTGTTTTTGGAAAACGGTAATACCTGCGTACGGCTTCCACGGCCGCGCTTGCGAATATGTTTCCGTCATACCTGAATAAAAGCGGTATCCTGAAAGGATAGAAACCGTAATCCTCGTAAAATCCGGCTCCGGAAATGGAGTACCAGGCCTTTTTCGAACCGACCTTTGTAAAATTGTACTCGTCAAAACCGTTAAATCCAGGCGCTGATTTAAAATATGAATAAGCCGAAATATCCTGGTCCGCTCCGGATGCGGGCTTAAGCGCCTTTCCAAGAAATACAACCGGTATTATGTCCTGGTTATCCGCGAGTTTAAGGGTGAAATTCCTGTAGTCTTCTTTCATTTTTTTCACTTCATCGGGATTGATGTTTTCAAGGTAATCGCCGGTCCTGGTATTGAATACCTGCGGCAGAAAAAGCACCGCTGAGTTTTCGGCCGTTTTTATCCTGTCAATCAACGCAAGATAATCTCCAAGGGAAAAATCATCCTCAATGAACGAAATCTTATCCATAGACATGGCGGACGGGGAAAATTTCTGCATTCTGGTGAAAGTGAATGATTTTATCTCTTCGGAAAAATAGAGATACCCCGCGGCCATGGCCGCGATTATTACAGCATAAAAGAAAATCGCAGTTTTACGCACTAATGGCTCAGCTTTCGCCGAAGGCTTTTTTCATTTCCAGATACTGTTTGTATTTTTCAATATTCCCGGAACTGGTCACACAGACAGTGTCCCCGGCAATCGACACAACTTTTGCCTTTGCCATTGCCGCGATAATCTCGTCAAGTTTGGAAACGTTATCTTCCATACCCGCCTGCTGGACGAGCGCTTTATGCGTGAGCGTTGTGTTTTCCCCGTTTTTATGTACGTGTAAAAGCAGTGTGTTGACCACCCTCATATTAAAATCTTTCGTTGTAAGGTTCTGAAGCTGTTCATTCATGGCGCGCAGCCTTGCCGACATGTTTTTAAGTATTTTCTTGACTATCTTCGCGTTGCGCTGCATCTGCTGCTCGAAAAGTTCCTCATTGAGCACAATGCAGACCGTCTCTTCGTTGGCCACGGCCGATGCCGACCTCGGGCCTTTGTCAATTACCGCCATTTCACCAAAAAAATCCCCGGCGCCGAGTGTGACAAGGGTTTTTTCCCCTTCATCGGTTGATTTTGTTATACGAACCGAACCCGCGTGAATGATAAACATCTCCTCACCGTGGTCGCCTTCCTTGAATATATGTTCACCGGACGCGTACTTTCTTCCGTACTGGCTGATAATGTCGTTTTCGTTGGTCATCTCGGGTAATCCTCCTGGTATTAAAATTAACTATTACGTCAGTTATTTTAGCATAAATACAGGGAGGTGTAAATATAATCCGCTCCGCGGAAGTCAAAATTTATAATTCAAAACCAAAAAGGGTGGAACAAAAACGGTTTTGTTTGTTTGGCTTTTGTTTGGCTTTTGTTTCACTTATTGGTTTTGCATTTTGAATTTTAACTTTTTATCTGGCGGAGAGAGAGGGATTCGAACCCTCGGAACCTTTCAGTTCACACGCTTTCCAGGCGTGCGCCTTCAACCACTCGGCCATCTCTCCGTTTTTGCCCAAACCAGTTAACTGTAAAGGCGAGCAATATAATAATTGTGAATGTCAAAATAGTCAATGAAAATAATGACAGTCTGCTTTATCCCATCCGGACGTTGTCTTCATACTATCGCCGTTTAACTTTCTTTATGCTTTTGCAATACAAACACGAAAGCCCGGCATTATAGCCGGGCTTTTGCCGCGTTTTGTTGTTATTGTATCAGGTCTTCTTTTTTCGACACCGCAAGCAGTTTTGTGTACTTGGTAAGAAGTTCCTCATACTTTTGTATGATATCAAGGTGCTGTTCCATTCTCTTTTTTTCCGCATGTTCCTTAATCAGATACCTGAAAAACTCCGAGGTGTTTTTTCCCTCTTTTTTTGAAAGCTCTTCCGCAAGGTTCTTTTCATCTTTGCTGACGCGTATCAGGATCTTTTTTTCTTTTCTGTTGCGTCCTTTTTCTCTCATTTTCGCCCCCTTTAAGCAAGTATTTTTAGTCATAATGTATGTCTATAATATACACTAAAATTAATTAAAAGTCAAATATCTGACAAAAAAATTAACAATTTCAATATTAACGATAAAACCGATTTAAATCATTGGCTGTTCAAAAATAATTAATTTTCTAACTATATTTTCAACAAAATTTTTGAGGTTTAATCCGCTTGAATAATTTTATATGCCAAAATTTAAATGCAATGGCCCGTTCCGTGACACCTTAATTTAAATACGCGCCATACCCGATTTTTACGCCCAAATTTGTCTTGATTTTACAGCAGTATTTATGTAAAATCTAATTCCATTAAATAAACGGGGCAGTAGCTCAGTTGGGAGAGCGCGGCGTTCGCAACGCCGAGGCCGTCGGTTCGATCCCGATCTGCTCCACCATATAAAAAAGCCGGATAAAACCGGCTTTTTTTATATTTACGCCGCCCCGAAAAAATGGGCATCATTTTTCCATTGGTTTTTTCAGTTATTCCTATTATAATATATCTAATTTCAAAATAATAAGGAGGATGTCATGGAGCATGTAAAAGGCAAAAAAATGGGCGAAGTTTTTTTATATACCCTAAGTACCTGCATATGGTGCAAAAAAACAAAGGCGCTTTTAAGGGAACTTGGCGTTGATTTCACCTATGAGGATGTCGACCTTCTCGAAGGAAGCGAATCCGAAAAAGCCGATGCCGAAATGGACAAATATTCGGACAATCCGTCATTTCCGCTTATCATCATAGACGGCAAGAAATTTCACAGCGGTTTTGACGAGGAAAAGATAAAAAAACGGTTTGAAAAATGAGGGAACGCGTCGTAATCCTCGCGGAAGAAACGGATAAATTATATGAAAAGCTGAATAAAGAAGCAGTATCCGGCGGGTACCACCTGAACCCCGACATTGAATTCACAAAAGGGCTTGTTGAATCCTTATTAATAAACGAAAAACGCTATGGGTACTGGAACTGCCCCTGCCGCCTCTCTTCCACAGACAAACAAAAGGATCTTGACATAATATGCCCCTGCGATTACCGCGACGCGGATATTAATGAATATGACGCGTGCTATTGCGCCCTGTATGTTTCTAACCGGGTGTTAAGCGGGGAGATAAAGGCGCATACCATACCGGAGCGCAGGCCGCCGGCCGAAATAAGGGAAAAAGAGCAAAAAAAAGCCATAGAGGCTTTTTCAAGCCTTTCTTTGCCTGTATGGAGATGTAAAGTATGCGGATATCTGTGCGCCAGGGAATCGCCCCCTGAAACATGCCCGGTATGCAAGGCAAAAAAAGAAAGATTCGAAAGGTTCATATAACGGCAGCCTCTTTGTTCCCATTCCCGTCGCCGCAGGAAATACGCCGGAGCTTATAAAGGAGAATGAATGCACGAGGCCTTGGGTTTTTTTTACATCCTGCTTACATCAGACATAACCCTGATCTTTATGTTTGCCTTAATAACAATATACTTCATTTACATTTTTTATAAAAACAATTCAAAAACTGCCGGCGCCCCGGTTTTTGCTGCCATTTCCCTTGCGGCGATAATGTTCTGGCTGTTGATTGACATGTTTCCGGCTGACAACATGCTTTTATTTTCGTTTTATGCCCTGTCCGGAACCGCCGTTGCCGTTTATGCATGGTTTAACAGGGATAAATTATTTCCCGGCAAAAAAGAAAACGGCGATTTCGGCAAATTAACCTTATTGCTTGCTGTTTATTACTTCGTGCTTGTGCTCAAGACGGCCTGGCTCGGCGATGATTCGTTCATCACTTTCAGGACAGTAGATAATTTCATCCATGGTTACGGGCTAACCTGGAACATTGAAGAAAGGGTGCAGGCTTATACAAACACTCTCTGGATGTTTGCAGTATCCGCCATCTATTTTATCACCAGTGATATATTTATAAGCGCCATGCTGTTGAGCGTTACATTCATCTGCCTTGCCCTTTATTACCTGAAGAAATCCGCCGCCGGGAAAGTTTCTTTTTTAGTTGTCTTTTTTTCCCTAATAATGTCAAAGGCCTTCATTGATTACTCGACCTCCGGCCTCGAAAATCCCATGACGTTCTTCCTGCTTGCGCTTTTCTACAGCCAATATTTTGATCTACGGCCGCCAAAAAACAGGACATTCCTGCTGTCGCTAACCGCGTCAATGATATTCCTGGACAAACCGGATGCGGTTTTACTGGTTATTTTACCCCTTATTTACAGTTTTATATACGAAAAACAAAAATCATTACTTCAAGCCCTTGCCGGTTTTGCCCCGGTTATAACCTGGGAAATATTTTCAATTATTTATTACGGTTTCCCCCTTCCCAATACATTTTACGCCAAACTATTCGCAGGGGTCCCATCCATGTCAGTGCTCATTCAGGGTATTAAATATACGGCAAATTCCCTGTCCATGGACCCTCTGACGCTTGTAATTTCCATTTGCGGGATAATCGCCGGCCTTTACAGCACGGGAATAAAAAAGAAACTCTTTGCCGCGGGTATTATAATTTACCTGCTTTATGTAATTAAGGCAGGCGGCGATTTCATGACCGGACGGTTTTTTACCCCTGCTGAATTTATGGGTGCGCTTCTTCTTTCCGGCGTCAGCTTTGACAGGGTTAAAAATTCATGGATTGCCGCGTTTGCGGCGGTTATATTTTTTGGTTTTATATCACCGTATTATTCCGCTTCAAGGGCATTTACCCCGCAAAAATATTTTTACGGCAAATTTTCAAACGTCACGGATGAAAGGCAGTTTTACTTTCTGGATGATTACGGCATAAAAAGCGTTCTTTCGGAAGTTATAAAACGGGGGGACACAAAACTGGACTTTTCAGGTTTCGCGCTTGACGGCCTGCGCCTTAAGGCTTATGCGGGCGATAAAAGAACCGTTTCAAGAGCCGTTGCGGCCGGCATGAGAAGTTTTTTTGCCGGCCCGAGTTCGTATGTAATAGATGAAGCCGCGCTTGCGGACGCTTTCCTTGCAAGGGTTCCCTTTGACGGCACGCGCTGGCGGCCCGGGCATGTCAGCAGGGCCAGTGTGGACGGTTATTATGAGTCTCTTGTTCAGCAGGCAAATGTGATAAAGGACCCTGAATACGCAAAACTTTACGATAAGATCAATATTGTCACAAAAGGGCCTCTGTTTTCATCCGAAAGGTGGAAGGCAATATGGGAACTCAATACGGGCAATTACCGGTAAAATATTTACAGCTGAATATTCAACAGTTTCCTGGCGCCCAGCCCTATTAAAAAAGCCACAATGCTGACGCCAAAACATATAAGGGTCATTTCAGTGAATATTCCCATGAATCTTTTTTCCTGGACAACCGAAACAAAAAATGAAAATAATATTATTACCAGCATAACGCCGGCTATTGTCAGGCCGAAAGCCGCGTAACAATTGGCGACGATAAAAAAAGGGAAGACAAGCACGGCAACCACCATTAAGTAAAGCAGCCCGGTATAAAACGCAGCTTTTAAAGGGTCGTTGCCCGTCTTTTCAGATTTTTGTGAAAGGTATTCAGCGGAGGCCATTGATAACGCGGCTGCTATGCCTGTGATGAACCCGGCCGCTCCTATCACTTTTGTATTCTGGAGGGCGAAAGTAAAACCGGCAAGGGCCCCTGTGAGTTCAACAATTGCGTCGTTCAGGCCGAGCACCATTGAGCTGATATAACCCAGTTTTTCTTCCTTTATCATATCAAGCAGCGCTCTTTCATGCCGCTCTTCGTCCCTGATAATCGGGATAATCTGCCTGTAATTGTGTTTTAACTCCGCATACTCCTTTGCGGCTCCGCCTTCCCCGTTTTCCATAAGTTTTGCGGCGAATGTTATCCCGAAAATGCGGCCCATAAGGCTGTACCAGAATATTTTAAACATGTCGGGCTTTACATCCACGCCTGTTGTTTTTTTAAAAGTATTGTAGTGGGATCGTTCGTCGGCGGCGATGTCCGCAAGAACCTGTTTATTGTGCCCTTTCTGGGAACGCGACAAATTAATATATACAAAGTGCTCGGTAATCTCATTGCGCTGAAATTTTAACAGATTTTCTTTCATGATCAACCTCTTCGTAAATTTAAAATTTAAAATTCAAAACCAAAAATTACAATTTTAAATTGGCGGAGAGGGTGGGATTCGAACCCACGGTCCCTTTCAGGACACCTGATTTCGAGTCAGGTACTATCGACCACTCTGACACCTCTCCGCAAAACTATCTTATATCTGTGCTCTTTTTTTTCTTTTCTTTTTAAAGAACTCTTTTATGACTGCTCCGCACCCGGCGGACAGGACATCCGCTACCACTTCCACAGTGTGGTTGTTGCGCGGGTCGTTTATAACTTCATGCACGCTTCCGCATGCCCCTGTTTTCAACTCTCTGGCGCCATATACCAGTGTTTTTATCCTGGCGAGCAAAATTGCCCCTGCGCACATACAACAGGGTTCAATTGTAGCATAAAGAATTGCGCCGTTCAACCTTTCGTTGCCCGTTTTTTTTGCCGCTTTCCTGATGGCTATAAGTTCTGCGTGCCCGCACGGATCATTCCTATTAATAATATTGTTATGCGCCCTGGCAATTATTTTACCGTCCATTACAATTACCGCACCCACCGGCACCTCGTCTTTTTTACCGGCCTTAACCGCCTCGAGCAGCGCAAGCCTCATATAATATTCATGACCCATATGTCGCCTTCCTTATTTGATATTTTTACACGCCGTTACTGCTCAAATTTTTTCCTGTCTAATAACCCGTTACAATCTTTTCGCTCACAAAAATGTGTCGTAAAACAAGTACGCTTCCGCAAATGCGCTCAAATAAATGGCTTGAACGGCAGGGGCGCTGACATTGTTTCCCTAAAATATAAATATAGGCCGGGGCAATATTATTTTAGTGGATAAATCATCAAAAGGCAAGATGGAATGAAAAATAATAATCGGGTGGATTTTCGGGATCAGTCTACAATAATATGTTCTTCTGTTTTATGGCCGTGCGGCTGTCTTATGACTTTCATGGGCAGCATAAATGCCAGCGGTATTACAAGCGCAATCACTATAGTAGCAACAAAAAATGTATCCTGAAACGCCTTTACCACGGCTGTTTTTATTACCGTAGTCATCAGCATGCCCCTTGCCGCCGCCATCGATGTTCCCAGCCCGTAACCCAGGCTGTGCACATGATCCATTATATTTCTCACGGATTGAAGGAATACCGGATTACCCGCCTGGACATCCTGTCCGGTCATCGCTATATGGTATACCGAGCGGTTTGACAAAATAGCCGTGAAAAAAGCAATGCCCATTGAGGCGCCTATCTGCTGTAATATATTGTTCATTGAAGAGGCTACGCCTATCTTATTCTGCGGCACAGAATTCATGAACGCCGTGGTAAGCGGCGCCATAAGAAGCCCCATTCCAACGCTCCTGATAAGCATGGGGTATACCATGCCCCATACGCTCGTATTTATGTCCAGGTTAACATAAAGAAAGNNGAAACAGGCTGTAAGCCACTATTATCATGCCAATCAGCGACGGTATCCTTGGCCCAACCTTATCCGCCATGATTCCGACCGCCGGAAATATTAATATCATGACAAGCGATGACGGAAGCATCAAAATGCCGCTCTGCAATGCCGAGTATCCAAGTTGCTGCTGAACAAAAACAGGTATCAAAAATATTGACCCGAAAAGCCCCGCTGAACGCGCTACGGTTATTGCCGAAGTGCTGGCAAAGACAGGTATCTTGTAAAGTTTCAGGTCTATTATAGGGTAATCTATATATAAATCCACAAGCAGGAATCCTATAAAACCAAGGACTGATAATGTAAAACAGGTAAGTATGAATGCGGACGTCCATCCTTCCTTCTGCCCTTTTGACATCCCGAGCAGGGCAAATACCAGGAACAAGGAAAGAAATCCGAATCCCCAGAAGTCAAATGGTCTTTTTATCAATCTGTGGGGCGCGTCCTTAAGGAGCAGTTCCACAGCCGCCGCAATTCCTATAATTCCTATCGGCAGGTTTACAAAAAAGATCGAGCGCCATCCAAAATAATCGGTCAGATATCCGCCGAGCGTGGGCCCCAGCGCCGGCCCGAACATGATTGCTATCCCGAACATCCCCATTGCCTTCCCGCGCTCTTTTGCCGGAAAAACCTCTGTCATCATTGCCATGGCGGTCGGTTGCATGGCGCCGCCTCCAATGGCCTGAATTACACGCGCGATTATCAGCGATGGCAGGTTCCAGGCGAGCCCGCAAAGCACGGAACCCAGGGTGAAAAGGACAAGCGCCCAGACATAAATATTTTTATATCCGATCCTCTCGCGCAACCAGGCCGTCAGCGGCATGAATGTGGCAAAAGCCAGCATATAACCCGTTGATATCCACTCAATATCATCAAGGTTTACCCCGAAATCGGCCATAATTTTAGGAATGGATACATTGACAATGGAAGAGTCGATGGTCGCCATAACCATGCCTATCATTATGACGCTCATAACTACCCACTTATAACCCTCTGGGTGCTGTTGCTCAGTCTGATGAGCCGGATGTTCCTGCGGCATTTAAATTTCCCTTCTGTTCATGCTGGATATATAATTATTTAAAACTTATTATCGTGTAATGCCGTTTATTATCTTACCTTTACTTTTATGACAACAGACTGCCCAATCCTTAATTCTTTGCCCGGATGCGGGTCAAGGGCTATTTTCAGCGGTATACGCTGCGCCACCTTCACAAAATTACCCGAGGCGTTATCCGAGGGTATCAGCGCAAATACCGAAGCCGCAGCCTGGCGCACATCCACTATTTTTCCGGTAAGTTTTCCGCCCTCGTCTATTGATATAAAAACTTTCTGCCCTATTTTAATATCAGCCACTTCTTTTTCCTCAACATTGGCGGTAACCCACGCGCTCTCTGTGCATGCAACTATAATAGCAGTCTGATTGGTTTCAAGAATGTTGCCTTCAACCGCTGTTTTCTGGATAACGGTGCCGTCAACCGGGCTTTTGATGTACGTACGGTCAAGGTTGAGCTGTGCTATCTTGCGGTCCGCTTCGGCTATCTGGGCCGCCTGCCTGGTCTTATCAAGCTGCTGCATGCTGATTCCCTGCTGTGAGGCTAACGCTTCAGTCCTTTTCAGGTCCAGGGCTGTAAAATTTGCCTGGGCTTCCGCCTTTTCAAGCTGGTTCTCGGCCATACTGCGGTCAAGTTCCACGAGCATGTCACCTTTCTTTACACGGTCACCTTCTTCAACGTAAATTTTGATTATCTGGTTTGACATGCCCTGATTTGCCACCTTTACCACGTCCGTGTCGATTGTTGCGTCATCCGTGGAAACAAACGGCATAAAAAATATGAGCCATCCAATAAGGGCGGCTATAAAGAGCCCTCCAATTATTTTGCCGGCCGTCTGCGCGCCTTGACTCTGGTACCATGCACCCTTGCTTTCCGGAGCCGCTGTACCGGAATGTCCGTGAAGTTCGTGATGTGTGTGCTGTTCCTTTTTCTCGGCCATAATCTTCACCTCAAATGGAAATTTATTGTTGTAATAGCTATACTTTAGCTTCCTAATAATTAGGTAAACTAAATATATCTGTTTATAACAAAAAAGTCAAGAATTATTTTTTTTAAATGCATCCGGAATTCTTTTGTCAGCGCCTGCTTTTTTCTATTGCCGCGGAAATTTTCCCGAACGGGGCCGTCAGGATATTTGCCTTCTCCGCGACAAGATAGCGTAAAAATTCCCGGTGGGCGCCGGCCTCAACGCTTATATAATCACCGCCAACGCCGTGAAAAAGAAAGAGCGCCCATCCGCCGCGCGCCAGGGCCTTTTCCGCAATATCAATCATCCCCTGCGTGCCGCAGGTAATGCCGAAGCACGGCACATCATAAAGGTCCACCTTTTCGGGATCGGCAATATTTCCCGCCACCCCTTTTGCCGCCAGAAACATCTCTTTTATTAATGGTACATAACTTTTCTTCAGATCTTCCCCGTATACACTTTCGCCGCATGGATATGCGAAAACGGGCCTGTCGACTGACGCGCCGAATTTTTTTATTATCTCAAGGTTCTCATTTATCTCGCCCCTCAGCCTTTCTTCCGAATAATCCTGCAGGGAAAAACCTTCCCTGACAAAATCATGGGCCCTGTCGCATGGATGGTTTATCGTATGCGCGCCGATTTCATGTCCGGCGGCAATTGCCGCGCTCCACAATACGGCGTTTGAAGGATCCTTAAGGCCGTCTCCCGACGGAAAAAATGTGCCGTGAAGCCCGGCCTCATTTAATTGCGGGATGGCTTTTTCAAGCTGGGATGTCAACCCGTCTTCATACAAAAGTGTGACGGCGGCTAAAGCGCCGCCCGGCCATGCGAATTTTCCCATTTTTAACTTTCCTTTTCTATTTTATCGGCGTGAAGAAGGGCCGGAAAAAATTTCATCCATAAAAATACCACAATTATTGTCCCGATGCCGCCTATCATTGCGGCAGGCACTGTTCCGAACCACGAAGCCGTCAGCCCTGACTCAAATTCGCCGAGCTGGTTGGATGTGCCGACAAACATCGAACTTACCGCGCTCACCCTGCCGCGCATATTATCCGGTGTTTTCATCTGGACAAGCGCCTGCCTGATGACAACACTGATGACATCCGCCCCACCTAGCACCACAAGGGCCGCGGCCGATAGCCAGAAGTTTTTTGATACAGCGAAAACAATCGTTCCGGCGCCGAAAATAACAACAGCGGTGAACATTTTTTTACCCACTCCGTTTTTCAGGGGATTCACGGATAAAAAGAAGGACATTAAAAGCGCGCCAACGGCCGGCGAGGAACGCAGAAGCCCCAGGCCCCACGGCCCGGTTTTAAGTATATCGCGGGCAAACACGGGCAGCAGCGCCGTTGCGCCTCCGAGAAGAACCGCGAAAAGGTCAAGCGATATGGCGCCGAGTATAACGGGCCTGCTTTTTATGAATGAAATTCCGGCAAATACCGATTTTATATCCGCAGTCTCATGCCCCGGCTCCCTGTGAACGTGCCTTATGAAAAAAATCATCATGCTGGCCGCGGCCAGAAGCGCGCCTGCCGATATATACACGACAACAGGGCCGAATGCGTAAAGCAGGCCGCCAAGCGCGGGCCCTATAATAAATGATGTCTGCATTGCCGATGCGGCCACGGCTGCCGCGCGTGGAAATTCATTTTCATCCACGAGCCCGGGCATAAATGCGTTCATGGTCGGGCCGTCAAAGGAATGCGCCGCGCCGAATAAGGCCACAACAACAAGAATGGAAATTTTTGTGAGCCAGTTGCCGTGGCTGCCTGCGGCAAGAAAAAATACCCCGGCCGCCTGCGCTATCTGGGAAATGCTTATTATAAGCCTGCGGTTGTATCTGTCCGCCACATGCCCGACAGGCAGAGTCAAAAGGAACATGGGCAAAAACTGCGCGAGGCCGACGAACCCGAGATAAATAACTTTGCCGGTAATGGCGTATATCTGCCATCCGACAGCCACGGCAGTCATCTGGTATGCGATGCCCGAAAACATGCGCCCGAGCCAGAATAATTTAAAATTGTTGTTTTGCATGAGGGGTGTTGGCTTTATATTTGTTTCCACTGAAATCTCCGGTTAAAACAGTTAAAATATTTGAATGTATGGTTCATAAATCCATCCTTATTTGTAATAGCAGATATAAGCCGCGTCCTTCATGGCTTCTACTTCAAATGTCTGGCCCGGGGCAACGACAAAGTTTTCTCCCTTTTTTGCCTCTTTCCAGCCGTTATCCTTTAATTTGTATTTAAGGATTCCTGATACAACCTCCATTGTTTCCTGCGATGATGTCGAAAATGAATATTTCCCCGGCTCAATGACCCCGACCGTGGCGCGCCCTTTTCCGGTGTTAAGCTCAAGGCTCTGGACTTTTCCCTCAAAATAAGTGCTGTGTTTCATGACAACCTCCGCGTTGTTTGGTTTTAAAGATATTACCACAGGCTGTAAAAGCAGTCAAACGACAACGCCGTAAAAAAGTTTAGTAAAAAAGTTTTGTTCGCATGGCAAAACTTGCGGGTGCATAAAATGCAGTTAGGAGCTGGTTCGGGCCGCCACACAGGGCGGCCACTACAAGGGCGAAACAAACCGTTGATAGAGCTACGGACGTTTTATTTTGTTTAGTTTTTTCTCCATCTTTAACGCCTCTTTTATCACTTCATCCTGCGGGATGGAATCCACAGTGTCCCCTTTCGCCCTCACAGCGCGGCAGTTTGCATTTGACGGCCTCCACGAGACAAAGTTCCACAGCGGTTCGGGATATAGCCCGAGAACAGGGACCCCGAAGGCGCATGCAGCGTGCACGGCGGACGTGTCGGGCGATACGAGCATGTCCGACGCCGCGATTGCCGCGAGAAAATCATCAAGGCTTTTTTTTGCGCACGGCAGGAGCCTTCCGCCGATTGACGCCGCCGTCTTTTCAGCCGCCTTATGGTCAGCCGGCGAACCCAGCACCCTTATAAAAACTTTTTCGTCCTGTTTTTGCAGCGCACGCCCCATCGCCACCCACTTTTCCACGCTCCAGAAGCGCGATTTATGGCCGGCTGAAATATTAAGGGTTACTATCTTCGCCCCTTTTCCCGTAATTTTCTCCTGCGCCCTGATTGTTTTGTCAAGCAACCCCGGTTTTAAATATACAGCCGGCCTCAATAAGGTTTTCTTCGCATTAATGCCAAGCCCAGCAGCCATTACAGAAAGCCTTTCAAGGACATGGCTTTTGTCCTTAACAAGGGTCTTTACTGTAAATGTAAAAATACCCCGGCTCTTATCGTTGTCAAAAGCTATTGATTTTTCCGGAGAAATCAGTTTTACGGCGAGAATAGAGCGGCGCGACGGCTCATCATTCAAATCCACCACAAGGTCCCATCCGCGCAGTCTTTCGGTAACGGCAAGAAAAGGCGCCGTAACCGGCCTCCATAATTTTAAGACATCAATATCATTGTTGTGTTTAAAGAGCCCCGCGCTTTTCGGAAGCGTTAAAAGCCCTATTTTCAATCCGGAATTTTGTTCACGCGCTGCCTTAAATATCCACGAGGCAGTCATCATATCCCCGAGTTTTCCCAGGCGCACGAACATTACGCTTTTTACGCTTTTCAGGCCGATTATTGTTCTGCCTGCCGCCGGCCTTAGTGCCTTGAATTCTTTCATGCATACCCCTTTTTAGATATTTGCCCGGGCCGGCTTTTTTGAAAGCACGGCCACAGACTCCACATGTTTTGTCTGTGGAAACATGTCAAACGCCGCAAAATCATCCAGCGTATAATTCTCCAGCAGTACGGAAATATCGTGCGCCTGGGTCGCCGGGTTGCAGGAAACATATATCAGCTTTTCAGGCAAAACCGTTTTAATATGGCTTAAAACCTTTCTATGAATGCCGTTCCTCGGAGGGTCAAGAATAAAAACAGAACGGCCGGCGCCAAGGGCCAATTCGCCTATTTTCCCGGCGTCAGATTCTATTATTTTTACATTTGCCGCTCCGTTAACCTCGATATTTTTCCTGCCGCATATGGAATTAAGCCTGCTGTTATCCACGACATAAACCTCATCAGCCGTGCCGGAAAGCGAGATGCCCAGCGTCCCGACGCCTCCGTAAAGGTCCACAAGGGTGTTGTAACGCCCTTCAAGTTTTTCCCTGATAAAATGTATTATGTCGAGCAAAACCCCGGAGTTGCTCTGGAAAAAACCCTGCGTATGAAAATAAAATTTCCGCGCCCCCAGTTGTTCGAATATTACATCACTGCCTTTAATAATCTCGGCGGTCTCGACAGTGCTCTGGTCCGTGTTATATTTTACCAGCCCAAGCAGGACATTTTTTACCGCCGAACCCGCGGCAAACTGCTTTATTAGTTCCTTTTGCTCCGCTATCCGGGGAGACTCGGCGTTGAATATGAAAGTTATAGAAGTTTCCTGCGAGAAAAGCGGGCTCCTTATTGTGGCGTAACGCATAGTTCCAGCCCTTTTAACCACATCAAATACATCTATTTCAGCCCTGTGCGCATTAAACCACGCCGATACACCGCCAAAGGCCGCGTCCACGCCTGAATTGGCAATATAACACTTTTCAAAGCTGACAATCCTGTCGAACCTGCCCTTTTGCCGCTGGCCGGGGCCGTCAAAGCTGAACGGAAAATCCATCCTGTTTCTGTAAAAAAACTCGTCCTTGCAGAAAATTTTCATGGATGTTTCCAGCGTGATTTTTTTAAGTTCATAATCCGTTATTATTTCATTCTTTTTAAGCTGCAGCTGGACGGAGTAATCAATATCCTGCATGGAGCAGCCGCCGCACTTTCCAAAAACCGGGCAAATTGCCTCTCGTTTCAAAGCAAAGCACCAGCCTTTTGTTTTATTATCCCGGCGGCCATTTAAATATCCTCCCGCCGAGAATGTGAAGATGGATGTGAAAAACCTCCTGGCCGGCGTCCTTATTTACGTTAAATACCGTCCTGTATCCCTTTTCCGCGATTCCCCTCTGCGCCGCTATTTCCCTGGCTGCCCCGAACATGGCATTCATGTAAACGTTAAACTCCGCGTCCGTGTCGTTTAAGGTCGCCACATGTTTTTTTGGAATAATAAGCACATGAACCGGAGCCTGGGGGTTTATGTCCTCAAATGCGAAAACAAGCTCATTTTCAAAGACTTTTTTTGACGGTATCTTTCCGGCTATAATCCTGCAAAAAAGGCAGTCCTCGGCCATTTTTCCTCCTTAATATACGCCACAGTTTTTTATTCACCGGCCAACTCCGCTTTCACGCAAGAGGCGGTTACTTCGGTTATCCTTACCCTTGCAAGCCCGTTTACTTTCGCGCGCGCCGCCTGCGTGTCGTCTATCAGCACGCGTATATAATTTTCAGTATATCCGAAGAGTTCGTTTTTTTTATTTGGATCCTCGATAAGCGCGGTCCTGACAAGCCCGGTGTTTTTTACCGCGAAATCATTTTCTTTTTTTTCTGCGGCGTTTAAGAGCCTCTTGACCCTTTCCTTTTTTACCGTATCATCAACCTTGCCGGACATCTGCGTGGCCTTCGTTCCCGGCCTGTCCGAATACGGGAATACATGGAGCCTTGTAAGAGGGATGTCGTTAATAAAAGCCAGTGTGTTTTCAAATTCAACGCCGCTTTCCCCGGGGAAACCGGCGATAACGTCGGTCGTAATGCCGGGAAGCTTTATCCTGGAAGCAATAAATTCCGCCTTATCCCTGTAAAGTTTTGTATCGTATCTTCTGTTCATGCGTTTTAGCACGGCGTCGTCTCCGCTCTGCATCGAAAGGTGGAAGTGGGGGCATATCCTGCCTGGATTGTCCGCGGCAAGCTGTATAACATCGTCATCGAGGTCGGCCGGGCTCATGGAACTCAGCCTCACCCTGAAGCCGCCTTTTAACAGGGTGATTTTTTTCAGCAGTCCGTAAAGAGCCGTTTTATCGCCATTTTCCGCGCCGAAACGCCCGAGATTCACCCCGGTCATTATGAGTTCGGAAAATCCGGCGGCGGTAAGTTTTTCAATCTCTGAAATTATCTCGGAAGCATCCCTTGAGCGGATATCGCTTCCGCGCACAAGCGGAACCGTGCAGTAGGCGCAAAACCTGTCGCATCCGTCTTCGACTTTGACAAATGCCTTGTTCCTGCCGGAAAATCCGGCAAGAACCGTTTCACGCACGGATATTTTTACCGGGAATATCCCGGCCGGATATGAACCCGGATCGAGCTTTGAGCCGTTTGCTATTATCCAGTCGGCGCCGAGTTTTTCTACGTCCGCCCCTCCGCGCTGCGCCAGGCACCCGGTCAGGATAACCCTGGCGCCGGGTTTTGATTTAAGCTGTTTTATTTTGCGGGATATTTCACTGTCTATCTTTGCGGTAACGGTGCATGTATTTACCAGGTAAATATCGGCCCCGCCCGGGTCAGCCGCCTCGGTGAGGCCGCCGCCGAGCATCATCTGCCTGATAAGTTCGGTCTCGTACTGGTTAACCTTGCATCCGTATGTTAAAAAACTTATCTTCATTTCATTTTTTAAATTCAGACACATCTATGGTGAACTCTTCGAGTTCAACGTCCAGGTTAAAAACCTCGGCTGAAAGTTCTATGCCGGTCCTGGTAATGAATGTCTTTTTAATCTTTGATTCCGCCTGCAGTCTTTTATCCCTGTCCACCGCAAAGAACACGGTGCCGTCGGCGCCCATATTGAGCATCCTTACCGCCCTCACGCCGTCGGTATCCTGTATCGTGTCTATAAGTATCTCATTTTCCTCAGTGACCATTTCAAGCCTGTTCTTTATGTTTTTCTGGGACTCATTGATTATTTCCAGGAACCCGGCCAGATTTCCCGCGGTCAACGCGTCCCTGGATGCTTTTACCCTTTCGTTCTCGGAAATGAAGAACGCGCAGCGTTTCCTCTGGTCAAGCGAAAGTTTTGACCTGTAGTCGTCAAATTTTTCCATGGAAAGCTGGTCCAGTGAATCTATATTCGCCCCCGCCCTGTTCATAATTTCTATGGAATCCCTGACTTCCTGGATTATCCTGTTTTTCCTGTCGTCAATGTGTTTTTTCTTTAGCCCCGAACTCAATACCATAAATACGAGCCCCTTGAAATCCGCCTTCACATTTTCGCTCTCGCCCGTGGATTCGTCAAAATAGGTCACGGTTCCCTTTTTCCCCATTATCATGGGTATGTATTTAACAAAGTGCGTATCACGGTCGAGGAATTTTTTCTCGCCGCCCGCGCATATCTGCGCCGCCTCGATGCCGTCAAGCTGCCAGTCGCCGAAGCGTGAGGCTATATTTTCTATGCCCGCCTCAAGCGCCTCCATAGAACCGGCTGAAAAAATATCAGGCACCCTGTTGTCTATGTAAATGTTCATTCCGGGCACCTTTTTCGACGTCCCTTCGAGCATAAAAAGCGTGCTCGCCATGTGGTATGCCCATCCCTGTTCTTCCCTGCGCTCCGGAGAGTTGAGTGAAAGCCTTATTTTTTCATCATAACGCTGTGAATAAAAATTTAGCGACCTGTCGCCTTCTTTTCTTTTCTGCGCAAGTATGAATGCGTTTTTATTTATGGGCACCGATATTATCTTTCCTTTATTGCCGGCGAATGCCTCGCCTATTATCTGAACGCCCCCGGGCACCGTAACCCCGGTAATAATCTCGCCTTTGGGCTCGAATACCTGAAAAAAACTTTTTGCTTCCTTGAACAGATTTTCCTTATCCTGATCCTGCGCCATTTAAAATTTCTCCTGTATAATAAAATTACCGCCCGTTTGCGGGCGGATTTTTAAACTTTCACCATTAAACTACTTTTTCTTAAATTCCGCAAGGGGTTTATCATAAAGCGTTTCCTTTGTCACTTCTTCAAGCGTCGTGATCCCTTTTTTCATGAGCATGATGGCGGATTCCCTGATGGTCATCATTCCCTGCCGCCATGCCTCCCTTTTCAGGTCGTTCAGCGTCCCTTTTTTAAATATTACATCCCTTATTCCCATATTTACCGGCATTACCTCATAAGCGGCAACGCGTTTTTTATATCCCGTATAATGGCATACCGGGCATCCCCGCCCCTCGTAATATTCCCCGCCCTCAAGTATGAAATCGGGTATGCCTGTTTTTCTCGCCCTTGCATAATCAAACTCCCTGACCTTTTCCCTGCAGTTGTCGCACACGCGCCGGAGCAGCCTCTGTGCCGTGGCCACAAGCACGGATGAACCGACGTAAATCGGGTCTATCCCCATGTCTATGAGCCTTGTTATTGTCGTCGGCGCGTCATTTGTATGAAGCGTTGAAAGCACAAGATGGCCCGTGAGCGCGGCCTTTACCGCGATTGAAGCAGTCTCATTGTCGCGGATCTCGCCGACCAGCATGATGTCCGGGTCCTGCCTTAAAAAAGACCTCAGCACGTTGGCGAATGTCAAATCCGCCGCCGGGTTGACCTGTATCTGAATAATATGCGGGAGCCTGTATTCCACGGGATCCTCGACGGTGAGGATATTATCATGCGGGTCGTTTATCTTTGATATACAGCCGTAAATTGTGGTGGTTTTGCCGGAGCCTGTCGGACCTGTCACAAGCACCATACCGTACGGGTTTCCCAGCCCTTTATCCACCAGCGCCATCTGCTCGTCAAACATTCCCAGGTCCTTTAACTCAAGCGACTGCGCCTCCTGGTTCAAAACGCGCATTACTATATTTTCGCCCCAGATGCACGGTATCGTGGACACGCGCAAATCCACGCTCTTGCCGTTGCTCATGACAAACCTGATCCTGCCGTCCTGCGGCAGCCTTTTTTCTATGATATTCATCATGGCCATGAGCTTTATCCTGGAGGTCAGCGCCCTTTTAAACTGGATGTTGGGCGGAGGCATTTCCACCAGGGCCCCGTCTATCCTGAACCTCAGCACTATTTTTTTCTCATAAGGGTTTATGTGTATGTCAGAGGCCCTTTTTGCGACTGCATCCTCGATTATGTAATTTACATACTTTACTACCGGGCTTGCCTCTCCCTCTATATCCTCGTCCGAACCCTCGTCTTCCTTGCTTTTTATATCCTCTAATATTTCAAAGGAAAAATCATCCGGACTCTCGGCCGCTTTCATGGTTTCCTCAAGGCTTGTGCTTGCCGGATAGTATTTATCAAGGGCGTTGTTCAGCGCCGATTCGGTCGTCACCGCAAAGGTAAATTCCGTCTCCTCCGGCGCCTTCATGTCAAATTTCAGGTTCATCTGAAGCGCCGGGTCGGACGGGTTGAACGTGGCAAGGATTATTTTCCCGGGCTTCTTTTCAATGGGGATTATCTTGTATTTTCTCGCCACATCGCCGGATATAAGTTTTATAAGGTCGTCCTCGATTTTAAGTATACCCACATCAATGAATTTTGTGCCGAACTGCATCGCCAGAAAATGGTAAAGAACATCCTCGGTTATGGAACCGAGTTTGACCAGCACGAAGCCGAGCGATTCGCTCGTCTTTTTCTGTTCAGCTACGGCTTTTGCAAGCTGTTCCTCTGTTATCATGCCCTCTTCGAGCAGTATTTCCCCTAACTTTTTTGTCTCCTGCATCGTTATCCTTCCGAGGTAACGGCAATTACCTCTTCGGAGCTTGTAATCCCGCTTCTCCATTTTTCTATGGCCACTTTTCTTAAAGTCCTCATGCCTTCCTTTTCAGCAGCCGCGGTAAGCACGTTCAGGTCGGCCTTTGCAAAAATCAAATCCGCTATATTCTGGGTTATCGGCATTATCTCATAAATGGCCACCCTGCCCTTATAACCGCTGCCGCTGCATTTGCCGCAGCCTTCGCCTTTCATAGGCGTAGCGCCCTCGATGTCCTCCGGTTTTAACAGCATTTTCTGCAGTTCCTCGTCCGTGGGAGTGTAAGGTTTTTTGCAACCGGAACACACACGCCGCATGAGCCTCTGGGCAACGATTAGTTTTACGGCGGAACCGACATATACCGGGTCCACACCCATATCAACGAGCCTCATTATGGTGGAAGGCGAATCGTTTGTGTGAATTGTCGAAAAAAGCAGGTGCCCCGTCATGGCGGCTTTTATGGCTATATCCGCCGTTTCCCTGTCGCGGATTTCTCCTACCATCATGATATTTGGATCCTGCCTCAGGCACGACCTGAGCGCGTTCGCAAAAGTAAGCCCTATATCGGCATTCATCTGTATCTGGATTATACCCGGAAGCTGATATTCCACCGGGTCCTCAAGAGTCATTATGGATTTTGCCGGGTCATTAACGGTGGATAACGCGGAATAAAGCGTGGTGGTTTTTCCGGAACCCGTCGGGCCGGTATGAAGCACGAGCCCGTAAGGCGCCTGTATGGCCTCGGTATAAAGCTCAAGTTCACGCTGTTCAAACCCGAGTTTGGTCATGTCAAGCATCAGGTTTCCCTGATCAAGGATACGCATTACTATATTTTCGCCGTAAATCGATGGAAGCACCGATACACGAAGATCTATGACCTTGTTCTGGACCTTTATTTTTATACGCCCGTCCTGCGCGGCGCGTTTTTCCATTATATCCATTTTGGACATTACTTTTATCCTTGAAAGTATCGCGCTCTTGTAATGCTTTGGCGGCGAGGGCTGTTTCTGCAGGACGCCGTCAATCCTGTACCTTATCACAAGCCCTTTCTGCACGGGATTTAAATGAATATCCGACGCCTTAATCCTGACCCCTTCGCTGATAAGCGCGTTTACCATTTTTATTACAGGCGCGGAATCCTCGTTTATGCCCTCATCCTCGACGCTGCCGGAATCATCTTCGCCGTTCGCGTCGCCTTCTGATTTGAATATTTCACTGAACGACTCGTCGTTTTCAGCCTTATGGGTAACGCCGTAATACATGGCAAGCGCGGCTTTTATGTTGGATTCGGAACTGATGACAAATTTTATTTCCCTGCCTTCGGGCATAACTGTGCGCTGCATGAGTTTTTCGGTAAAATGATCATCCGGATCGCTGGTGGCAATGACGATATGCGTGGCGGTCAACTCTATGGGAATGCAGTTAAACTCTTCCGCCACCTCTTTTTTCAGCACGGCAAGAAGCTCGGGTTTTATCTCGGACGGCAGGTCGACATATTCGGTCCCGAACTGGATGGCAAGGAAATAAAAAAGGGCCTCTTCGGTTATGGAGCCCCTTTTAACCAGAATCCTGCCGAGAGGTTCGCCGGATTTCTGCTGCTCCTCAATTGCCTTCATAATCTGGTCCTGGGTTACCAGGTTTTCCTCTAAAAGCAGGTCTCCGAGCCTTTTTGCCATTTTAACTCCGTTGTTATTTGTCGCCCTCAAATGCCTTAAATTCGCTCTGCGATAGGTTCCTCTGCAGGGGCTCATTTCCGATAATTATATAAAAGTAACAGGGAGGCCCCGATCGCTCTCCCGATTCTTTGAAATTTATATCGCCTGTCGCTCCCGCGAAGCTTATCCCGCGCAGGTATGCCGCAATATCCGCATGCCCTGTCTTTCCGGCCGGGAGAGCGGACAAAAGAAGCTGTGCCGCGTCATATGCGTACGGAATATGCATGTCGTTTCCCTTGTAAATTTTACGGTACCTTTCATAAATATCCCCGAACTTTTTGAAGCCGTAAATTGATGACGGTGAAATCGACGCGTAAACCGCGCCGCGGGATCCGGCTTTTGCGGTTTTTATGAACGACCTTACGCCGATAAGCGATGTTGAGGATAAATCCGCCCCCACGTTCATTTCAGAGGACTGGCGAGCCAGCAAAGCCGCCTGGTCCGCGGGGCCGGCAAAATAAATATTCTGGGCCCTTAAATCCCTGACCCTGAGCAGAACCGCGTTAAAATCCTTCCTGTCCGGGTCGACTTCCTTATAATAGCGCAGGGCAATATGGTTTTTTTCCGCCTCTGATTTAAAAGCCGCGGCCATATCATCAAAACCGTTGTTATCGCCGGAATATATTACCGCAAGCCTGTCATTGGACAGCACGGTAATCAAAAACCTGCACGTGTCCCGCGCCAGCTGATTGTCCGAGGCGCAGAGCCTGAATATGTTTCTTTTGGCCGCGCCGCCCAATCCCGGATAATCGCCCGAAACGCACATCTCCGGCATATCGCCGGCTGCTTCAAGGACCTGAGAGTCCGAATTTAAAAAAGAGCCTATAAGGCCTATCATATTCGGCTGATTTTTAACGGCATCGACGGCCGTTGCCGTGTCCTCGATAAACACGGCGTTAACGGAGTATGCTGTTGAAGTGGAGTTAAATTCGTCGGCGGCAAGTTTTACCGCGTTAAATACGGAGACGGACCTGGCGTTTGCGGAATTTCCCAGAAAGCCTATGGTGTAATTATCCTTTGCCATCGCCGCAGGCAGTATGGCCGCCACAAGCAGAAGCGTAAAAACAAATAATTTTTTCAAACGCGACCTCCGCGCTTCAAATCGGGTATTTATATATTCCTTATTATACCAGCAGGGGGGATATTGTCAATAAGGGGAAAAAGGTTATTATTTGCATATTCCCCCTTTTGTGCTATCATTAAATAATATTTCGGAAAAATATTTTCAGGAGGCGCTTTAAAATGAGAATCACCCCGATAGGCCATCTTTCGTCGAAGCATTATTACAGGAGGCAGAGATGGCAGTGGATAACGCTGGCGGTCATAATACTGGCCGCGGGCTACATGCTTTTCAGGTTTTCAGGCGAAAACCTGAAATATTTTATCGCGATACACGCCGGAATGGATGACTTCAACAAAAACAGGCTTTCCTACGCCACTTCGGATTTTAACAACGCCATTAACATCAAGCCCAACGGCGCGCTGGCCCTTGACGGCCTCGGGCTTATAGCCGTCAAACAGAACGACTTTGACAAGGCCGACAAGTTCTATACCGAGGCGCTTGCCGCGCAGTTAAAACATAATTCAACAATTGACCACACAAAATACGGCGACATGTACCTGGATCTCGGCCTTTACCGCAATGCCTCTTTCGAATATACACAGGCTCTAAAACTCAGCCCCAATGATCCCGAGGCCCTTTACGGCACCGGTTGCTGCCTGCACGCAGAAGGGAACATTGATTCCGCCATCAATTATTACAACAAGGCCCTAGAATTCGACCCTAAATTGACAAAAGCCAGAAAAAACCTCTCCCTCGCCGAAGACGACAGGAACAAGGGGGCAATGTATTACCTTTTTGATACCAACGGGGAACCGCTGGCACGATATAACCTTATTGCGTCGGATTCAAAACGCACTTATATAATGGACCAAAAGACCGCGCATATAACAGGGTTTGTAAGCGAAAAGCACAACCGCTCCGAGGGGATTGAAAAATATCTTGCCGAATATATTCCGGGAAATAAAATATATCTTACCATTGACTCTAAAGTCCAGGATACCGTGTCAAAAGCCATGGGATGGTACAAAGGCGCCATAGTTGTAATCAGGCCGCAAACCGGCGAGATACTGGCGCTTTACAGCCAACCAACATACAGGCCAAACACCATAGACAAGGACTGGTGGAAAAATGTGGACAACACAAACCAGCCGCTCCTTGACCGGGCAACAGACAAACTTTACGAGCCGGGGTCGATAGCCAAGGTTATAACTGTAGCCGCCGCCTATGAACACAACATAAACGACAGCGATGTATTTCCCATCAAGTGCGCGGGATCCACACAGTTTGATGGAAAGACTTTCTGGTGCTGGGAAAAGCACGGAAAGGTTAAGTCAACGGAACAGGCGTTCGACGAATCCTGCAACATCGGCTGCGCGTTCCTCGGATTTGCCGTCGGCTCGCCGACACTCTCCGAATATAACCAGAAATTTGGATTTGACCAGCAGTTTGACCTTGGTTTTTACGACAAGGCCCGTTCCGAGCAAATTTCAATGCCCGTGGCCGAGAGCCATGCCCCGCAATTTGACGCGGACAAATATGAAACGGCCCTGCACGCCTGCGGCCTGTCTATTCCCGGGAAAAGCACATACACAATAACCCCTCTGCATGCAGCCCTTATGGCGGCCGCGATTGCTAACGGCGGGGTAATGATGAAGCCTTACATAATAAAAGAAATAAGGAATATCAACGGGAAAGTAATTTATCAGGGAGTCCCCTCTGTGGCTAAAACATCCTTATCCCCGTTAACCGCCAAACGACTGACTGAACTTATGGTAAACGCCGTTGATGACGGAATAGGCAAGAAAGCTTTTATAAAAGGGGTTGATATAGCGGGGAAAACAGGGACTTCTTCCAATACCATAAAGGGCCCATTAAACGCATGGTTCATATCATTCGCTCCCGCGGAAAAACCCGAGTACGCGCTTGCCGTAGTATGCGACGGCGAGGGCAAGGGAATGACAGTAGCAGCGCCAATTGCGGGGGATGTATTTAAAGAATTATTAAAGTAAAAACTCAAAAGTTAAAACCAAAAAATAGAAGCAAAGAAATTCTTGGTTTTGACTTTTGGATTTATAATTTTCCAACCTATCTCGCCCTTTTAAATATTGTCCGGGCCAAATCTATCGTCCCTGTCCCGGCCGCTTCCATGGCCTTGACTTCCTTTATGAATACATAAGCCGCGTTTATAGAATAATATGTCAGGCCGGCCGTTCCGTCAAGAAACCCGAAATTCCATATGTAATGCTTTAAAAAATAAAGCATCGGTTTTATTACCACGGAATATCCCGTCGGCCTATAGCCCAGCTTTACGGCCCTTTTTGCCTCAAGTTCGGTATAAGAATTCACAGTTTTTATATGGTCCTCGATGCCGGCCTTTGAATAATGCAACAGCGGATTTTTAAGCCGCCCCTCTTCGCCTTTTACCAGGAGCCTCTCATGTATCTCGGTTTTTTCAAATTCCCCGCAGCCCTTTTTAAAGAGCCTCATCTGATAATCCGGATAAACCTTTCCAAACCTCATGAGGCGGCCATAAAAATATGTGCGTCTTGGTATGTAATAGCCGGCGCAGCGTCCGCCTGCATCCGCCGTT
This sequence comes from candidate division FCPU426 bacterium, assembly GCA_003159495.1. Classification (GTDB taxonomy): domain Bacteria; phylum Oederibacteriota; class PGYV01; order PGYV01; family Palsa-1178; genus Bog-1181. The sequence continues at coordinate 566 of PLPI01000143.1, read as the reverse complement.
ATTTTAAGGATTTCATCCTTTAAATCCGGAGTTGCTATCTCGTCCGCGTCAAGGGACAGTATCCAAGGGAACCGTGCTTTTGAAATGGCGAAGTTTTTCTGTTGAGAAAATCCCGCCCATTTTTTCTTAAAAACCGTTGCCCCGAATTCTTCCGCTATTTGAACCGTCCTGTCAGTGCTGAACGAATCGACAATAATTATCTCGTCCGCCCAGCTTACAGCGTCAAGGCATCTTGATAATATTTTTTCCTCGTTTTTAGTTATAATTACCGCCGATATTTTCATTTTATCATCCCCTCTATTATTCCCCTGAATGATGCCGTCTGTTTTTCCAGGCTGAACCTTTCCTTTACGGTTTTGACGGCTTTTCCCGACACTGCCTTTAATTTTTTTCTGTTGTCATAAGCGTATAATATCTTTTCCGCAAGAGTCTCAGGTGTAACATCGCCCGCAAGGAACCCGTCTTTTCCATCGGTAATTATTTCCGCGGTTCCGCCCCTGTTAAATCCGGCTGTGGCAATTCCCAACCCCATTGCCTCGATGGTGACCAGCCCGAAAGGTTCGTTG
>PLPI01000103.1 GCA_003159495.1 candidate division FCPU426 bacterium | reverse complement strand
CCCGCTGTGAAAAATCCCCCAACCCGGCTGGAAGCGGCGAGGTTAAAACCTTGACAACGCCGCCGAGCGTGTCGCCTTCCCTTGACGCGTCCTCTATTTTTCTTATTATCACCGGAGCCTCGTTAATCCCCGGAAAGCGCAGCTCCGCGCCGTATTTTTTATTCACGGCTTCTATCCTGCTTTTAACTCCAATTATATCGAGGCCGCTGTCGTCGTCTGTGAGCACCCCGGCAATATTTATTACGTACCCGAATACATCTATGCCTATCTCTTTCAGGATCGCCCTTGAAAGCGACCCGGATACGACCCTTGCCGCTGTTTCCCTGGCCGAGGCGCGCTCCAGCACGTTCCTGAAATCATGATGGCCGTATTTTATCCCGCCGGAAAGGTCGGCATGCCCGGGCCTGGGGACGTTAAATTCCTTTATGCCGCGCCCGGATCCTTCAACCGCGAGGATTTCCTTCCAGTTGTCATAGTCCCTGTTTTTTATCATCACGCACACCGGCGCGCCGGTAGTAAGCCCGAAACGGACTCCCGAAATTATTTCGCCGCAGTCGGATTCTATTTTCTGCCTGTTGCCCCGGCCGTACCCCTTCTGCCGCTCGCGCAGGTCCCGCGCTATGATTTCCCCGGTAAATCCCACGCCCGCGGGCACGCCGTCAAGAATAATAACAAGCCCTTTGCCGTGGGACTCGCCGGCTGTCAGAAATCTCAACATTTTTTTCTCCTGAAGTAAATTTTATTATGACAACGGCCGCGTCTTGCCGCGGCCGTTGTCCTGCTTTTCTGAATATTAATCCGAATCCTCCACTATGGAAGGAGTGATAAATATTATCAGTTCTTCCTTATCCGTTGTTTTCGTCGTTCCACTGAAAAGCCCGCCAATCAGCGGAAGGTCGCCCAGCAGCGGCACCTTCTGTTCCTGTTCGACAATATCATCGTTAATGAGCCCGCCCATTACAATAGTTTCGTCATTTTTAGCCTTGACATACGTGCTGGCTTCCTGCGTATTGACATCCGGGGGACCCTGCGTCCTTGTGGTGGGCTCGACCCTGTCTACCAGCGCGTCAACCGACATGTTTATATAGCCGTCCTTTGTGACCTTGCAGTAAACCTTAAGCTGTATGGGAAGATTGACCACCGAGAAGGCCGATGTGGTCAGCAGTGAGCCGTTATTGGTCACATTGGTCTGAACCTCATAATAATAGGCACGGGACGTCATGATAGTCGCCGGCATGTTAGCCTCAACCGTTATCTTCGGCGCGGACAAAAGTTTTGCCTTGCTGCTGCCTTCAAGGGCGCTTAAAGTCGCGCTTATATTGAGGCCGTTCTGGATGGATCCAAGCGTCAGAGAACCGCCGCCGTTCGTAAGGTCCAGCGGATTTAAATTCGCCGTTCCCGTTGCCGACGGCTCATTTGCCTTTCCAGTCAGGTTCCAGTTTATACCGAGCTCGTGTTCCGCAGTAACGGATATTTCGTAAAGCTTGGCCTCTATCGAAACCTGCGGAAGCTTGACATCAAGCGCTTTTATAAGCTTCGCCACCTTGTTGATAACCGCGCCAGTGTCCGTAATTATTATGCTCGACGTGCGCCTGTCAATCGACATGCTTCCAGTGCCGGTTGTAAGCATGGGGGTTATGGCGTTTTTAATATCGTCAAGCTGTTTGGTCTCCATGTCATTTCTGGTCGCATCGCTCATGTCCGTTGACATGGGATTTAACCTTATATTATCGAGTTTGAATACCCTGGTTTTTATAGTGTTTCCGCCCTCGTCCGTGGAATTGTCCGCCACATCTATATCGGCAAGAATATTCATTGCCTTATCCACGTCATCGCGTGTTCCGACCACCATTATCCGGTTTGCCCCGGCGGATCCGTCAACCTGGGATGCCACATCAACAAACTGGTCCTTTGTGAGCGCGACCGCCAGCATTGACTGCAGCTGCTTTACGTCGCTCATATTTTTCGGGCTGTAAAATCTTGTCACTTTTTTCATCAGCCCCTTTGCCAGTTTTATGGCCGCGATGTCGCCCACCCTGATAATGCCGTTGTTTACCTCGTAATAAAGATTGCGCGGTATCAAAATGTCCTTTAATACCTGGTCAAGAGTCTGGTTGTCTTCATTTATCGTAACAGCGGCCGCCGTATCCACCGCCGGCCCCGCTGAAAACTGAAACCCGGTCTGGGACGACAACAGCCTTAATACGCCCGGCAATTCTGCGGACTGAACATTAATCGATATTTTCTGGTACAGATCGATTTTTTTATCCCTGCCGCCGGTGCCCTGCGGCTGGTTGTCCATGTCTATGACAATCTGGTTCTGGTCCTTTGATACGGTATACGGGGTATTATACGCCAGCGAAAGCACTACATTTGTGACCTTTGTTTTTGAGTCCTCGTTAACCGACGCCTCCCTGACGGCTCCGTCATCCATTTTCAAGGAACCTTTCTGCCACAGGGAAATTGAATCAATAAGGTTCAGCGTTATCTTTTTTTCGGAAGAATCTTTCCTGACCCTGTATTTCACCGGCCCGTCGGTCGTGACTATTATTCTCGTTTTGGAGCCGAGGTTTTTCGCGTTGACGTCAATGAGCCTGTATACAAAGGATCCCGGGACGTTTTCGGGCGCTGCTGATACTTTCCCATACGCCTCCGGCCCCGCTGAACGTTTCGCGTTCCCGGTTTTATCTATGCTTACTATTATCGCGGTATCATCCTGCGAGACCTTCCATTTAGCGTCCTTTTTCAGGTCAACAACTATCCACGCGCTTGATGAATGCTGGGCTGTCCTGACGGCCTTTACGCCGCCTTTTCCAACCGGGATTGTACCGTTTCCCACAGAACAATCGCTTATTTGCAAAAGTATCCTGGGATTTGGCGGAGCCCCGAGCATTGTTGCCTTCGGCGGCTTTACAGCAGCGGAAGTGGTGATGCGTATTTCCGTCACATCATTAAGGTCCACCGTAATTATGTTTTTTACTATGGTCGTTCCGGATGCCTTTGCCGGCTCCTTTTTTTCCTGCTTCACGACAGCGGCAGGCACCGCAGTTGGCGCGGGTTCCGCCGCGGCTTTCCGGCCTTTCGCGACTGTCGCGGGCTGTATGTTAGAGGCATCCTGTTTTTCAACCGGCGATACGCTGATGAAATCATCATCCTGCGCGTACGAAAATGGTATAAATGCAATCAGGGCTAATACCGTTGAAAGTATTAACGCTTTGCCAGTATGTTTCATCATGCCTCCCGGGTTCAATTATATTATTTAAGTGTATTAAAGTCAGTGAATCATTTAACCGGAGCCGCTGCGGCGTTCGTGGTATTGCTTTCCCGCCCGATTATATCCGGGCTGCCCGCGGGATCCGCGTCAAGTTTGTAATGCATTTCTATGTCGCCCTGCCTGAGCATGATCTCCGTATCGCTTTTGAATTCACCCGCGATGCCGGTAATGAGCGCGTCGTTGTCCCCGTAGAGCTTCCCGCCTGTAAAAATATAGCCGAAATTGGACCCGGACTTTGACTTGAAAAGCGCGGTCATTACATTCCCGCTCCTGGTAATTCCGAGAAGTTTAAGGACAGTTATATCAACCGACACAACCGCCGGAAATTTTCCCTCCATGTATCTGGGTGAAAACGGGTCCCTTCCCGAAATATTCCGGAAAATATAGAGCGGTTTTATCTCAAGTTTTTCGCCGCCCGCGTCCGCCCTTATCTGCGCGGGAACGAGTAATACGCCCGTAAAAAGGGCGCAATACACCAGTATTATATAACTTTTAAAAAACTTTTTCAACATCAAACCCGCACCTCTATATGAATGAATATATTTCAACCGACATATCAACGCTTATATTGTCCGCGGCGTCATCGGCGCCCGCCGGCTTATACGCTTTTATGGTTATGCTGTCCGGGGTCGTAAGCCTTTCTATGTAACCCATGCTTGTCAGAAAATTTCCAAGATTGCCGTAAGTTGTAAGAAAATTCAGTTTTATCCCTGTTTGTTTATAATCGCCCTTTATGGCCGCGGCGCCCGGCTCGAATTTTATTATACTGATGTTATATTCCGTGGCCCTCTGCGTAAGCTCCCTGATGGTATCGGATATGTCGGCGTCGGCAGGAAGCCTCCTGTCCATGAAGTCCGTCCTGTAATTAATATCCGACGCGTTCTTCAGGAATTCATCATACCTTGCCACCATGTCCCTGGCGTCATTTAAGTCCCTTGTTTTTTGCGCGAGAATTGCGGTTTTGTCATTCAGCGCCTTTATGTTTGGCATAAAAAAATACTTCACATAGACAAAAAATATTCCGGCAATTATTATTACCGCGGCGGCCAGGTTCTGCTGCTGCTGTTTGGTAAGCTTTATGTTCAGCTTTAAAGCCTGCGCACCCTTCCCCGGGCCCGCTTTTTTTGAAATGTCGGCCATGTCCGCCTACTTTGCCGCGGCGGAAGAATTCACAGCCGCCCGGCCATCGGTTTTTTTATATGTAAAATTTATGGAAAAAGAAGCGAATGTCATACCTTTATCGGATTGCGGCGCGTCGGATATGCTTGCCGTTTTTATATCCGCAACGTAAGGAGATTCGTTCAGGCGCTTTATAAAATCCGCAATCATGACTTTCGTCATCGCTTCTCCCTCTATGTGTATCTCAACCCCCGTGTCCTTTTCCGACACCTGGTTTAGTTCCGTGAGCCACATGTCCGGAAGCAGCATTGAGCCTACCCTGTCAAGAAGTTCCGGCCAGAAAGCCTGAACCGCCAGAAGTTTGTCCACGATCCCCTTTTTTCTGGCAAAAGTGTCGTCTTTCGCCCTGAACTGTTTTACCTCGTCTATCTTGTCCTTGAGGGATCCCGATTCCGCGTCTATGCGTTTTATCCGGGAGTCTATTTCCGCTATCTGCCTGTACTGCAAAAATAACACCGCTATCATTGCGGCAATTATCATGCCCGCCCCGGCCGCCCCGGCCATAAAGACGAACTGGACCTGCTTTTGTTTTTTTAGCTTCTGCGGTATAAGGTTTATCTCTATCATCGGCCCGCCGCCTTCCTGAGCGCCAGTCCGAGCGCAATGTTAAAATGGACGGCATTTGCGCGCAGATAATCAAAGTCGAAGTTCTTTGAATTTATATTGATGTTTTTGAACGGGTAATTTATTTCCGCGGGAATTCCGAGCCTTTCAGAAAGGAACCTGTCGATGTTTTTAATCTTTGACGACCCGCCTGACAGGAGTATTTTCTGCACCGGGCTGCGTTTTACCGTTGATTCGTAATAATCGAACGAACGTTTTATATCATTCAGGAGTTTATTCAGCGCCGGCGTTATCGCCTCGAATATCTTTATCGACTTCTCGTCCTCGCCGCCGGGTATAGAGGAAAGGATCATATTTTCGCTTTCCACGGTTATCACCGCGTGCTCTTTTTTCAGTTCTTCGGCCTGGGAAAAGGTCATGTTGAATTCGCGCTGTATGTCTTTTGTAAAATTATTCCCGCCTATATTTACATCCCTGGTCAGGTGCGGGACGTCTTTCTCGCATATCTGTATGGTCGTGAATTTGGCCCCCATATTTATCAGGGCAACGGTGTCCGACTTCGGCGTGTTTTCCGCCTGATCGCCCGCGTTAAGGCCGTAAGCGTTGCACATGGCGAAAGCATCCACATCTATTACAGCCGGATCCACGCCCGCGTCCTTTAAAAGCTGAAGGTGCTGGTTCATGGCGTCGTTCTTCACGGCCACAAGCAGTACCTCGAGTTTTTTCTGGTTGTCTTCCTCTATCTCGGCGAGCACCCTGTAATCAAATACCACCTGGTCCATTCCCAGCGGGATATACTGCTCGGCATCGTATGGTATCATGTTTTTCAGTTCGTCCCCCGTCATGAAAGGGACCTTTATATAACGGATGATGGCCGAATCACCGGGAATGCCGGTTACGACCTTGTTGACAGATATATTTTTTTGTTTGATTATTTTTTTTATGGAATTTACATATAAGGCATGCCTTACATCCGGGTCCAGATCGTCGACTGATTCGGATGAAAAATGGATAATTTCGGCGCCGGTGAGCTCGTTTCCGTCTTTTGTCTTTTTAAGCTTAACGGCCTTGATCGCCGAAGTGCCGATATCCAGCCCGATCAATTGTTCATTAAAAAATCCCATTTATTCTCCTAATCAATGAAATATGAAAGCGCGCAAAATAAATGCCGCCGCAATGAACGGGACAAAAGCAACAGGATCCTTTCTGGAACTTTTCCCCGACGCTAAAAGCACGGCCGCAAAAACGCCGCCGATGATAAACGCGTAAAACATGATTCCGGTTATTTCCCTTGCCCCGGTAAAGAGCCCCAGCGCCGCAAAAAGTTTCACATCGCCTTCACCCATTTTTCCGTTGCTGAAATAATTAAGGCACAGGGCAATAAACCCGCCCGCGCCGGCGCCTATTAAGCCGTCAAAAATGTTTATCCCCTGACGTAGCTCAAATATACCCGCCGCAAAACCGGTTATTATCATCAATAGAATAATTTCGTCAGGGACAATTTGTTTGTCTATATCAATGAACGCAAGCGTTATCAAATAACCTGCTATTATTATATAAAAAAAATAGGTTTTTTCAAGTCCAAACTTAAGAAAAAACAGAATGAACAGCATTCCCGTCAATAATTCGACTATTGGATACCTTAATGATATTTTATTCCCGCACTTCCTGCACCGCCCTTTAAGCAGGATAAAGCTTAAAAATGGTATATTATCATACCATTTAATGAAATTTTTGCATTTCGGGCATGCGGAAGGAGGGCTGATTATGGATTTTCCGGATGGAATCCTGTAAATACACACATTTATGAAGCTTCCTGCTATCAGCCCGTAAATAAAAACAAATAATAAATCCAAGGTTATATGTATAATCAAGCCTCCATTATGAAAAAAGGGCCAAAAGTCCGGTTAAGAACCTTTGGCCCCATTTTAAAATAAAACAGGGTTTAGTTATATCCGTATCCGGAATAAGCCGTGCCCCTTGAGTCTGTCTGATTGTTGTTAACCCATACATCGCCTGTCGTTGTGTTGTAAATCCAGCCGTCAGTTGTATTTAACAGTGTCGGAGCGGCTGCTGTTGAGGCAATAGCAGTCGATGTCCCGGAAAGAGATGTTCCGTTCGATGTGAATGAATGGGTGACTTTGACCGCCGGGATTCTGTCCATATATTTTGAGAAGGAATTTCCAGAAACCGTCGGATCGATCGAAGAGGGCCACTGTCCACCCTGGTCGCCGTAATAAATCGAAATTGCCGATTTAATGGCGCCAACATTACCCTTTGTCGCTCCCTCTCTCGCCTTTTCCAACATATCGGCGAACTTCGGGATTGCAACCGCCGCCAGTATTCCAATGATGGCGACTACGATCATAAGCTCGATCAGTGTAAAACCTTTCTGTTTCTTCATGCTTTCACCTCCTTTTTTTTAATTCTTCAAACTGATTATAACATGTGATAATTCTTTTGTCAATTTTTTCATAGTCTTGTTTTTAACATTTTTCTTTACAAAAATATTCTAATTATACCCGTAGCTCGAATAAGCCGTGCCTTTTGAGTCTGTCTGGTTGTTATTTACCCAGACATCACCTGTCGTTGTGTTGTAAATCCAGCCGTCGTGGGTATTGTCCAACGCAGGAGCGGCTGATGTTGATTGAATTGCCGTCGATATTCCGGAAAGAGCTGTTCCGTTCGATGTAAATGAATGTGTGACCTTTACCGCCGGCACCCTGTCAAGATACTGGGAAAATACGGTATTGACGGAGGGATCGATGGAAGACGGCCATGTGCCGCTCTGGTCCCCGTAGTAAATGGTAATCGCGGATTTTATTGCGCCGATATTTCCCTTTGTGGCGCCCTCCCTTGATTTTTCCATCATGTCGGCGAATTTGGGTATTGCCACAGCCGCCAGTATTCCTATAATTGCCACTACTATCATCAACTCAATCAGGGTAAACCCTTGCTTTTTTTCCATGATTTCACCTCCTCTAATATTTGGTGCCGGCGGAAAACCCCGCCAAGGTTGCTTGATCCCTGGTATATGACATTTTTATTGGCCTTGCGCCGCTCATCTGATGGCCTCGCAAGAGGCCGTCTTTATTATACCGGGCGACAAATCCAATAAAAATGTCATATACCAGGGATAAAACCAGCAATGGGTTTTCCGCCTACATCTATTTTACCATTTCTCCCATGCTGAACATCGGCAAAAACATCGCTATTACAAGGAACCCAATGACAACTCCCAGAAAAGCCATGATCAACGGTTCGATCATGGACATTATAGAATCCACGGCGGTATCCACCTCCGCGTCGTAAAAATCTGACATTCTTAAAAGCATCTCGTCAAGTTTTCCCGTCTCCTCGCCGACCGCAACCATCTGAATAACCATTGTGGGAAATAATCCGGTGGCTCTCATTGGTTCGGTCAGGCTCTGCCCTTCCCTTACCGCGGCCCTGGTATCAAGGAGTGCCTTTTCGACTATCCTGTTGCCGGACGACCTGGCCACGGTATCAAGCGCGTCAAGAATTCCCACCCCCGATTTAAGCAGGGTGCCAAGCGTCCTTGCAAACCTTGCCACGGTCTGCTTTTTAATAAGCATCCCGAAAACCGGGACCTTTAGCATATACTTGTCTATGAACATCCCGCCGTTATCCGTGCGCCTTATAACATTAAAGGCGAATCCAAGCAATATCATTGCGCCGACTTCAAGCCCCGCGAATTTCTGTTCGAAAGCGCTGGCATTAAGCAAAAACTGCGTCATCGGAGGAAGCTCCCCGCCAAAAGACTGGAAGACCGCCTTGAATGAAGGCACAACTTTTACCATAAGTATGATGACTATTATCGTGGCTATGACAAGTATGGTCATGGGGTATGTCATGGCGCCTTTTATTTTTGACTGAAGCGCCTCGGCTTTTTCGAGATATGTGGAGAGCCTGTCAAGTATCTGGTCGAGCGAACCGGAAAGTTCGCCGGCCTTTATCATATTACAGTACAGTGTGTTGAATACGCTTGGAAACTTTGTCATCGCGTCGGATAAATTGGACCCTCCTCCGATGTCATCCCTTATTTTAACAAGGACATTCTTGAATATCTTGTCTTCCTGCTGGTCGCACAGAATTGTCAGGGCCTGGAGAACCGGCAGTCCCGCCGTTATCATGGTTGAAAACTGCCTTGAAAATATCGCTATCTGCTGGGTCTTGACCTTCGGCCCCAGGTTAAATATCGAAACCAGCCCGCCCTGCCTGGTGACGGCGATAATTGTCATCTTCTGCTGCTTCATTTTATGATCGAGGGCCGCCTCGCTCTCGGCTTCTATCTGCCCGTCAATGACCCTGCCGTCCGGTGTTTTAACCTTGTAATTAAATGTTGGCAATATTCCCTCCGCTAAAAAACTTCAACAAAACGCCGTTGATAAAAAAAATCAATCCGGTAAACTTCCCCTCAATCATCGCATCCCGCCCGCCGCCTGCCCGGCAAAAACGGATTAAAACGAACCGCCCGTCTGTATTATCCTCTGAAGATCCTTCGGGTCGGTCGTGCGCGCGAATATTTCGTTGTATGTAACCTGCTGTTTCTGGTAAAGCTCCGCCAGCGATTGGTTCATTGTGCGCATGCCGTATTCTGTACCCGTCTGCATTATGGAATATATCTGATGCACCTTTTCTTCCCTTATAAGGTTCTTCACGGCGGCGTTCGACAACAGAACTTCGGTGGTAATGACCCTGCCGGTTGCATATGCCTTCGGCAAAAGCTGCTGTGAGATGACCGCCTGCAAAACAAAGGATATCTGCGACCTTACCTGCTGCTGCTGATGCGACGGGAAAACGTCTATTATGCGGTTTATAGCCTGCACCGCGTCGGGAGTATGCAAGGTGCCGAACACAAGGTGCCCGGTTTCGGCGATGGTAAGCGCCGCGCTTATGGTCTCCAGATCCCTCATTTCACCCACGAGTATCACGTCCGGGTCCTGCCTTAAAACATATTTCAGCGCCGTGGCAAAAGTCGCAGTGTCGGTTCCAACCTCGCGCTGGTTTACAATGCAGTTCTTATGGGTATGAATAAATTCTATAGGATCCTCGATTGTTATAATATGCCCGGCCTCGTGGGAATTTATCCAGTCTATCATTGAGGCAAGGGTTGTCGATTTACCCGAACCCGTGGGCCCCGTCACAAGTATCAGTCCTTTCGGGATTTTTACAATGTCGTTTACAACCTGTGGCAGCCCGAGTTCTTCAAAAGTCATAATATGCATGGGAATGTTGCGCAGGGACGCCGCAACCGCGCCTCTCTGTTTGAAAACATTCATCCTGACGCGTCCGATGCCCTCGACACCGAATGAAATATCAAGCTCATTTTCCCTTTCAAATCTTTCCTTCTGCTCATCCGTCAAAATGCTGTATATGACATGGCGGCAGTCATCCGGCCTCATTTTTTCAAATTCGCTTGCAACCATTTCACCGTCAATACGGAGCATCGGGGGCACGCCGACGGTGATATGGAGGTCTGACGCGCCTTTCTCGAACATAACCCTGAGTAGTGTGTCAATATTAGTCATGTTCCTGGATCCTCCTGAAAAATTATTTGGCCTTGATATTTCCTTGATTATATCCGCTATTTAATGCCGTGTCAATTTGTAATTTGACACAAAACCTGCAAAAATACGGTTTTTTCTTTAAATACAAAAAAAAATCCGGCTTTCGCCGGATACTTGCTTTTTTTAGTATCAACCGAGCAGTTTCTTTATTATATTTATATGGTCCTCTTTTATCACAAGAAATTCCAGCCCGATCCTGAACTTTTTCATGGCTTCGTCGCGCCTGCACCATCTTACTTCCGCGAATGTCGCCAGCGGTTCATCTCCGGCCAGCTTAATATCCAGCCGCAATATCCTGTCAATTTTAAGTTCCTCGTCGCAGATAAGCTGCAGCCCGGATATCGATATGTCCTCGGAGTTGACCGAGCGTTTGCGTTCAAGCTCCGGCGGCTGTTTCTCATATTCATCGCCGGCCATGATTTTGTAGGTCACAAGGAGTTTTTTATTAATCCTCCTGTGTTTGCGTTTTTCTATATATACTTCCCCCTGGGCCATCGTCATCATCTCCGGATCTTATTTTATATAAATAATAACAAGGAAATGTTTTTTTTGCAATTTAATAATAACTGCGCCCCTCACCCTGTCCCTCTCCCGAAGGGAGAGGGAAAACATTACTCCTATTAACCCGGCCGGTCTTCTTCCTATCCACTTAGGAGAGGGTTGGGGTGAGGTGTATAATTAGCGGTTGCTTATTTATAAAAAGCTTCCTTCATGGCCGCAATATCGTGTTTCATTGATTTGTTTATTTTTTTTCCGGCGGCCTCAAGGGCGCGTTCCATCGCCGCCGGATAAACCGATATAATCGGGGCCTCAAAATCCCTGCAATATTTATAGCGCTGTTCAATCCCCCTGTATGAATACAAATAAAAAAGACGGCTGCCGGCCCCTGTTTTCGGGCCGTACTTAAAGAGCAGCCCGTAAGGCTCCCATTTATCAGCGTCCAGATAATACGCGGCGGCCGCACCCGAGTATAAGTTGGTAAAAACGGTTGAACTGCCCAGTTTTTGCATGTTTTTTTTGAGTGAGCCCGCGTCGGCAAGTTTTTGCCCCGTGAGCCTGTAAAGGTCATCGAGTCCGAAAGGATATGAAAGGCTGGCCAGGTCGCAGTTTTTTACGGCGCTTTTTTTGCGCGCCGCGAAACATTCGTAGTAAAACGGCATCGAAAAATAATCCCCGTGCGTCAGGTAAAGCGAATCCTTATCCATTGTCTTCATAAGGTTGCCGCCGAAATCGTACGCGGTAAAATCCAGGGAAGCGTCGTTTTTGCCTGCGTTTGAAAAAATGAATATTACCGGCACAAGCGCAATTATTGCAGCGGATTTCCCGCCGGATAGAAAACGCATTCCCCATTCCATTCCGGCGGTTATTAATATCGCCGATACAAGATATGCCGGAAGAAGGTAAATTGTCACGAACCACGGGGCGCTTTGCGGCACAGCGTTAAAAAAAACCGCAAGCAAAACATCCATTATGGCGCATGAAAAAAGCGCAAGGCAGAATACCCTATCCTTTTTGTACAGGTAAACCGCGCCCGGAACCGCAAACAGCAGAATGAAGGAGAAGTTTTCAAAAAAACCTTTTGCCGCCTGCACGGCCTGGAAAATAATATTGCCCGCGTTCAACGCCGGCACAGCCGGATAGCCCTGTCTGAGCAAAAGGAACAAAAAACCGCCGATTGTAGACATGTCGGCCCAGCGCGGCGGCGGCTGAAACGGCCCCCTTATTATGAGGTATATGTAGGGGGTTAGCCCCGCAAAAAAAAACAGCACAGCCGGAAAAATCCGGCGCCTGTTTTTCACGGCCGCATATATCACGGCGGGAAACATCACAACGGAAATCATATAGCTTCCCGCGGCAGAAAGGCCGAACAAATAAAACAGCATGTAAGCTTTTTTACCGCTTATCCCGCCCGAAAAACAATAAAGCATGGCCAGTATCAACAAAATGTTGAGAATATAAATGCCGCCCTTTGCCTCGATGCCCTGGCTGAAAAATGCTGGTGAAAACGCAAGGATAAAGCCCCCGAAAAATCCGGCAAGCCTGCCTTTGATATCACCGCCCGCATAAAATATTACGAACAGGAAAACGGTTAAGCAGGAAAGCAGGGCCGAGAGAAGGTTTACCCTGAACGCGTTGTTCCCGGCCGGAAGCAGGGTTGATATTTTTCCGAGCATTGCATGGAGCGGATACCCGGGGGCATGTTCCATCCAGAGGTTGAAAGAGGCGGAAACCGTCTCTGGAGAATCGTTCCCGGCAAACGCAGGGTAAAGGGATGATATATAAATACCCGCGATTATTACCGTGGCAAGCGCCGCCGTCAAAAATACGGCGCGGGCCGGAATTTTAAACGGCAAAAATGTAGCCATTCTTTGCGCCGATGTAAAAATCGATTTGTTTCGCGCGCGGCCTGAAATACCCGTTGCCGCCGTACACACATTTAAGGTCGGGCTGCATTGCCAATATACCCGCCGGGACATCTATTTTTAAGGTGGAATCGCCGCCCCTGTTTACGGCGATAAAAACGCAGCCCGTTTTGCCGGCGCGAAAAAACGCCACGGCGTCTTCGCCGGCGTAAGCGGGTATAAAATCCCCGGAAACGAGGGCCGGGTACGCCTTTCTTAACCATATAATATGCTTATAAAAACCGTGATAACTGTTGTACCTGTTTACCTTGTCCCAGTCCATAGACTTTCCCGTGCGGTATTTGTTGTAACTGTTGATTACTTCCCAGTCATGGCCCATCCTGTTTTCACTGTCATTTTCGCCCTTTGTGGTGCCAAGCTCGTCACCGTAATATATCATCGGGGCTCCCGGATATGTGAACTGCATTATGGCCGCGAGCTTCCATATTGCCTCGTCATTTCCCACCTCATAAAGCATCCTGCTGGTGTCGTGGGTGGATATCAGGTTCCAGCTTGTATAAAGCTTTTCCCGCGGATATTCAGAGTACATTTTTTCAAGTTCCCGCATATACTCAACGCCGTTTATCTTTTTTGTCATAAAATTTGCCGTTACGCCCCTGAATACATAATTCATGGCGCCGTCCAGCAGTCCGTCGTCGAGCCACTCTTTGCCGTATGTATCCATCACTTCGCCGATTAGAAGTTTTTCATACCCTGTTTCCTTGACCGCTTTTCTTATCCCGGCTATTGCGCTCTTGCTGAGGCGTTCGGCCACATCAAGCCGCCACCCGTCCGCGCCGGCCTTCAGCCAGTGCCGCACCACGCTGTCCGGCGCGTCATAAAAATAATCCCGCACATCCTTGTTGTCATGGTTTAAGACGGGAAGTGTTTCAATGCCGCGCCATACAATGAAATATCCCTCTTTGTTTATCTGGAACATCTGCCTGTATTTTTCAACTCCGGCCTTCGCCATTTTAAACCACTCATGCTCGGAGCTGACATGGTTAAATACCCCGTCAAGGATGACTTTCATCCCTTTGGAATGGAAAGCTTCGATCATTTTTTTAAAGTCTCCCATTGTACCGAACTGTGAATCTATCATCATATGGTCGAGCGTGTCGTATTTGTGGTTGCTCAGGCTTTTAAATATTGGCGTAAAGTAAACCATATCCACGCCGAGCTCGGCCAGATAAGTTGAGGCATATGCCGCGCCCGCAAGGTCCCCGCCGTAAAAACCGCTGTTGTGGTTCATAGTGGGGTCCTTTTCGTGCCAGCGCAGTTTTTTTATCTCCTGGCCGTAGGCAAACCCGGAATATTTATCCTTTTTACCCTCGGGGTCCGGATTTGAAGAGGCGAAGCTGTCGACAAAGCAGAGATAGCCGACCGCTGTTTTGGCCCATGCGGGTGTTTTATCCATGTATTCAGCCATGGGGGGTTATTTCGGCTTTTTAGAAATTGAGATGATCTGCGATATCATTTCATCATAACCGTTAATATCCGATGGTTTGACAAAATATCCGTCCGGGGAGTATTTCATTGATTCGTTCCTGTCCGTTTCGCTCAGGGAAGATGTGAGTACTATAATAACAATATTTTTCAGGTTTCCGGAAGTTTTTATCTGTTCCATAACCTCAAAACCGCTGAGCCTGGGTATCTTGAGGTCGATAATCACAATGTCCTGCGGCGGCAATCCGGAATATTCCTCCTGACGCAACAGGGCCTTCATAGCCTTTTCTCCGTTATTGACCCCTGTAATTTCCCACCCGGCGCCTGCCCTTGTAAAGGCGTCCCTCACCAAAAACATATCCATGGGGCTGTCTTCAACAATCAGCAAGTTTGATTTTTTTTCCATGAGTTTATTATACCACATAAAAAAACTGCTTCACCAACAAATCATTTGCCATTTTTGCGGCGCATCATTTCCTTTACGCGGTATTTAACTATTCTGGATATAAGTCCGTAAGGGACGGACTTATTCAGTTCAAAACGCACGGTTCCTTTTGAAGTTTTATAACAGGAGAGTTCTTTTTTAAAGGCCGATATTCCCGAGGAGGTGGGAAAGAAACTGATATGATCCTTAAATCCCGAAAAATATACAAGATTCCCGCCAAGCCTGTATGCAGGCATCATATAACTTATTGTTTCCTGTGCCTGCGGAGCGGCTTTTCTGATTGTTTCCCTTATCTTTACAAGTATCTTGCGCACATCAGGCGGATATTTCCCTATAAAAGCGCTTACTTCAGCATTCCTGGCGCGTGGAGTTGAATGGCCGTTTTTTACCTTCTTATTTTTTTTGGAAATCCTTGTTAAACCACGGGCATTTTTCATAATCATCCCTCGCGTTCATGGCGAACGGGCAGAATTCATTTATAATGTATAATTTTTCATAACCCTGTTTCTGCAGTGTTTCCGATATTTCTGCAGCTTCAATAACCCCCTGCTTTTTCAGGAGGCAAAAATGGGAAACAACCCCGCCCCTGTGCCCGCCCAGGAATTTCATCAGGCTGTTTTCGGTGTTAAGATTCTTGCAAATCATTTCGACTCCCGGTCGTGTTGTTGTTATTATATTTAAATTTTATTTATAATATTATTTTATCACCAAAACGCCGTTTTGCAACAGTTTTCCGCAATGCTCTTAAATGCGTGATACAAATTGCCCTGTTCCCTCACCCTACCTTCTCCCGAAGGGAGAGGGAATAATAACCAACAACTATTCTCCCTCTCCTATTAGGATAGGGTTGGGGTGAGGTGTATGAAAATCAATAACAGCTAACTGCCCTTAAAATCCTCCACATTATACCTGAGCGACCTTCCGCTGTATTTTACGTTTTTGAGGTTCATGCTGAAATTATCTTTTTTTAATTCGCTGAGGTATATAACCTCCCTGGAACCCGGTTTTATATCATTGCAGGCTTCAACTGTCAGGGCCAGGCGGCCTTCCACCGGTTCGCATCTCATTTTTGCATACACTTCCCCTTTTATGAACGCTTTTGCAAAAAAGGCGGCCTTCATTACTTTTCTCAATATCATGTCATTGGCTTTTCTGTCCCGGTCTATCACAACCGTTCCGTTGTCCACCCGGTATCCCCTGCGGCAATCCAGGGATTTTCCCGAAGCAATGTCAAAATAGGCGGCAGCGTATCCACGTTTTGCGGCATAAACCGGCCTGAAACCGTATATGGCGTCTATCTCCGCCTCGCAGTCATGGAACCGGCTGTCATGAAGGCAGTTTTTTCCGTATCTCTTTGCCGCGAGCAGATGGGCCGCCTCATGGCAGATGGTTTTAAGCGCCTGCCATCTGCTTTCGCGCAGCAGGAGAGTGGAATATATAATTTTCCCCTCTTTTGTGTAAGCCGTTCCCATGGCCCCTTTTTTACGCCTGAACGACACACCACGAAGGGAAATATCATATCTGGTGCAGATTTCCGCCGTCAGACGAAAGGCTTCTTCTTTTGTCATTTTGTCCATTAAGTATATCCTTCACCGGTTAAATTTGATATTTTTCTAACACTATATGCGAACAACCCGCCGCCCGACTGAGGGTAATGCTATTCAGCGGCTGCTTTCTCCCGCGATCACCAGATATAAGGAATAATTTTATAGCGGGTTTCACCCGTATATTGGCGGTATCCGTCAAGTTCATTTACCAGCGTTTTATCCTCCAGTTGTGTCCTTATCAATAATAGGATAATTGAAATTACAACCGGGATTATGGACCAGAGCGATCCAAAAAGCAAAGGGAAACCCAGCGTCTGGATGAAATTGCCGAGATACGCGGGATGACGCACTATTTTATAAAGGCCGTCCTTATAAACAGTATGGCCCCTTTCACTTTGAATACGCACCACGCTGGAAAAGAATTTATTCTGATTTTGCGCGACGATGAAAAGAAGCTGCCCCGCAACCGTAAAAATTACGCCCAGTAAGTACAGGCTCCAGTGAAACCGGGGTGACCAGTGAAATCGTCCGGAATCAAGGCCGGCAACGACAAACATGGCGACAAGCATAAGGGCCGAATATGCCAGTATAGCCTTGTCCCATTTTTTTGCCCCGGCTCCGGGTTTAGAGCGTTCGTCCATAAGCTCCCGGCTCATGCTGAATACCGTATAGGTTAATACGGTCATGACGACGCCGATGACGGCATAAATCCATCCCTGCCAGTAATTCACCCGTCCGGCGCTGAGGAATATTACCAGATAAAAAACCAGTGTCCCTGCGAGCTGTATGATGATAAGGTTGCCTTTTTTCACTATTTCCACCTCCCTATTTGAGATATTTTATCACTCTTAACAGCAAAGGCAAGGAAATATTAAAAATTGACGGCACAGGCAATGGGGAATTTGTCGGTCAGGTTGGAAATTGTTTCGGCAAAATCAACGGCCTTTTGTAGGAGAGAGGAGATAGTAGACCGAAAGGTGGGTTTGAGTTGCAGTCGACGGTGGTCTTGAATTGTCGTGCTTTTTCTACTTTCTCCTCTCTACTCTCACCTTTCTCGCCAAAAAAACAGCCGGCGTGAGCCGGCTGTTTTTTTGGCGTCCCCAGGGAGAATCGAACTCCCGATACCGCCGTGAAAGGGCGGTGTC
>PLPI01000107.1 GCA_003159495.1 candidate division FCPU426 bacterium | reverse complement strand
TCCTCGGTCTTTAAAAAATCCTGTCCCTCGTATTCAATGGAGATAAAACCGTTGTATTTATTTTTTGCCAGCAGTTTCATGGTCTTATCAAGGTCAAAATCAGAGGCCTTTTTTCCGTTCTTTGATATGGTATGCACCTTAAAATGGACGTATTTGGTGTATTTCATGGTCTTTTCCATGGCCGCATAAATATCCTTATCGTGGTAATTGCCGGTGTCAAGGTTGAGCATAAAAAACGGGGAACCAACATCCTTTAGATATTTAAGGGCGGAATCGGAATCCGGCAGAAACCCCCCGCCGTTGTGCGGCTCCAGCACGAGCGTTATTCCTTTTGTCGCCGCGTATGCCGCCGACTTTTTCATGGACGCGACTGCCTTTGGCAAAAGCGCCTCCCTTTTCCCCTGCGGCGGCCATCCGGCGAAAACCCTTACAACCGGCGCGCCGAGTATTTCCGCCGCGTCAATGGATTTTTTTACGTAATCCTCATTTGATGCCTGCGCCGCGTCATCCTCGTTGCCGAAATTATTCCCCGGCGAAAGGCATGCGATGGTCAGGTTCAAATCCGTGGCGTATTTTTTTATTTTACGGAGATACGCCGCGTCAAGTGATTCGAGGTGTTCGTTGATAAATTCAATGCCGCCGAGCCCCTGCTCCGCGAATAAATCCATAAGCTTGAAAGCATCGACCTTTTTCAGGTCGTATGAATGGTGGAGCGAGTACGTTATTGCCGCAAGTTTAAAAGACATGATTAAACCCCTACTTTTTCAAATTTCTTCGACTTTGCCGATTTAAATGCCGCCAGCATTACTGCCATTGATTTCATTCCCGATGTGCCGTCCGATATGCATTCCTGTTTGCCCTGACAGCAGTCCGCAAAATGCTGAATGGGTTTCCCGGTTTTTGGCAGTTCGGGTATCTTTGCCTTTATTTCGGTGTTTCCGCCGTACGGATTTTTCAAATCCACATAATATCCGCTCAGGCGTTTGCCGCCCTCGGTGCCTCCGTGCCAGACCGTCGCCCTGCCTTTGTCGCCGTAAACCGTGACCGTCTGTTCATAGGGATTTGTGCACCACGAAGTGGAAAATACCCCCATTGTGCCGTCGGTAAAGTTTATGACCGCCTCGACCGAATCCTCGAGGTTGTATTGTTTTTTGACAAGGTTCGCCATTGTGGCCGCGACGTCTTTTACATCCCTGCCCGTGATGTAGCGTATCAAATCGAGTATATGTATGCCGACATCCACCGAGACGCCGCCGCCGGAGAGTTTTTTGTCAAAAAACCACGGCGAATCGTCCGACCAATTTTCAGGGCCCGCATGGCCTATTTTTCCCCTTACCGATACGAAATTTCCCAGCGCGCCGCTGTCGAGTATTTCCTTTAAAGCCTGGTGGGCCGGGTCAAAACGCTGGCTCTGTTCCACCATGAGCAGTACCCTGTTCTTTTTAGCGGCGGCTATCATGGCTTTCATGGCCGGAATTGTTATCGACATGGGTTTCTCGACAAGTACATGTTTTTTATTATTGGCCGCGAATACGGCCATTGGTTCGTGGAGGTAATTGGGGGTGCACACGGATATAGCGTCCGCGCCTGATTCCTTTATCATTTTTTCATAATCGGTATAGACAGCCGGAATATTAAACATCTTCGCGAGGCGTTCCGCTTTTTCCTTTTTTATATCACAGATGGCGATGACTTCTGCGTTCGCGGTTTCCTTATAACCGGGAAGATGGAGCCTTTCAGCGATTTTTCCGGCCCCGATAACGGCAACTTTCAGTTTTTCCATGAATGTCTCCTTTTGGTATAAATAGTTTTATATAATTGACAAAAACAGGAATTAACAAGGATAAATATATATCACGAAAACGCTTTTGTCAATGGAAAATTGAAGACAAAAGCCTGGTTAGAGAGGCAGCAAGCCGCCTCTCTACGGCTTTTCATAATCAAAACGGTTTTCACAATCAACAAAACAAATACCGTAGAGAGGGGGCTTGCCCCCTCTCGCTCTGTTTGAGAGGCAGCAAGCCGCCTCTCTACGGGTTCTTCATTTTGTTGCGCTCTTCAAACAATTCATACCATTCCTTCTCTTTCATGCCTTCTTTATAAACCAACGGATTGTTTAATATATATTCCGTTACAAAGAAATATTCTATATCACCCCTTATAATCCTGTCATAAAATCCATCTTGCCATAATTTTCTGCCCGGCTTATTTTCTAAACGGTTTACAGCAATTGCCGCCTTTGATTTAAAGGCACAAACCATATCATAAAGCGATTTGTTTGACTTCTTGTTTATTTTTATTATTCCATGCATGTGATCCGGCATAAAAACGTAATCACCCAATAAAACATTATTGAACTGTTTGTTTAAGTCTTTCCAGCATGCTTCCGCGGTTTCGCCGGCTTTTGATTTAATAATTTTGCGGTTTTCAACAACGCCAAATAAATTTATTCTATTTTTAATACAGATGGTTACAAAATAATCTCCTTCAGATGAATAATCATGGTTTTTTAAATGATTGGACTCAGTTCGATATTTATTGTTGTAAAGCGTCATAAAACCCCTCCTGTTTTATGATTTATTTATTTCGTGTAGAGAGGCAACAAGCCGCCTCTCAATGGTTTTCACAATCAAAACAAAACAAAACAAATACCGTAGGGAGGGGGCTTGCCCCCTCTCGCTCTGTTTGAGAGGCAGCAAGCCGCCTCTCTACGATGATTTTTTATAGGCCGGGTTTCCCTAAATGCAGCAAATGATATATTATTTATATTTCAGACTCCATGATATTTCAAGGGTGTCGTCCAGCCTCTGGAAGAGGTATGCCGCGTCAAGGCTCATTGAAAATTCCTTGCGCTGGCCGAAATCAAAATGTCCTATTCCCACTCCCAGCGCGTACTGCTTGTATGATTCAAAATCAAGGGTTTGCGTGTATCCCCCCCTTATGTCAATATAACCGAATATATTTTTTTCAATGCCGAATTTCAGAGTGTCCAGATCCGAGAGCGTCATCGACGCCATAAAATCCTTTATCTTATACCTAGCGCCCATATCGGTCGTGAGCCCCACTCCCTGGACGTAATTTGTGGTCTGCCCTTCCCAGTTCGAACTCCACCACAGCGCCGATAGCGCGTCCTGCACAAACGCCCCGACCTGTATCTCAGGCGATATCGGGAACAACATGCCCAGGTCGAGCCCCATTCCGCCCGCGCTGCCCTGCACACTGCCCGGCGACGGGTCCGTATTGTTGCCGTATCCCGCGAACTGAAACTTCAAACTTCCGCCGAGGCACAACCCTTTTATTCCGAAACGCCCCAGAAGCCAGTCGAATTTTTCCGCGTATGATAAAAGTATTGTTTTTTCGTCAAATAGCGTGTCGCCCGATACGATGACCCCGAGCCCGGCCGCGTTATATTCGTTTATTGGATAGACCAGCGCGCTGTAATTATACGGCACTATATCCCTGTCCTTGGCGTACATGAATGTAAATTCCTTGTACGGGTCGTTCACCAGCCCCGCGGGATTATAAAAAATAGCCTCGGCGTCGTCCGCGATTGCGGTAAAGGCGCCGCCAATTGACTCGGCCCTTGCCATGCCGATATTTACGAAAGCTCCCGGCGTCATGGGCTGGTCCGCAAGAACCGCCGCGGAAATCAAAAGCGCTGACATCGTTGCGAGAATTATTTTTTTCATATGCGTTCCCCTCATCTGACAAGCCCGATGCAGGATAATGACTGCGCTTTACCCACGGCATCCTCGATTTCTATCTGCAACAGGTATCTCCCGTTCAGGCACATCCTGCCGCTGTCGTCCCTGCCGTCCCATGTTTCCGTATTGACCGTTATCACCGGCCTTATTTCACCGTCTACGACAGTTTTAACAAGTTTTCCCGCCATGTTATATATCTTAACCGTGGCTTTTACTCCGGACGCGTCAAGCGAAGTGCAAACATACTTTATTGACACGGGCCCTCTTTCAGGCGAAAAAGGGTTGGGCGCTATATTGCAGGACGAAATTCCGATGGGTGAACCCGCATGCAGGGCCGTATACCCGGCCGGCAAGGCAATAAATCCAAAGATTAATAATAACGCAAAAAATAATTTTTTCATAAAAGCCTCCTGATTATTATAAGAACGCATAAGTTATCGCAGTTTTAAACATCGGGGAAGGGAATGCAAGAAGCTCAATTTCCCATTTAAGATAGTCGCCCACGGGTATGACAGTCCCCGTTGATAATACGGGCATAATCATCCACAACAAATTTTTGGTATTTCCGTTGTTATCCTTTTGCCAGACCCTTGTGTAAATACCTCCGCCGCCTATCTGGAAGCCGCCGAAATTAAAAGCTATCCTTATATCCTGCATCATGTCCAGATGAAGTTCCTGGCGGCCCGTGGCATTATACGCTATAAAATACATGTCATCAAAATAATGCGTCACGTTTATGACGCCCGTAAATCCGGATTTCCACGCAAATGACAGCCTGCCATAGGAAGGCATTTTTATAAGAATCGTTCCGTTCGCGTTCGGATCTATATTTTCAATTGTTTTGCTTATATCATTAATATCTATTGTGTCCGGGATTACATGCGAAATAGCCGACGACGGCCCCGAATATTTAAGCTCCGGCTCGACGGAAAAATCCACGCCAAGTTCAAGGTTGTCCTGGTTAAAATGGTAGGCCGTTCCAAAACGCAGCCCCCACGCGTCTGAAACAAGATTTGCGTTCGCGCTCTGAGCCGTCGAATTGTACGTGTTGGTATTGAATTCCACGGCAGGTTCTCCGGATTGCGTTGCGGTGCCGTCGGCGCTGGCGCTGGCGTTCAGCAGGAACCTGGAATCGTAATGATCCAGGACCGCTCCAACTCCCCAATCATTGGTGAGTTTCCTTCCGACGCCGAAAGACGTAACTATATTATCCGCCTGCAGATTAATTATCGCGTTCAACGCCGCCTTTACGTCAATATTTTCGAGCGGAACCGACGGGTCGGTTATATTCAATTCCGTTTGAAATCCCGTTAGCATCATTGTAAAATCCAGGGACTGTTTGTCTTCCCTTGCAAATCCAAAACCGGCCTGCCCTTTCGCAAAAGGCGCCATAATTTCAAACCCTGTAAAACCCGTGCCTTCGGAAACGCTCGCGTCAACAGAATTAATGTTGGGTGAAAACCCGGAACTCATCAATAATCCATACTCATTCTGTGAGTCTGTGCTGGGCTGATTGATTGCGTTTTTAATGGTTCCGTTAAACCCGCCCTTCATAAAAAGGCCTACTGTATTGCTGGATATAATTGGAAGGGCGAGGTTAATCGATGCCTGCCCGTTCTTTAAAAACGCAAGGACAGCAGGGTTGTAAGATGTAAAACTGGGATTAGAATCGATGGTCGATACAGTGCCGCCCTGGCGCAGGCCGTCGCCGCGCGAGCCGAAAATCCAGTCAAAATCAAAACCCATATTAACATAAAGATCCCCGCCGCTGCCGGGGATAACTGAAACCTGCGAAGAAGATATTACTGCCGGGGAAATTATCATTAATAAAAAGAAAAGGAAAGCCGGAACAAGTGTTTTTCTGGTTTTCATGTTACCTCCGGTAAATATTTTTGCCCTGTTATATATACCAGATTATACAGGATAAAACCGGAAAGTCAATAAAAAGCGGGGTTATTTGCCCCCCTCCATGAAATCCAGCAGTTCGGCTGTTATGAGCCTTTTGTAGATTCTGCCATATTCCTGCTTTTGCTCCCAGATAACCTCGTCAACAACGCTTTTAATATCATCATTTTCGTTCTCTATAAGTTCTATTTCATTGTCCTGGCCGAATTTGTTGACCTTTATAAGCGCCTTTTCCTCAAGCTTTGCGCAGGTCTCTTTTAGCTTTGCAAAAGGAATTTTCAGCAGTTCAGAGAGTTTGGTGATGGATATTTTTTTCTGGTTATGGTGTTTGTTATAGCATATTATTCCCAGTGCCTCGTTTGAAGAAAGCAGTTCTTTGATTTCCGCAAGCCTTTTAGGATCTGTCATAAGGCACCCCCAATCTTTATTTATTTTTCAATAATATTATACATCAGCAACGGCGTTTTGTCAATTTTTTTGTAAGTTATTAAATACATGCCATAAAACCTACAAAATAAATAATTTTTCAATATATTTCTTTATTAAGGTGGTTTTTTTCGATATTATCCCGGTCAAGAATGTCTTTACCGCCCCAACTTACCTTTAAAACTTTTATTTAAACGTGTAATGAGTTCCAGAGTAAAATTGAATCCATATGGATCAATTTACCCCCGTCAATCAAATATTTCATCTTTTCTTTTAACACAAAAACCGTCAGTTCGTCAAGGGATATTTTGGATGAAATTTTCTTTCTTATCAGTCTCGAAGGCTCAAAACCCCTGCCTTCCTCGGCAAAGTCCGAGATATAAACTATCTTTGAAATATTATCCATTCCTGCCCTGCCGGCGGTATGATTCGCTATGGCGTCAAGTATGACAACGTCCTTTATCCCGAATTTTTCCCGCGCCACATACGGCCCTATATGGCAGTGCCACAGGGCTTTTATTTTTTTTGAAACGGGGTCGAATTTTATGCGGTATTTTTTTATGTAGCGGGCTGTCTGTTTGACATCAAGATCCTTCGCGCAGTCATGCAGCAGCCCCGCCAGCGCCGCCTTTTTTATATCCTGTGAATATTTTCCGGCCAGTTCCACGGCCAGCCGCGCGGCACCCATCGAATGGGCGAACCTTTCGGGCTTCAGCATGGTTTTTAAAAGCGCCGTCTTTTCCCTTCCCGCAATCGCGGGAATATCAGCCGCCATTTTATTTTGAATGGAGCAGCCAGAAGGCGATAAGGGCAAGCGGTATTATAATTATAAGCGCCCTGATAAACATCCTCGAGGCCCGCTCTGAAACGCCGAGTGATTTCAGCCTCATGTCATGTTCCGCCATGTTTATCCTTTTTATTATTTCCCTTTCGCTTTTCTTTTTCACGTTTTCTTTTGCCTTTTCAGCCATAACACGCTCCCTTAAATCTTATTTATTTCCAAAATATTATCACATAAAGCGGCATTTATTCCATCTTTTTTTTATTAATAATCACTCCTGCAGGGTCGTAAAAAGCACGCCCCGCATAATCTGTTTCTGGAAAAATATGAAACCCAGTATTGTGGGCACCATTGATATCGTCACCGCGGCCATGACTATGTTCCATGGCTGCCCCTCCTCGATTATCTTGTATATCCCGAGCATAAGGGTATAAATGTTGGGCTCGTTGGTCACGATAAGGGGCCAGAAAAAAGAGTTCCAGATGGTGACAAAATTAAGTATTGCTATCACGGTTATGATGGAACGCGATATCGGCAGTATTATCCTGAAAAATATCTCCGTTTCACCGTATCCGTCCACCCTGGCCGCCTCTATGAAATCGTTCGGCAGTTTGTCAAAGAAACTCTTAAAAATGAAAATATTAAATGCGTTTGCCAGTCCGGGCAGTATCAGCGCCCAGTATGTGTTGATAAGGTTGAGCTTGAATATTCCGGCTATTGAAAAATCCCTCATGAAAAGATAAAGCGGTATGGCAATCGTCTCGAACGGTATCATTATGGTGGAAAGCAGAAGGGCCATTATTACCTGGTACATGGGCGGCTTCAGCTTCGAGAGCGAGTAGGCCGCCATGGCCGATATGAGTATCTGCCCCGCCACCACGCTGCCGGCCACGAGAATGGAATTGAAAAAATAAAGGCCGAATGGCGCCAGTTCCCAGGCTTTTTTAAAACTTGAAAGATCCACGCTGAAGTCCGAGGCGATTTTTGCCACCGGCGCGAAAATCAGCCCCTGCGGCAGTATCGCCGTAAGCAGCATCCATAAGAAAGGAAGCGATGTGATTATCGCGCCCGCGGCCACGATTATGCCCCACACGTTGTATATAAGGCGGTTCTTTTTATCCTTTAATTCATATACGGGAAAAAGGTACCTGGAATCGTCGTCCTGCAGGAATTTTCTATTTGCCATTTTATTTGGCCGCCTTTCTGGCGTTGGAAAGGTTCATCCTGAAAAGCGTAATGGTGACCAGCAGGAAAAGGAAGAAGACGGCCACACCGGACGCGTAACCGATGTCCATATATAAAAATGCCTTTTTATACATATAAGTCGCTATGACCTCGGAAGAGCCCACGGGGCCGCCGTTCGTCATGATATAAACCTCGGAAAAAACCTGCATACCGTTTATTATCTGTATGAAAACAACGGCCATTATCACCGGCACAAGGGACGGAAGTATTATGTTTTTTATCTTTGAGGCGACGCTTGCGCCGTTCAGGGCCGCGTCCTCAAAAAGATTTTTCGGAATATTCTGCAGTCCGGCCATGTATATCAATATTGCCCAGCCGGTATTCTTCCATATAAAAACAATGGCTATGGACAAAAGCACGAGATGCGGGTTTGTCAGCCAGCCTATGGCAACCTGGTGCCCCGGGGTAAAAAGCGACAGTAAAGAATTTATTACGCCGAAACCCTGGTTGTACATCCATTTCCAGAGTATGGCCGCCGGGACCGCAGGCGTAAGGAACGGGATGAAATAAAGCACCTTCATCAGTGAACTGCCGTGCCTGGCCTCATATATATACAGCGCCAGAAAAAGGGGCAGCCATGTGCCCAGGACAATGACTATGGCGGAGAGTATGCCGGAATGGAGGCATGCGTCCCAGAATTTGGCGTCCGAGAGGATGTTCAAAAAGTTTGAGAGCCCGACGTATTCCGCGCTGTTTATAGTCTGGAATTTCTGGAATGCTATGGAAAAAGTCTTGAATATCGGCATCCATGAAAATAAAAGGAATATTATCATCGCCGGCATTATGAGCCCGAGCCCAAGCCTCTTTTTTTGCGCGCGGTAGCGCCTTAGTTTCCCGAAGTCCTGTTTTCTGCGCTCTGGCAGCGGCTTTGATTCCCTTCTCAGCTGCGGCACATCGCGCATCTGCATGCCGTAACGCCTGTACCTGAAAACCTTTTTGAGCTTCTGCGTCTGTGAAAGGGTATCCGGAAGCTTTATGACATTTACAAGGTTGACCTTTGCCAGGTTGGAAGACGAAAGCGACTGAAAGCCCGATACCTGCGACTTTTCCCTTTTTTCCCTGCGCTTCGCGATATCAACAACGCTCTCGGCTGTCGGCGCCAGTTTGAGTTTTATAATTGGAAGCGAGGCATCCTCTTTTTTATGGCTCCTTAATTCCTCTTCGACCATCCCCGAGATGGCGTTCTCTGATAGCTCATTGCCCACCTTGCCGAATATATCGTCACTCATTGTATTCTTTTTTTATCCTTTCCATAAAATCGTACAGGACCTGCCTGTAATCCACGTCGCTGTCGGTGAATACTTTTTCCAGCACGTATCTGTTAAAATCCTCCCTTATCATGGGCCACTTGTAATAGGTCGGTTCCGCGTGCGCGTATGAGAGCAGCCCTTTCACATTGGCGAATTCCGGCCTGTTTATCAGGTTCGTGGCGCAGGAAAAATCGCCCGGGAATATTATCATGCCGAGCTGTTTCATCATCATAAAACGGGAAAGCTGTGTCAGCGGCGAGAGCCTGAATTTGATGTACTCGAAGGCCAGCTTTTTCTTTTCGGGCGAAATGGCGTCGTTTATCACGAAAGCCTCGCCGCCGGCGTGCCACGCCTGCGCCCCGCCGTCGCCGGCAGGAAGCGGCACGATAACCACGTTTGAAATGTCGAGCCCGTAGCGCCTGGCCATGACCGGAAGCTGTTTGGCCACGCCGGGCATCATGGCTATTTTTCCGGCGGAAAAAAGCTGTTCGATATCGCTCTCATAAAGTATGTCCTGCGGCGGCATGGCTTTGTATCTGAATTTAAGGTCGCTCCAGAATTTCAGGGCGGTGATGACTGCCGGGCTGTTCAGGTTTAATTTACCCTGGCTGTATACGTCCCCGCCTGCCTGCCATATGAAATCTATGAAATAGAACATGTCCGGCGGCAGGGCAATGCCCCACGTGTCCGGCATTTTGGCGCTTATCTCGCGGCTTATGGTTATTATATCCTGCCATGTTTTCGGCGGGCCGCTGATGCCGCATTTATCAAAAATGTCCTTCCTGTAAAAAAGGGTTGTGAAGTATGAATCATAAGGAATGCCGTAAACATCGTTGTCTATTTTTACCGAATCCCACATTATTGCGGGCATGTAATCTTTCTGGTCCCAGCCGTCCGTAAAGGAATTGAGCCTTGCCAGAAAGCCGTATTTTGCCATTGAGGGTATCGCTGTTATTGGTATATGCGCCACGTCCGGCCCCTTGCCCGAGGCCATTACACTCACAAATTCCTGGGGTTTGTATTCCCTTGATATGCCTTTTATTTTTACTCCGGGAAACATTTTTTCGAAAGTCTCTGTTTCCGAGCCCCATACATCAAGCTGGTTTTTGTCCGCGGCGGACGGCATGTTCCATACGGTCAGCACCGTTGAAGCGTTTTCATCCTGTGCCCGCGCCTGTAAAAAAAACAAGGCGGCAAAAACAATGGCCAGCGCTGCTGTTTTCTTCAAGTTTACTCCGTTTGGTTAATTGGTCTTTGAAATCATGTCTTTCGCGACAGAAGTCCAGTAATTCTCCGTTTTATCCTTTAATATGTCGTCATACTCCTGCTTTGCCGCCTGCTTGTTGCCCAGTTTCAGGCAGCAGTAGGCCAGGTTAAGTTTTACGTCGCCCGGATTAAGGCCGCCCTTGTATTTTTCATTGACCTGTTCCCATATCTTCTGCGCGTCGGCGTATTGCCCCTGCTGGAAAAGCGAGTAGGCCTTTCCGTTTAAAGCCTCGCTGACAAGCTGGCTGCCGGGAAATTTTTTCATAAAGTCGTCATAATATTCCGCGGCTTCCTTATACTCCGCATTGCAAAAATATGCGTCCGCAAGTCCCAGATATGCCGCGGCCGCCGAAGGGGCGTTCTTGTAATTTTTTATCACCGACATGAAAGTTTCCTGGGCTTTCTCGTATTTTTCCTTTTTTGTCCTGAACATGCCGTACATTGCCGCGCGTTCGTCGTTGACAACCGGCCTGGTCATATAATATGAGGCCTCTGCAACGCCCTCTTCCGCCTTGAGCGCATTGGCCGCCCTGCTGTTGATAAATACCGTGCCGCCCACAACGACTATAATGCACGCAACGGCCCATATGATGATATTTTCGGTATGCTTTTTAAGGTAACCGGCTCCGGCTTCAACAAAAACCTGCGCCTCGTTGCGTTTTACCAGTTTGATGACATCCTTGTGCTTCATCTTCTTTGACATTAAATTTCTCCTTTGATATTTTATATCTTTTATATTACTTTAAATACATGGTCAGGCCGACCCTGAATGTAACAAAATCATATACATCCCCGGTGCCGCCGGCTACCGAGCACTGGTTAAAGAGCGCCTCAACATCGGCCGCAAAATCATTGGTTATAGGGTATCTAAGCCCCCCGCCGAACATGAAGCCGAAAGATGTCGCGGACTGCGACGATGATGTCGCCGCCGAGCCGGTTCCTGATTCGCTGTCATAGTTGAGCATATAAAGACCCAGGCCGAACTTCGCGTAGGGCCATACTATAAAATCGGGAACGTACGGGGCGTAAACCGCCTCAAGGTCGAATACAGTCGCGGAAAAAGGGGCGGGAGCGCCTGGAAATTTATAGGACATGTTGACGAAAGAGAGGCCGCCGCCTACCGAAATATCCGGATCCAGCCCTTTTCGCGCCGATATACCCGCGTCAAAGCCGATATTTAAATTGGAGGCTGTGTCAAGAGCCGGAACCGCGACACCGAGGTTCCCGTCAACAACCCAGTAGTCCACATTTGACTGATAAGCATAAGCCGCCGCAGTAAAAGCCGCCAGTATCCCCATTACGATAAATATTTTTTTCATAACTCCTCCTCAAGCGGCCGTTAAAAAGCCTTAACGCCCCGACGCTTTTTTCAGCCGTTTTATAATTTCCCCGCTGTTTGCCACGGCGGTTTTTATCTCATCCACGCTCAAACCGGCGGAACGAAGTATTTTTTCCATTGCAGCATCATCCACAAGATTTTCCGGCGAGTGCGTATCGGTATTAAAAACCAGCTTAGCCCCCGTCTGCCTCGCAGTCTTCGCCACATGCCCGTTGGTAATATTATGCCCCGCGCGTGCCGTAATTTCAAGGCATACGTTATTTTTTTTTGCGAGCGCGGCCTCTTCCAGCGTAATATGCCCCGGATGGGCCAGTATATCCACGCAGGCCTTTATGGCCGCGAGATTCGACCCGGGCTCGACAGGCTCCACAGGCGATTCGCCGTGAAACACAACCACCTGGGCGCCGAGCTTTTTTGCCTGCCGTACCAGCCCGGCCACAAGCACGGGAGCCACATGGGTTATCTCCACGCCCGCCAGGCACAAAATATCCTTATAAGCCCCGTTGGTATCTTTGCATACCTTCAGAATGCGTTTTATAACAAAATCAATATTTGAGCTGTCAACATGGTCTGTTATGGCAATCGCCGTATATCCCTTTTTCCGCGCCCGCTGTATAAGTTCCGAAGGCAAAAGCTCCCCGTCCGAAAACAGGCTGTGAGTGTGAAGGTCAATCATAAAACCGCCTTATTTAAGGGTAAAAGGAATCGTTTTTCTTGTTCTCTTCCTTCTACTCTCTACTTTCTCCTATCTACTCTCTCAAATTTTGCGAAGCAAAATTTGGTGCCCTCGAGACGAATCGAACGTCCGGCCAACGGTTTAGGAAACCGATGCTCTATCCACTGAGCTACGAGGGCACGTTTGATAACAGTGGTTAATTACAAGGACATATTTTAAAGGAAAGGGGCGGGTTTGTAAAGGGCGAATTACGAGTTTTTGGAGGTATTTTTACAGGTCGGATTTTTTTGAAATCGTTTTTGTCAGTTATGTCTGCTTTAATCTATGGGAAACACATGCAGTCCCGAGCTGAGCTTGCCGAAGGATATGAGTTCCGTAGTGGTTTTATCAAGTATCGAGTAAAAGCCCGACCCCGTTTTCTAAAACCTGACAAAACTCCATCCCTCGCTGACTTTGAACAGTTTCCGGCGCCGGCGGCTATTACGAACTCTCTTTCAATCAAAAAACGTTGGTTTGGGTGTTGGAAAAGACAGCTGATAGATTTAAAGATTGCAAACAAATCAAGATTGGCGTATTATTATAAAAGTAAGGCGGATAAGAAAGAATCAGACGAAGATCTGGAAATACACAACTCCTTCGCGGTTTATTGACAAAATTGAAAAATAATTCCGGGTAGTCAACGTGCGTGGCGGACCTTGCTTATTGCTTTTTCGAACATTTACAACGCTTATAAAATTTTATTTAAAAAAACCTCTGTTCGTGCCATACCTTTATACACAAAAAACTTTCGTCAGCCATACAGGCAATCATCAGGTATCAGATAAAGGCCTTACCCGATCTCTTCAACTTATATTACTTCATTCCTCCCTCTTTCCTTTCTCCTTCCCTACCTACTGCACCGTAAACGATGCAAACGCTATCTGGTCGGCGGATATTAGCGGGTTCAGATAAACATTGCATGATTTTGTCGGGACAATCACATAATAGGTCCCCCGGGCCCATGTCGAGGGTACCGTCATATATACCGGCGCGCCTCCCGGCTCCATACCGCATGATGCGTCGGTATTATTATGCCAGGTGCCGTCGCCTACGCACTGGCTCGCTCTTCCGCTAATTACCATGCTGTTTAAAACATTCATCCCGGCTTCGGAAACCAGCACAATCTGTCCCGATGTTCCCGCTGGCTGTATATAACAATTATTTGAAAGCGCCACAAAATACCGGAGTTTACATCCTGTGCTTGAATTTGATAATTGAAACGTGATTGTAATATTCTGGCCTGCTGAAACCGTGGCCGGCGATACTATCAAATTTTGTATTTCATTGTCCACGCCGCCAATGCCGCAGGTCGGTGTTACCGTCAGGCTGACATCTGTTGTGCTTGTCGGCGTTGCGGTTGAAGTAGAAGTCGTTGTACACGTTGAAGTCGCCGTGAGAGTGCCGGCAATTATATTGGTTTGCGTTGGCGTAGAAGTAAATGTAATTGTACTGGCCTGTATTGCCGTTTGAGTAGAAGCTGCCATGTTTGTCGCTGTTGATGTGGGAGTTAAAGTGTTAATTGTTAACGGGGTATTTGTTGCCGTATTGATCAATGTTGAAGTAGGATTTGACTGCTTTGAACAGGCATAGGAAAATATTAGAGCCGTTAATAGAACACATATTACACCTATTCTTTTTTTCATCTTTTGCCTCCTTTAATTCCCCCAAAGACATGATAGTGCATATATTTGATTATACCCCGTTATTTTCAAATGTAACGTGATTTTATAAAAAAAATAAAAAAGCGCTGTTAATCTGGCATACATGCTCATCAAAGCCCAAAGCAGGGTTTGCACGATTCCACTCTTTACTATCCGCACCGCAATCCTACCAAGTTCTACCCAATATGGTTAATATATCAAAATGCCCTTAGAATCCTTTAAAACTCGAGTTTCCCCCCTGTTTTAAACGGCTTTCCATGTCCCGGATAGACATTATTTATTGTCAGCGATTTAAGCTTGTTTATTGTGTCCTCAAGATTTTCCACACTATAAATTATATTTGCCCATTCCGGCTTGCTGCGGTTGAGAACCGTGTCCCCCGAGAACAGGCTGCCGTCGGATGTGAGTATGGCAATCGACCCGGGTGTGTGGCCCGGGATAAAGACCACTTTTGCGTCAAACCCGAACTCCTTAAGCTCCTGCCCGTCTTCGAGAAGGATGTCGGGTGAGAATTTTTCGAATGCTTCCATCATTTTTTTCATGCGTTTCTTCCCGCCCATGAAAAACTGCATAATTGTCATCATCAGCGACCCGCCGGTCCTTTTCCTGTCAACAAGCATCTCCCCGGTCTCTGCCATTTTCGCGTCATTTTTGTGCATGGCTATTTTTACGCCGTACTTTTTTCTGATATAGGCGCAGTTGCCCGTGTGGTCAATATCGCCGTGAGTGATTATTACAAGATTTAAATCCCCGGGCTTAATGCCCTCTTTTTCCAGCCCTTTTTCCAGCGCCTCCCTTGACATAGGCACGCCGGTGTCTATTAAAATATAACCCCTGTCTGTTTTTACAAGGTAGCTGTTAACAAACGTAAGGCTGATCGTCTTGATTTCCATTTTATCCTCCTGAATTGAACAATTTTTTTAACACCAAAAAAATACAGGGCCATTTTTTTTATTTCCTACAATCCTGTCCTACGCACCCTGCTTCTGCAGCACAAGTTCCAGCCTCGCCCCTACCCCGCGTGCGACTTTCGCCAGTGTGGCTACTTCCGCGTTTTTCTGGCCGCTCAATATCCTTGCCAGCACCTGATGGTCGATTGCCGCTTTCTTCGCAAGCGCATAATTGGTAAGGTGCTTGCGGACCATCTCTTTTTTTATATCCTCAATAAAATTGAACATAACTTCCTCGGAATTATAGGCGTCCTGCGCGCTTTTATTCTTCATGAGCTTTTCAAAGAGCCTGTGATGTATATCCGGATCCGTTCCAATCTTATTATACTTTAATTTTTTCACTTCAATTATACCTCCAAACATTATTAAGTCTGTTTTCCTTGCTTCCGCCCGTTCGTAATGCCTGCGCATTTTTTGCCTTCTGCCTTTTCTAAAAACCCTCAAGAAATACCGGTCTGTTGCTGCGCCAGGTAAAATGATCCTTATCTCGGTTTTCCAGAAACTCGGCCTCAATTTCCAAAGCCTGTTATATCCTTTTATTTTTTCAACCTGCGGCCCGTGCAGTTCCGGGCCCCTTTCTTCAAGCAGGTCCGAATATTTCTTTACAGCGCCCTGTTGCTCCGGCGTAAGTTCATTAATAATGAATTCCGCGACAGGATATCTGCCGTTTTCTTAATAATATTCAATATGATACCTTGACATACCCAAAACGCCCCCTCCGGCAACGGATAATCCAAAGCCCCCTTTAATTTCTTATCAAATTATGCACTTAAAAGCCCATATAGTCAAGTTTAATAATTACTTTTTACTCATTCCAGCAATTATTATAAAAACTCGTCGATAAAAAAATATGGCGTCGAATTTTATAAATTGACTTTTCATATACCATCCTCACATCTTTTTCTTATAACCACAAACCCCTTCTTTAGCCCGGCGTAAAAACGACCCTTATTCAAGAGTATAAGGACTTACTTCCAGGCGAAGTCAAGAGCATCAGGATTGTTAACACTTATATCTACTGTGTTAATGAGTTCACGGACATTTCTGTTTTGCATTGAGCCCCACGATTTGAATTGATTTTTACTCGCTTAGCTGTAAAATTAATATGACGTAATTAATAGGAGGCGGTTTATGAAAAAAGCAAAAATAGTCGTTTCAAAGGACGGACCTTACATTGTTACTGGCGGCTTGCCTATGGACACGCAGATTTCCGGGCTCGACGCAGACGGCGAACCCGACACATGGGTCAATGGAAAGAAATATTCCTTACAGGCTGAATATAACCTTTGCCGGTGCGGAAAATCAAAGAACAAACCTTTTTGCGACGGCTCACATGAAACCTCGCACTTTGACGGCACAGAGACTGCCAGCCGCAGGCCTCACGCCGAGGAATCCGAAATATTGGAAGGGCCCGGCGTTGATGTTGCCAACGCCTATAATTTGTGCGTAAGGGCGCGCTTTTGCCATCCAAAAGGCGGCATCATGGAGCTTATACAGAATTCCGATGACCCGGAATCAAAAAAGGCCGCTATCCATGAGGCGTGTAACTGCCCCGGCGGCAAGCTGGTGCCTTTTGACAAAAAAACGGGAAAAGCCATTGAGGATAATTACAGGCCTTCGTTGAGCCTGCTCGAAGATCCCCAGAAGGGCGTAAGCGGGCCAGTCCAGGTAAAAGGCGGGGTTGCAATAGAGTCCTGCGACGGTCAGGCATACGAGACCAGGAATCGAGTGACGCTGTGCAGGTGCGGCGAGTCGCGCAATAAACCATATTGTGACGGGAACCATGTTGACAGCGGATTCAATGACGGCGACAAATCTTTAAAATAATCCAAAATTTTATACAAATATAAATCCCCGGAAAAAATTCTCCGGGGATTTATATTTGACACAAAAACTATTTTTACATCAGTCCCAGCTGTTTCATATACGTGAGATTGTCCCAGAAAAGATATTCCTCGTCCATAACTCCGTTCTTCCAGTGTCCAACGGTGCACATTGTTATCTTGTACGCCTTGCCTGTCGGCGGGATCATTTTACCGTTCTCTCCCGGCATCGGTTTTGTGAAAGTTCCCTCCATTATGCCGATTACAGCCGTCCATTCTGTTGAGCCCGTCTTAACGGTATGTATCTTGATCCTTGTGTCCGGGGCATAAACAAACATTGCCTTGAGATCCTCGATGTGTTTTTTTATCCCCTTTGTCACGTGGCCATCCGGCCAATGAACTATAACGTCCTTTGAATGGCTCTCATGAAGTCTGGCCCACTGCTGGCCCGTGAATACCTCATAGTCAAGCGTGTCAAATGTGGCAAGATTGGCCGCAACGAGCTTTGCCTCGGCTTCATACTGTGCCAGGGTCTTGGCGGAAGCCGCGTCTGCGGCTTTAAGAACTGATATCGCCGCAACAGACAGGACAACAACTGAAATAGTCATGATCAGGTAAATCTTTGATTTTTTTCCAAACATAATTTTCTCCTTTTTTTTGATTCTTAATGCCCTGCCGGAAACTTACTCACCTCCTGAATACAGACAGTTCTTCTGCAAAATCAATGTTCCTGGTATATGAACCGTTTTAGATTGTGTTTGTTAGAAGCTATTTGATGGTTTTTGATTTTAACCCTTAGTTAGAGTATACACTTACTTCCCGGGAAAGCAAGTCCGCCTTATTCATCGATTAAAAAAATTCTTGAAAATGGGTTCAGGCCTTTACCTATGATGGTATCGTATTACAGCAAACCTTTTTTCGCTTTTTATGGTTGGATTTCCTGTAGTAGAATCTAATGGACTCAGGAGGTTCGCCATGAGAAAAAGTTGGATGAAAACTTCAAGGCAAAGGTAGCTTTAGAGGCGTTGCAGGGGGATGAGAAAATCACGGAAATAGCAGACAACGTGCGTGCCGGACCTTGCTTATTGCTTTTTTGAACATTTACAACTCTTATAAAATTTGATTTATAAAGCCCCTGTCCAGGCCATAACTTTATACACAAAAAACTTCCGTCAGCCATTCAGGCAATCATCAGGTGTAGGCAGAGACCCGGTTTCTATTATTTACAGAACCGGCGTCGGAGTTGCTGTCCTTAATCCCCAAATTTGCGGCGTGCCCGTTGGATAAGGCGGCGCGAACTGCCCTGTCGTGGTTATTGATATACCGGTGCAATTATCATAATTCGAAAACTGGCCCACAATGGGTAAATATGTCTTGTCCATAACATACCAGCTGGTCTGGGGCGCCATTATGGCGTAACACTGTACGCCGCCCTGGCAATAAGAATTAGTGGTTGCAACATTTATATTATACCAAAAAAAAATGTTCGAATCAATATTTCCCTTGATTTAAACATCCTTCGGAGTAAAATCACTGATGAAAACATATTCATTTGTTCTCAAATAATGGATGCCGGATAAATAAACCCGGCATGCATGGAGACAAAAATGGAAAAAGAGATGAATTTCAAAAAATTATTTAAACAAATTTCTCCGGAAGAGATATGCGACAATGTATTTACTCTGGCAGGAAAGGTTTTCCCGGTTATTACCGCGGGCAGGATGGAGCATTATAATTCCATGACGGCCAGCGGAGGCGGTTTTGGGCTGCTTTTCAGGAAACCCGCCACCTGGTGCCTTATCCGGGCGGACCGTTATACCCTTGAACTTATTCAAAAAGAGAAAACGTATACGATGTCTTACTTCCCCGATGAATATAAGGAACAAATACTTTTTTTGGGGAGTAAATCAGGAAGAGACAGCGGGAAAATGAAAGAAGTTAAATTGACGGCCCTTAAAACTCCTTCAGGGGATGTGTCTTTCAAAGAAGCCAGGCTGATTATTGAATGTAAATTAACACAGATCACCACCCCAAATCCCGATGATTTTTACACGCAGGAAGCCAGAGACTATATAAAAGAAGCTTACAAAAAAGCAAGCGATTATCGCAGATATGTATTCGGGGAAATCACCCATGTCTGGGTAAAGAAATAAAAATATTTTCTTAGAGAACAGAAAGTTTTCCCGCTAATTTACAGCAGCTAAAAAGCCTTGATGTTCCTTTTGCCCTTCTTTATTTCGTTTATCATCTTATCCACATCACATTGATCTCATCCTCGACTTCCTTAAACTCCCTGTCTCCCGTCACAATAGAAGCGCCGTGAATTCTTGCGGTTGCGGCGCAAAAACAGTCGGCAAACGACATTTTTTTCGCTGCCTTGTAACTTCCGGCAAGAAGCGCTATATTGCGGTCCGCATCGA
This sequence comes from candidate division FCPU426 bacterium, assembly GCA_003159495.1. Taxonomy (GTDB): domain Bacteria; phylum Oederibacteriota; class PGYV01; order PGYV01; family Palsa-1178; genus Bog-1181. The sequence continues at coordinate 6,374 of PLPI01000107.1, read as the reverse complement.
CTATTTTTACCGGAATGGCATCAATCATGTCCCGTGCTTTCAGGGCCGCTTCGTTTCCCGATTTTTTCAGGACGGCATAGAACAATTCGCCGTAATTGACCGCTGACATGATTACTGCTGCGTTTTTTTTGCGGGTTTTCAGCAGGATTTGCTCCACTATATCCGCGCCGGGTTCGTTGTAGAAAAATGCAGCCGCTGCGTGCGTATCCAGCGCTATTTTTTCCATTTGTGTTCCATTCCTGCGGATTCAAGGGAGCGTTCATTCAGCAGGAATTGCGTCATTGATTCATCAGCCTTAAGCGCCCCTTTCATGGCCGTTATGTACCCGTCTTCAACGGGCGTCAAAAGGATGCCGCGTTCGTCCTGCTTTACAATCAGTTTTGTTCCCTTTTTGATGTGAAGCAGCTGCCTTATTTTCGCGGGTATCACGACCTGCCCTTTTTGCGTTACTGTGATAGTTTTCATATTATATACCTCCTAAAAACAAAGCTTACCATATCAAATAAAGTAAGTCAAATAATATTCCGCCTTACATATAATTTGCGTCTTATCCGGGTGCGTATAATAAAGGAAAGTACGGGAAAAGCTTTGTAACAGGCTTGATTAATCATCCAGACCCTTCCCGCCCAGAATTTGTTTTATGTATTTTTCAATCCTCTCCTGCCTTGTTTTGGACTGTTTTGCCTGGGAAAAATAAAAGAGATACACCCTCTGCCTTCCCGGTGTGAGCGCGTAAAAAGCGGTTTTCAGCGCCCGGTCTTTATCCAGTTTATCCTGAAATTCCACGGGGACGGTAAAATTCGAGGTTTTCTTAAGCTTCACCTTCAGGCCGGATTTTTCCACCTCAATGGCGTTATTGATGTATGATTTCAACGCAGTTTTCAGCTTCACTATTTCCGCCAAATTTGTGAAACGTATCTGGCGGGCGGCCTGAACATTTTCCGTCTGCTGAATCAGGATGCCTTTCGGGTCCTTTAACAGGGCGCCTTTAAAAAGCAACAGCGCGCAGTATTCCTTAAACCCGTGTATTAAAACAATATTATCCTTCCGCAGTGAATAACAGGGCCAGCCCCACTTCATCTCCTCGGAAAGCCCGCAGGAAAGCGCGATTTTCCTCAGTTCCTCAAATTCTTTCTCCCACTTCGGAGCCCTGAAGAATATTTTTTTACCTGACGGCCCCTGTCCCGCGGATTCCCGGTTTTTCACGGCCAAACCTCCCGGCACTGTTTTTGAAAACCTTAATGATTTTGTTTTGTAGTAAAAAAATCGGAAGGCCTACGTTGTCTTCCTTATTACCAGTTCGGGATAGAAAATTTCATCCTTCAGGGAGGCGTCATTTCCATCCAGCGCCCTGACCGCTATCTCAACTGCTTTTCTCCCCATCTGCACTATAGGCTGTCTTACCGTTGTAATGTCGGCGGCGTATGATGTAATGGTGTCGTCCTGCCCGACAATTGCCATGTCCTCGGGAACGCGCAGCCCGGCCTTGCGAGCCTCTTTGATAAGGCTCAGCGCGAATTCGTCCCCGACAGCAACATAAACAGCGTCTATGCCGTTGCGCACAAAAAAATTAAATGCGCTAACCGCCATTTCCGAGGTGACTTCGGTAAATTCAAAAATATTCGCTTCCGCCTCACGCCTTTCGTTCGGGCCAAAAGCTTTCAAATATCCCTGTTTTCTTTCCTTAAAACTCTGCACCACTATTGTATTTCCCGTCAGCATGCCTATTTTTTTTCTGTTCCGTTCTTTCAGGTGTTTAACGGCGATGCCGGCGGCCATTTCATTGTCATAATGCACCCTGCTCCCCCGTGTATCCATCCCCTCGATGAATATCAGGTGTATCCCCGCCTTATTATAGCGTTCGGTGATATTCTTTCTCCCGTACAATACGCCGGAAAAAACAATAAGCGCATCCGCTTTTTTTTCATTTAATATTTTTTCATATATATACGCGTCCCTGCCCGACGTCCCTATAAAAGTGTACATGCTCGTGGAGTAGTACAACATTTCATATTTGGTATTGAGCATCTCCGCCTCGATGCCCCTCATGAGTTCGACCGCAAAGGTGGAGAAATATGAGTAGGTAACGACGGCTATTGTATTTGATTTCGCGCGCGCCAGCCCCCTGGCCGCCATGTTTGGCACGTACTCCATCTCTTTTACCATTTCCATCACCCTGCGTCTGGTGACGGCGCTCACGCCGGGCTCGTTATTAATGGCGCGTGAAACCGTTGAGTGGTCTATGCCAAGTTTTTTTGCTATATCCTTAATGGTCACAAATTTCATCAGTATTTCCTTTTTGCGTTATTTTTTCAGCCAGCATGTCGTTGCCGGCTTTATTATAGGGTATTTACCGTAATAAATCAAGTTTGATGGGAAAAAGCGGTTTAAAAAAGCGGTCTGACTGCTTAATACTGACCTGCGGACCTTCTGTTAACGGCAATTTTCACCATCATCCTGGCAACATTGCCGCTCTCTGATATCCCCTGAAGGACCGCGATGTACAGGCCGTTTGAGGCCTGATTTCCGCCGGCGGTTTTTACATCCCAGCTTACGGCGCCGCTTTCGAGCGCGGCGTTTATGTTGCGGATAAGTTCTCCGTAGATGTTATAAATGCTTATCGTCATTTTCCCCGTTTCATTTGCTGTCCATATAAGCTGTATCCCGTCCGTGGAGCCGTTATATGGGTTTGGGACCGTTTTTATATTGCCTATAAACACGTCGTTGTTTTCAAGCACCGTTACACTTTTTGTCGCCACAATCTCGGTTAATGTCTCTGTTTTAACCACCAGCTGCATTTCATATACCCCGCTGCTTACCGACAGGCCTTCCGTGTTCTTTCCGTCCCAGAGCATGATATCCGCGGAGGCGGCGCCGAACTTTATCTGGACGGGCGACGAATTTGCCTGTTTTGTGGTAATAAGCTGCGGGACATCCAGCTTTATGCCAAGCCCGTCCGGGCCGGAGAGAAAGTTAGGCGGAAAAACAAAATTAACATCCGTAATCGTCCTGACAAGTTCCCCCGCACTGTTGAAAATATTCAGCTGAACATAAGTTGAATTTTTTATCAGTGTTATATCTTTTGTTACATTCATCACCTGACCGAAGGTATCCGTCTCGGCCGCCGAGATATAATATGTACCCGAAGCTGCCGGCTGTCCGCCATCCGTTGTGCCGTCCCATGAGGTCACGATGTCCGTTCCGCCGGGGCCGGCGCCCGGTATGGTGATTGTAAGAATTTTATCACTGGAAAACGCGTTTGCCGTGTTTCCGCCTGTTGACGTTATTATTCCTGTCAGCACATAGTCCGTTGAGACCGTTATTATTGTCTTTACCACTTCGCCTGCCTCATTATATACCTTCACAGTCAGCAGATATCCCGGCTTAACATAAGTGTTTATCGCGGTTATGGTCGGCGTGATTGTAAGAGTAGGGGTAAAAGTCAATGTCACAGTGCATGTAAATGTGGGCGTATATGTTGATGTGTAAGTGCACGTATATGTCGGCGTATCGGTCGGTGTGGATGTCAATGTAAAAGTAGGCGTATACGTGCGTGTGTTCGTCATAGTATATGTCATTGTAAAGGTCGGCGTAGCGGTAAAAGTATATGTAAATGTCGAGGTTACTGTTTCAGTATAAGTGGGGGTAAATGTCCTGGTGCTTGTGAAAGTCGGCGTGTCCGTATATGTGGATGTGAACGTCGGGGTTGCTGTAAATGTCGGTGTGGCCGTATATGTCGGTGTGAATGTTTTTGTCACGGTAAAGGTCGGCGTGATGGTTTTTGATGTCGTGGGTGTATTTGTTGATGTCAGGGTGAATGTCGGCGTATCAGTTGCCGTGTCTGTGAATGTCGGCGTATCGGTCCTCGTGAATGTCGGCGTATCGGTCGGGGTGAACGTATATGTGGCGGTATAAGTCGCGCTTGATGTTATCGTGTATGTTGAAGTTGATGTGTCCGTCCGGGTATAAGTCGGTGTAAACGACGGAGACGGCGTTTCCGTAGGGGTATCCGTTGCCGTGTAAGTCTTCGTATTGGTGCTTGTTATTGTAAATGTCGGCGTGCAAACATCAGCCATATTGACCGTAGATACCACAACCGGTGATGCAAAATAACTAAGCGACGCCTTATTGTACCAGGAACAGTTGCCCGGATTCTGCGCCGTCATATGCATATTCATTGGAATATCCACGCATCCTGTAAATCCCGGCGGCTTAAGGGTTATAGTATAAGTCGTTATGTGCCCGCTGTTGGAAGCGCTTATCGAGCTTATTCCTGCTGCGGGATTTAATATGGAATGCGGCCCGTCATATTGCCAGACGTCGGTGTTATTTGTCCAGTCGTCAACAAGCGTCATTGTCCCCGTCCATGCAGCCCCGCCCGTATTGCATAAATGCATGTTAAATGATATCGCCGTGCCGTTCTGAACGCCCGTGGTTGGATTCGCCGATTTTGTCAGTGTAAAGTTTGGCGGCGGCGGACAGTAATCGCTCAATACAACCGTCGCAACCACAGTCGGTTGGGCAAGATAGCTTAAATTGGCTTTATTGGACCAGTTCAGGCAGTATGTGGGCTGTCCGCTGTACATGGCGACGGAATAAACATAATCATAACAGGTATTCGCGTTGAAACCGTTGGCAAAAGTTATTATGGCGTTAGGATTTATTCCGGAATAATCAATTTCCCCGAACAGGGTGTCCGTATATGAACCGGGCGATAAATAACTCCACGAATCTGCCGGGTTTGTCCATGTATCGTTGATGACCACCGGATTTCCATGCGTCCCTCCGCCCGTGTTGCATATGTGAAGTGTGAACGTGATCGTAGTCGGCGGTGTCTTGCCTATATCTGTGGATGGATTGGCCGATTTTGATATGGTAATATGCGGCGGCGCCGGAGTCGGTACCGGCGCCAGTGTAAACGGTTCCCTGAACCAGAGTGCGCCGCATTCAGTATCCATTGTGGCTTCCCAGCTTAATGCCGTCAGCAGGCTGCCCGTAACGGGATCACTCAATCTTTTGCCATATTTATGTCCGCTCATTTCAACCGGCGGCCCCCATGCCCCGTTTTGCACGTAAGCAGCATCATACCAGTTATGCCCGCCGCCGGGTGTCGGGGAAGGATTTGGCGAGGCGCATGACGGATCATGATATAAACTTACAGGCAGGCTGTCGCTTGATATTAAAGCCTGTGTGCCGTCCGCACAATTCACATCAAGCGACCATGATGCCCATAATTCCCCGGCTGAAGTGTTTTGTGTATATACGGCGATTACATTGCCTGTCTGCATTAAATATCCCAGCTGGGTTGTATTAAGCGTGTCGCATTTCGGGGTACAACCGCCGTTGCTTATATCGCAATATGTGTAAGTGTCTATCAGATTTCCGTTTAAATAAATGAAAGCATAATCATCGACCGCCGCGCATAACTGCGCGCTTGTGGGGGTGCATGCGGCTTTTATAGTGGATGAGTTGAATATAACTATTATTAACAGAAATACGCCTATCAGTAAATACGCCCTTATTTTTATAAAACTCTCTGAAAACGGCGCTTTTTTTAATCTTTCCATCAATAATCCATCCATTTTTTACCCTTGCCGTTCATAAACCTCTTTATATAATAACTTCCATCAGTCATATCAAAACACCCCGGCATGTTTTCATCACTAATTTTTCTCCGGACGGCGGCCGTAAAAAGTTCCGCCGGCGCAACAAAGCCGTTTTTAGCGGCATAAAATGCGTACAGGAGCTGATTCGGGTTGACGGATGGTTTCGGAAAATACTATTTGTTCAAAATTATAACGGCGCCGGGTTTGCTGACAGCTTTTAAACCATCCACAGAGGCCGCAGAAAGCACGTAATAATATATGCCGCCGGATATGCCATTAAAATTGGCCCGGTTTATCATGGCGGCGTTCTTTCCCGCAGCCATGTTTTTGTCCACGTTTATCTCCCTAATGAGCCTGAATGCCTCGGTGAATATTTTAAGGCTGTATGAACTTACGTTTCTATTCCCGCCCACATTTAAAACAAGGTCATAAAGCGCCGGATTGTATGGGTTTGGATATATCTCATCGACGGTTATCTTAAATATCCCGCCTGTTTCCGCCGGCGTCGCGGTGAATGTGGGGGAAAGCGGAATTTCTGTTGGAACTTCCGTGGCGGTATCCACGGGTGTCTGTGTATATGTCAATGTCGGTGTAAATGTATCCGTAGCCGACGGCGCGTGAGTTATAGTATTTACCGGGGACGAAGTAACAGTCGCGGCCGGCGTCCTCGTATCTGTTACTGAAGGCGTTCCGGCCTGCGTCGCGGTGTTTGTTATTATTTCCGTGGAAGTTGCAGAAGACACCGCTGAGCCTGTCGAAGTGGCGGAA
>PLPI01000125.1 GCA_003159495.1 candidate division FCPU426 bacterium | reverse complement strand
GCATAATCAGCATAAAGTTTTTGGGCAAGTTCTTTGTATCCATATGTTTTCTTTAAAGGGTCATTTTTTTCCGGAAGGGGTATTATGGGCCATGCGGTCTGAATGTGGACAAAAAGCACAAGGGCAAGGCTGGCATACAATACCGTGTTTCGCCAAACCTTTCCGGACGAAGCAAGCACCGGAGCGGCCAGAAAAAACATCGGAAAAAACGCGTAGGCGGGCCAGTTGGCTTCGACCCTGCTTTTTAGGCTCAGCAGAAGGTAGGGAATAATTGAAACCCAGAAAAGCACGGTAAAACCGAATTTTTTCTCAAAAGCGGGCTTTAAACCATTTTTAACAAACGCGGGTATGAACAAAATAAATATGAAGGGGGAAATAAGGCCTATCTGCGAGCCGATTAGCTCGAAAAAATACCTGAAAGTTATTCCGCTGCCCGGGTTGCCGCGTATAAAAAGATATTTTACCGTGGCGAAATCGTGGATAAAGTTCCAGTAAACCAGCGGGGCGGAAAAGAGCGCGGTGAAAAATGTGAATAACAGGAAGTTTTTAAGGTGCTTTTTAAATGACCCTGTTAAAAGCAGGAAGGCCAAAAGGGCGATGTAAACCGTACCCATGGTGAGTTTTGACATGATGCCAAGGCCGAGTAAAATCCCGGCGTTTATCCAGTGTGCCTTATTTTCCGGTTTTTCAACCAGATTGATAAAGTTATAAAGAAAGAGCGAGTAGAAGAATACCATAACCGTGTCATGCATCATCAGGACGGAACCAATGGAGTATATTATGGAAAAATTAATAAGCGCGAAAAGGTATAAATTTTCCCGGTCATCTTTATCTCCGGGATTAAGTTTCCTGTATGTAAAATAAGCCGCTATCATGGTGGCTGTTGAAAGGACAACTGCCCCCAGGCGTATGGTAAATACCGTGCTTATCTTTGTGAAAACTGTAAACAGCCATATGACAATGGCGACCATGGGACCCTGTTCATAGTATCCCCAGTCCAGGTGCCTTGCCCACTGCCAGTAATAAGCCTCATCCCCGAGCAGGGGTATGCAGTTTATATAAATAAGCCTCAGCAGGGTGACAAAACCAATCAGTACAAATATCCAGTGTTTTCTTTTCATTTTATCCCGGTTTGTTTAGTTTAATTAACATATTATAATAAAACAAATAACGGACAATAACAAGAAAAAATCGCTCAAAAACTCCTTAAAAACATGGATAAAAAGGGTGCAACTTATCCGTTTTATGGATGTCTAACTTTTTCGTACCTGCTTTAAAAGGCGGGATAAGCTCTTTGTGCTATTTCCCTAAAAAAGCCCCTGGCAACAGGGGCTTTTCTATTTAACATGGCGCGCCGTCCGTGGATAATTTTTGCTAATATTACGAATTTTTTATTGTGCCGTAAGATGAAACCAAACAACTAAAACCGGTTCATTTACATTGAATTTTAATATTCTGTAAAGTATAATAATAGTGGAATTCAACGGTGCTGAATAGGGAGGCGGGATAAATGTTAAAAAAAATGTCGATTGTTTTTTATATAACATTATTTATTTTTTCTTCCGCTTATATTTTTCCGCAAAGCAGAGGTAATGCGGTTAAAAATGTTAAAACAGCCCCGCGGCCGCAATCCAGGAACTTTAACCCTTATCCAACGCCGTACAATTCAGCGCAACAGGACCTGAAAATTGATATTTCCATTGATGAAAAGATTAATTCCGCGGCGTTTGTGCTATATACAAGTGATAAAAAAGAAATAAAGAGGCTCAGCCTCGGGGCTCTGGAAAAGGGAAATTACTCAAGGACATTTGACAGGGGCGAGTTTAAGGGAATAGCAAACGGGACGTATTATTTCAGGATAATTGATTTGTCGTCCGGAAACGGCGATGGACGGGACTATAAGCCGTTTTATATATTAAGATGAAGCGCACCCTTCTTTAAGCAAAAAACTCCGCAAATAGGTGCTGTCGAAAAACCTGTTGCACGGTTTATCCCGTGTATATGGCATTTTTCTCGGATTCCTTCGGCAGGCTCAGGATGCTGAGTTTATCGAAGCATNNGCGGCGCAAGGCCGATAAAAATGCCGTATACACGGGATCTGGCAACATTGGCGGGGTTTTTCGACAGCACCAAACAATCAGTGAAACTTTATCCGCCCTGGTTTGTCCAAATGTATAGCCATGAAAGGCGGTTAAAATTTATGACAACAGATAAAAGATATGAAGAGTTAAAAGAACTGCTCTCTTACCCAGAAGCAATAGCGCTTCTGTGTTTTAACATCAATTATTCCGCGCGTTTCGCCAGGGTTAATTTAAGCGTACTGGCGGGATTTCTCGGACTCGAGGATGAAAAACTGAAAAAAATGTCCAGGGTTTTTAAGAAGCTTAATATGGCGAATATTTACAAACAGGGCATCAATACCGAGATTGAAATAATGGAACCGTCAAACGACGATGTAAAAGACATTATTTATGAGGTTATAGGCGAGAACAGGGACGAATATTTTTACATATACCGCCGCATACTGGCGGCCGAGGGGATAGAAAGCCTTGCCTTGAATTAAAAACGCAGGGCCGGTTTATACCGGCGCGTTTTGCTTTTCCTTAACTTTATTAATTATAAATTGTAATTTTTGGTTTTACATTTTAAATTTTACCTTCGTTGTAATTATCCGTGTGATGGGATGTTGATTGCAAATACCCTCCGGTTTGCTATAATGTTTCAGGACGGAGGCATTATGGCAGGTAAAAAAAAGATAAATCAGACAACAGGTCAATCACAGGAAATCTCAGGCGCGGCGCGGGATGAGGCGCAGGAGGCTGCAATCAGCCACGGCGCTGGGCCGCTTTTGATCGTCGCCGGGGCCGGGACCGGAAAAACGCGCGTGATAACCGAGCGCATTGCCCACCTTATAAACAGCAGGGCGGCAAAGCCGTCCGAGATACTGGCCCTGACTTTTTCGGAGAAAGCCGCCAAGGAAATGGAACGCAGGGTTGACGTTCTTGTACCATACGGCATGGTAGACTCGCATATATCCACTTTTCATTCATTCGGCAACGGTATAATCAGCGATTCTTTCGCCGATCTCAGGATAGCACCGGACTGGGAAATAATGAAAAAACCCGATTCCATAATTTTTATGGTGGAGCATATAGAGAGGCTGGGCCTTTCGCTTTACAGGCCGCTTAATAATCCCGCGCAGTACCTGGCAGAGTTAGCGGATTTTATCTCAAAACTGAAGGATAATCTCATAACCCCGCAGATGTACGCTGATTTCGCCGCCGGGCTCAGGGAAAGGCCGGTTTCCGGGGACGCGCTGGAGGCAAAGGCTTTTGAAGAGGCGGCCGAACGCCACATCGAGCTCGCACGGTTTTACAAAAATTACGAGGACATTAAAAAGGAAAAAAACAGGATGGATTTCGGCGACCTCATAATGGTGCCGTATTATCTGATGAAAGAGAACGCGTCAGTGCTGTTGAAGTACAGGGAACGTTTCAAATATATTCTTATAGACGAATTTCAGGATACGAATTTTGCGCAGTTTGAGCTTATAAACCTGATCGCGGGGGAAAAAGGCAATATTAATGTCGTCGGCGACGACGACCAGATGATATACCGCTTCAGGGGCGCGGCTATATCAAATATAATGGGTTTTAAGAAACGTTACACCGGGGCGAAAATAGTGGTATTAAAGACAAATTACAGATCCAGGCAGGAGATACTTGACGCGGCGTACAGGATAATCCAGAATAATACCGACAGGCTGGAAACAAGGCTGGGAATCGAAAAACACCTGGTGTCAGGTTATAAAAGCAGCCACAAAGTGGAGGCTCTTACGGTTAAGATGTTCCAGTCTTATTCGCAGGAAGCCGATTTTGTTGCGGATGAAATAGAAAGGCTGCGCAAAGCCGGTTATTATGATTATTCGGACATTGCGGTGCTGCTGCGTTCGCGCAACGACGCCAGGATGTTTTTAAAGACCCTTGAGAGAAGGGGAATCCCTTACCGTTTTACCGGAGACGAGGGTTTGTTTTCGAAAAAAGAGGTCATGTTCATGATTAATTTCTGCAGGATGCTCGCAACCCCCTATGAATTCAATCCGGTATTTGACGTTACCATATCAGAATTTTACAACATTGACCCTTATATAATGTCAAAAATAGGCAACAGGGCCGTGGAATATTCTGTTACGGCAGTTGATATGATAAGAAAACTTGAACTTTACCCGGAACTTGAAATAAGCGCGGAGGAAAATGCGAAAATCAGCAGGTTTATCGGGGATTTTGAACATTACGGCGGGCTTGTAAAAGAGGGTTGGAGCGCGGGTGAAATACTTTATGATTATATAAAAAACCGCAGGATATTTGAAAATCTCCTCAGGGAAAATACCATAGCCTCCGAACGCAAGGCGGCCAATATATCAAAGTTCTTTGATATACTCAAGCAATTCTCCGTTTCCGAGGACTTTGATACCGTCAATAATTTCACGGCCTACATCGACCTGCGCGTAAAATCCGGCGACAATCCGGCGGGGGACATATTCGAGGACAGCGACGACAATGTCGTACAGGTTGCCACCGTCCATAAGGCTAAAGGGCTGGAGTTTAAGGTGGTTTTCATTCCGGCGCTCATACAGGACAAATTTCCTGTGCGCGCAAGGGGAGGCTTCCCGTTCCCCCTGCCCGAGGAGCTTTTAAAAGATATGGTCGAAGAAAAACTTTATATGCAGGAAGAGGAACGCAGGTTATTTTATGTGGCGGTCACGCGCGCAAAAGAGGCGCTTTATCTGACATATTCAAAACAATATGAGGGTGCAGGAAATAAAAAACCGTCGGTTTTTCTGCTTGAACTCGGATATAAAGAGGCGGAAAAAATAAAGGATGACGCCGGAGGCGATAAATTCAGGTTTTTTGAGCGTGTTCCGGAAGCGGTTGCCGGAGAGTCCGCGTCTCATCCGGGGCCGTTAAAGCTTTCAAATTACCAGATTGACGATTACCTCACGTGCCCTTATAAATACAAACTTATTCATGTCCTTAAGCTGCCCATAAGGGAAGAGCCGAATATAATTTACGGATTGTGCATGCACAAAGTGGCTTCGGAATTTTTCAAGGCCCGCCAGGACGGAGGGGAAAGGACCCTGGAAGAACTCAAGGAGATATTCAGGTCAATGTGGAAGCCGACCGGGTTTATCTCCACCGCACATGAACAGAGGCGTTACGAACAGGGGATTATAAATATAGAGGAATTTTACAGGGAAGAAAGCAAAAATAATATAATCCCCAAATTTATCGAAAAAGATTTTGAATACAAAATGGGCGGCGATATTATAATACGCGGAAGATGGGACAGGATAGATGAAACAGAGGGCAAGTGGCGGGTGATTGACTACAAAACATCCGACGTAAAGGATCTTGAAAAGGCCGGGGAAAAGCTTGATTCGCCGAACATATCCAGGCAGTTGAAGCTTTATTCCATATCATTCGAGAAGGTTTTCGGGAAACCCCTTGATGAGGTCGGGGTTTACTTTTTTGAATCAAGGATAACCGCCGTCAAAAAAATGAGAAAAGACACCCTTGAAAAGTACGAAAAGCAGATACACGAGGTGGCGGCTGATATCAGGACGGGAAAATTTGACGCCACTCCGTCGGCTTTTGTATGCAAATTCTGCGCTTTTTTCAATATATGCCCTTTTTCAAAGGCGGACGTATTGTTTTAAAAGATCAGGGCGCGGCTTTAAGACTCCAGCGAAAGTTTCTCGGTAATGGCCGCATCCAGGCGGAAAACCTCATCAACCTGCTTTTCCGGATGGAAATACCTTTCCCATTTTTTTATCTTTGCCGGGGATATCAGGGCGGAATAAACCAGAAATTTCGGGTCCTGCGGCTCTTTTATCAGGCGCATACCGGCTTCTTTGAGCGACCGGTCGCCTTTTTTATTGTTACAGCTGTGGCAGGCGGTTACAACATTGTTCCAGCAGGTCTTGCCGCCCTTTGAACGGGGGATTATATGGTCGATCGTGGGCTTGGGGTTGTGCCTTCCACAGTACTGGCAGTTAAAACTGTCGCGTATAAAAACCGATCTTTTTGAGAATTTTGGGGCAAGATACGGCTTTTTTATGTAGTAAACTATCTGAATGACGGATGGAATCCTGACTTTTGCCCTTATTGTCTGGATATAGGCGCCGCCATCCTCGATAGACTGCGCTTTTTTTGAAAATAGGAGTTTAAGCGCCCTGCGGGCGGTCACTACCGTCAAAGGCTCGAATGTGGTGTTTAGAAGCAGCACGCTCTGGTCGGCTTCCATGTCACAGTCTCCTTGCGTGAATTTGACCTTATTTTATCCCAAACATGCTTATAAAATCAAGGACTTTTTAATTTTTTTTAAATGAACATTTAAATGAACATAAAGAGCTTTCATTTCGTCTAAATAACGCGGATGAATTCATTAAAAAATTACTTTAATTATTTGCAATATTTCCATGTTATGCTATAATAACTTTCGTTTTTCTAAAAACATCAGGAGGTTTTTATATTTTATGAAGAAAAGAGCAGGACTGCTTCTAATATTAGTAGCCTTAATGGCGGTGTTTTCGCCGGGACTTTCGGCCGCTGTCATTCATGCGGCCGCTGCCGTAACGGCGGCTGCGGCCACGGATGAAATTGTAGATTCTGTAAAGATTACAGGCAATTCCAGCGTTTCTTCAAAGGAAATCAGCGACCAGATATCCTACGGCGCCGGAATGGTTTTTTCGAGATACAAAACCCGCGAGGACATAAGGAACCTTTATAAGACAGGAAAATTTGACGATATTAAGATATACCTGGACAACGAGGACGGCAAGAACGTACTTGTTATTGATGTTAAGGAAAAGCTTCAGATCGGGAAAATAATCATTACGGGCAATAAAAATGTGGGCGACGGCGATATAAAGGGAAAACTTGACGATGAAGACAAGGGTATAAAAATCAAGGAAGGCGAATATCTTGACGAGTACAAACTCAAGCAGGCCATTGGAAATATAGAGCAGATGTATCATGAACGTAATTTTTACTACGCAAAGGCATCCTACAAATTAACCCCTTATGAAATTGAAAATAAAGACGGCAAAAAGCAGAGCAAACTTTCTATTGAGATTATAATAGATGAAGGCGATAAATTAAGGGTCACATCAATAACGGCAACTGGAAACAAGGTGTTTGCACTCGATAAGATAAAGGGAGCCATGAAAACAAAGGAAGAGGGATGGTTCCAGTCCGGCACGTTCTCGGATAACCAGCTTACGGATGATTTCAAGGCCGTGCTTGAGTCCTATTACCAGGAAGGTTATGTAAAGGCGAAGATAAACGGTTTTTCCGAGGATGAACTTGAGTTAAATAAAAAAGAAATCATGGAAAAGGACGTTGTCATCGACAAGGAAAAAAGGACCATATCAATAAATATTCCCGTTGACGAGGGGATAAAATACACAATTAAATCCATCACCTTTACGGGAAGCTCGATATTCAAACCCGAGGATTTTGCGGCAAAGATTACCAGCGTGGCCGGGAAGGCTTTTAACAAGGTGGCCTTTGAAAAGGACCTCGCAACAATCAGGTCCATGTTCGCGGAACAGGGGCGGATATTTGCGCAGGTAAAGGAAACTTATGTATATGACGACGATACGGGAAGTGTGGACATTGCCGTGGCAATTACCGACGGCCCTGTGGCTTATATCAACAAGATAAAAATACGCGGTAATTATGTCACGAAGGACAAGGTTATCTTAAGGGAGCTTGTGATAAAAGAAGGCGATCCTTTTGACGCGACGAAGATTAAAAGGTGCCAGGAAGCAATATACAATTTGGGATTCTTTGACAATGTGACGATTGATACGGAACAGGTCGAGGTCGACAAGCTTAACCTGATATTTGAAGTACAGGAAAAGAAGACGGGAAATGTCGGGCTCGGCGCCGGGTACTCCACCGTGGAAGGGCTGGTCGGGTATGTACAGCTCTCCCAGTCAAACCTCTTCGGGGAGGGAAAACTTATGTCCGCGGATGTACAGTACGGCGACCTGCAGAAAAGCTGGCAGCTTTCCTACAAGGACCCCTGGCTTTTTGACACACCGACGTCTGCAGGGGTTAACCTTTGGAACACTTATGAGGATTCGACATATAACAATCAGGGATATGATCTGGATTCATACGGTTTCAGCGTGAGCCTTGGCAGAAAAATAGACGACCTTCAGAAGGTGTTTTTGACATACAGGTACGAAGAAGACACCTACAGCAACGTCGACGCGGACCTTCATGACGCTGTTCTTGGCACGACAAATACGGCCGTAACATCGGCAAAGGGGCAGATATCGTCGATATCGCCTTCCTATACTTATGACAACAGGGATGATGTTTTTGACGCTTCGAAAGGAGTATACGCCAGCGTGGCGCTGCAGCTCGGCGGAGGGCTCCTCGGAGGTGATTATAATTACGTAAAAGAAACAGCCGACCTGCGTTATTTTGTGCCGAGCATATGGAAGTTTGTCCTCGGGGTTCATGTCCTGATGGGCAACGCCACGACATATTCTTCAAGGTATGGCAATTCCGCGGTCCCGGTCACTGAAAAATTTTATTGCGGCGGCACGGATACGGTGCGCGGTTACGAAGAAAGGGCCATAGGGCCGCTGGGCGGCGGTGATTTTACATTCGTTACAAACATAGAGTATAAACTAAAAGTCATTGAGCATGTCCTGACCCTGGCGGTTTTTTACGACGCGGGAAATTGCTGGGATAATTTTAACGAAGTCAACTGGTCCGATCCATACCTGGTTTCCAGCGTGGGCGGCGGCGTGAGGCTCACGATACCGGGAACCGTCATGCTCATCAGGCTTGACTGGGGATACGGCCTTGATCCCGTACTCAGGGTTCCCGGCGGGAAGATACATTTCAACATAGGAAATATATTTTAAGATATCAAAAGGAGGATTTTGTTATGAAAAAGACAGTCGCACTGCTCGCGGGGTTGTTGCTTTTTGCTTTTACCGCAAACTCATTCGCGTTATCCGTCGGATACGTGGATATTGAAAAGGTTTTCTCGCAGTATTCAGGAACCAAGACAGCCAAAGACAAGCTCCAGAAACAGATGGAAGTGGAGCAAAAATCCATTGAAAAAGAAAAAGACTCAATATTAAAGGACAAGGCGGATCTTGAAAAGAAAATGTCCATTCTTGACAAGGACACCGTGGAGCAGAAACAGAAAGACCTTCAGAGCAGGGCGGAAAAACTCCAGACAAAGGCGCAGGATTTGCAGCAGAAGCTTATGGACCAGGAAAAGGATCTTACCGCAAATATAGTCGAGGAGATAAGGGCGATAGTGCAGAAGATAGCAAAGGAAAAGAATTATGATTATGTCTTTGAAAAGAGCATGCTCCTTTTTGGCGGCGATGATATTACCTATTTAGTATTAAAACAAATGAACGATCAGTAAACGCAAGGTTCCCATGGATATTACATTAAAGGAACTGGCGTCAGCGATAACTGCGCAGATAATCAACGGCGACCCCGGAATAATCATTTCCGGGGTCTCTGATTTACGCGGCGCGGGAAAATCCGATATAAGTTTTATTTTAAAACCCAAATTTATTGCAGAAGCTGAAAAATCCGGCGCTTATGCCATAATTTCCGATTCTGTCGATGAGATAAAAGGCAAGGCTGTTTTAAAGGTAAAAAACGCCAAGGCGGCTTATGTAAAGGCAATATCAATAATTATGCCGGTGCAGAAAAAACAGCCGCGCATATCGCCGAAAGCTTCTGTCGCGGATTCCGCAAAGACAGCCGGGGGCGTAACCATTGAAGATTTCGCGGTTATCGGCGATAAGGCTTCCATAGGCGAAAATTCATTCATCGGCGCTTTTACATCAATAGGCGCAGGTTGTACGGTCGGGACGGGCACCGTGATAAATTCAAATGTAAGTATTTATCCCGGATGCGCAGTCGGCGATAACTGCATAATACACTCCGGCACGGTAATAGGCGCGGACGGCTTCAGCTTTATAGAGGATAACGGCGCGCTTTTAAAGGTGCCGCAGATAGGCAATGTCTTGATAGGAAACGGCGTCGAAATCGGGGCCAACGCATGCATTGACCGCGCGGCTTTCGGGTCGACCAGGATAGGCAATAATGTGAAAATAGACAACCTTGTACATATAGCCCATAACTGCGAAATAGGCGAATCTACAATAATCGTCGCGCAGGCCGGAATAGCGGGTTCGACAAAAATAGGCGCGGGATGTGTCATAGGAGGACAGGTGGGGATAGTCGACCATGTCACGATAGGCGACGGCGCAAAAATCGGCTCACAGGCAGGGATTCCCGGCAATGTCGAGGCGGGGGCGATGCTTACAGGAACC
>PLPI01000127.1:10741-29417 GCA_003159495.1 candidate division FCPU426 bacterium | reverse complement strand
GGTCAAGTCGGAGGCCAAAGGCCTTAAGACGAGGGGTATAGAGTATGATTATCATGTTTTCGTATTGTTTTAAAAAGAAATACAAGCAGCACGAGCGTGCTGAAAAATATTAGTTTTACAATGAAACGAATAAAAAAAAGAAGGAAAAAAACCAGGAGGTAATTGTAACATGGCAGAGAAAACAGTTGAAGAAAGAGTGAAAGACGTAGTTGTAGCACAGCTCGGAGTAGATCCGTCGGAAGTTAAACCTGAGGCGTCTTTTGTTGATGATCTCGGAGCTGATTCACTCGACACAGTGGAGCTCGTTATGGCCCTTGAGGAAGAATTTGGACTTGAGATCGCTGATGAGGATGCCGAGAAGATCAAAACAGTCGGCGATACCACCGAGTTCGTTAAATCCAAGATTTAACGGGAATTTTTCAAATTTAATTCAAGAGGTTTAGCATGAAGAAGAGAATAGTCATCACGGGTATGGGTGTAATCACACCCGTGGGAAATAATGTCAACGATACGTGGGCGGCCCTGCTGGAAGGAAAGAACGGCATAGGCCCCATTACGTATTTTGACGTTTCCAAATATGAAACCAGGATCGCGGGGGAGATCAAAAATTTTGATCCCAACGAGGTAATGGAAAAAAAGGAAGTAAGGCGCACTCCACGCTTTATCCAGTACGGCCTTAAGGCCGCAAAGGAGGCCCTTGAACAGTCCGGCCTGCTCAATTTTACCGGGTTGAACAAGGACAGGGTGGCGGTACTGCTTGGTTCGGGCATAGGCGGCATCAATGTAACCGAGGAACAGATGATGGTGCTTGCTGAAAAAGGTCCGGGCAGGGTGTCTCCGTTTCTGATAGCAATGCTCANNCGAATTTTACTATAGTTACAGCCTGCGCCACCGGGACACATTCTGTCGGCGAGGGGGCAAAACTGCTCCAGCGCGGCGACGCTGAAGTATGCGTCTGCGGCGGCACTGAAGGGGCCATAACTCCGCTGGGGTTGGCCGGATTTCAGGCTGCCAGGAGCCTGTCCACAAGGAACGACGATCCTGAGCACGCGTCCAGGCCCTTTGACAAAGACAGGGACGGATTTGTAATGGCCGACGGGGCGGGAATGGTGGTTCTTGAGACACTCGAATATGCCCAGGCACGCGGCGCAAAGATACTTGCGGAATACGCCGGATACGGGGCATCGGATGACGCCTATCATATGACGGCTCCGGCTCCTGACGGCGGGGGCGCGATACTTTCCATGAAAAACGCCCTTTCCGACGCTGGTATCACAATTGACGACGTCAGTTATATAAACGCGCACGGAACTTCGACGGAATTGAATGATAAGACGGAGTCGCTTGCCGTAAAAACGCTGTTCGGCGAAAGGGCGTACAAGGTTCCCATGTCGTCGACAAAGTCAATGACGGGCCATATGCTCGGGGGCACGGGAGCGGTAGAGGCCATAATCTGCGCCATGTCCTGCATCAATAATGTGGTGCATCCCACAAGGAATTTTGTCCAGGGCGGAGAGGGATGCGACCTTGATTATGTTCCAAATACAAAAAGATCGGTTGAGGTAAACTACGCATTATCAAATTCTTTCGGCTTCGGAGGCCACAACGGCTCGATAATAATAAAGAAGTTCAGGTAAAAAAAGAGGGATATATACTCTCCTTCCTCGGGAAACTGGGGATACTTGAATCCAGAGAGATAACGCAGGCATTTACCCATAAATCCAACAGCGACAACCACTACGAACGCCTTGAGTTCCTGGGCGATTCGGTTCTGGGAGCCGTTGTGAGTGATTTTTTATATCATGAGATTAAAGGTAAAGATGTGGGAACTATTGCGAAAATCAAGGGTTATCTTGTGAGCAAGGAAGTTCTTTTTAAGATAGGCGACATGAATTCAATAGCCGGAAGAATGCGGCTGGGTTCGGCCCTGAAGATAAGCGACGTTGAAAAGAATAAAAAGATAATTTCGGACGTCGTTGAGTCCGTAATCGGGGCGATTTACCTGCTCAAGGGCTACAGGGAGGTAAAGAAGTTTATCCTGAATATTTACAGGGATGAATTCAAGGACCTGAAAAGCGAAAATAATTTCGGGGATTATAAGTCCGACCTGCAGATGAAACTTCTGGCCGCGTCTCTCGGGCTTCCTGAATATAAAGTTGTCAAAACCGAGGGTAAGGAGCACAGCAAGGTGTTTTTCGTCGATGTGATGTCGAACGGCGCCGCGGTGGGCTCCGGCAGCGGTAAGACCATTAAGGAAGCGGAACAGATGGCGGCAAAAAAAGCAATTGAGAAACTGGCCAAGGAGGCTTAACTGATGAACTATTTTCTTTCTGACGAGGAAAAAATGATCGTAGAAACGTGCCGAGAGCTGGCACAAAAAAAGATCAAACCGGTAAGGGAACATTATGACGCGGAAGGCATATTTCCGTGGGATATAGTAAAAGAAATGGCGGACCTGGGATTATGCGGGTTGTATATACCCGAGGAATACGGCGGAATGGCCACCCAGGCATCCGGTGGAAAAGGAATAATGCAGCTGGTACTCTCGGTTGAGGAACTGTCAAAAGTCTGCGGCGGAATATCGCTGGCAATGGCCGCCACTGCGCTCGGAACGTTCCCGATACTTCTGGGCGCGACGGACGCGCAGAAGAAAAAGTACCTGCCCGACATAGCTTCCGGCAAAAAGCTGGCGGCGTTCGGCCTGACCGAAGCCGATGCCGGTTCGGACGCGGGTTCAATGAGGACAACGGCCGTTAAAAAAGACGGCAGGTATATTTTAAACGGTACAAAGCAGTGGATTACCAACGGCGGCGAGGCGGAAACATACACTGTTTTTGCAATGACCGATAAGAACAAGGGAACCAGGGGATGTTCCTGCTTTATTGTGGAGAAAGGAATGAAAGGCTTCACATTCGGAAAAAAAGAGAACAAGATGGGCATACGCGCCTCTGCCACAAGGGAGCTTATATTCCAGGACTGCGAAGTCCCGGCTGAAAATCTTCTCGGAGGCAGGGAGGGCATGGGGTTCATACATGCCGTCGGCACACTTAATCATTCCAGGCCGGGCGTTGCCGCCCAGGCTCTTGGAATCGCGGCCGGAGCGCTTGACGAGGCCCTGGCATATACAAGGCAGAGGGAACAGTTCGGTACAAAGATATCCTCGTTCCAGGCTGTTCAGCATATGCTGGCCAATATGGCCGTTGAAGTTGAAGCTTCAAGGTCCCTGCTTTATAATGTCGCGCGCGCGGTTGACGGAGGCGCAACAGATTTCGCCAAAGAATCGGCAATGGCAAAATATTACGCGTCAGAGGTTGCCATGAGGGTGACCACCAATGCCGTGCAGATATTCGGCGGATACGGCTATATGAAGGAATATCCCGTGGAAAAAATGATGAGAGACGCGAAAATAACACAGATATATGAGGGCACAAGCCAGATACAGCTCAATGAAATCGCGGCCAAGATGATAAAGGAATCGGCGGCGAAGAAAAAATAAGGCATTGTCCGGGCCCTTTGGGCCTGGATGTTTTCATAGAATCCGTGGAAATAACCATCAATATATAGAATAATTTAAATTTACAGGAGGTTTGCATGAAAATCGTTGTTTGCATCAAGCAGGTTCCTGACACGACTAACATTAAAGTCGACCCGGAAACCGGCACGCTGAAAAGGGAGACGGCCGGAACCGTAATGAACCCTTTTGATATGTACGCGGTGGAGGAAGCATTAAGGATAAGGGAAAAAGTCGGCGGAACGGTGACTGTCATAACGATGGGGCCGCCGATGGCAAAGGATATGCTGAGAATTACCATAGGCATGGGGGCGGATGAAGCGGTACTTTTATCCGACAGGCTGCTGGCCGGTTCCGATACATGGGCGACATCATACGCGCTGGCCAAGGCCGCTGAAAAGCTCGGATGTGATATTATACTTTTCGGCAAGCAGGCTGTTGACGGTGATACGGCGCAGGTAGGGCCGTCCACTGCGCAGTATATGAAAATGCCTTCCCTTACATGGGTGAAAAAAATAAGGGAAATATCGGCTACGGAGATAACCGTTGAGAGGATGATGGAAGACGGCACGGATGTAGTGAAATCAACCCTGCCGGTGGCGCTCACGGTTGTAAAAGAGATAAATGAACCAAGGCTCGAGTCGCTCAAAGGCAAGATGCGGGCGAAAAAGTATGAGCCCCAGGTGCTGACGCTGGCGGATATCGGCGGCGACCCGGATATGGTCGGAGTTAAAAACTCCCCCACAAGGGTCGCGAAAAGCTGGTCGGCAACAAGGGAAGCGGGAAATGCGGAGCTCATTGAGGGCGATGCCGCGGCAAGGGCAGAAAATCTATTTGGCAAGCTGAAAACGCTTGGCTTTATAAAGTAAGGGGTGGATAAAAAATGGCTAAATTAAACAAGGCAGAATTTAACGGAGTATGGATATTCGCGGAACAGAGGCGCGGCAAGCTTCACAATGTGGCTTTTGAACTTCTTGGAAAAGGCAGGGAACTGGCCGACCAGTTAAAGGTGGAACTTTGCGCCGTGCTGCTGGGCAACAACATTTCGGACAAGGCGCAGGATCTCATAGCCGCCGGAGCCGACAAGGTTTACCTTGTAGACGATCCGAAGCTAGACCATTTTAACGACGAATTATACGCCAACGTGCTGGCGGATATAGCCTCTCAGTTCAAGCCGGAAATAATACTTACAGGAGCGACAGCCGTCGGCAGGGCGTTTTTTCCAAGGGTATCCATCCTGCTTAACGCCGGACTGACAGCGGACTGTACGGGCTTTGAACTTGACATGGCCGAAAGGAACCTTTTCCAGATAAGGCCTGCTTTCGGCGGTTCATTGATGGCAAAAATCATGACGCCGGAGAGAAGGCCCCAGATGTCAACCGCGAGATATAAGGTTTTTAAGGCCCTTGCAAAGGACCCGGCAAGAAAAGGGGAAATAATCAGGCCGCAGATAAAGGCCGACTCGCTCGTGGCGCGTTCACACTTTATTGAATTTATTGAGGAAGTTGAAACTACCATTAACATATCAGAAGCGGACATAATCGTATCAGGAGGAAGGGGAATAGGCGGGACGGAAAATTTCAAGCTTGTCCGTGACCTTGCCCAGGCGCTCGGCGGAGCCGTAGGCGCGTCAAGGGCGGCGGTGGATTCCGGCTGGATACCTTATTCGCATCAGGTTGGACAGACCGGCAAAACAGTCTCGCCAAAGCTTTACATAGCCTGCGGTATATCGGGCTCAGTACAGCACCTTGCCGGGATGCAGTCCTCGGATATCATCGTGGCCGTAAACAAAGATCCTGAAGCGCCTATATTTGGCGTGGCTAAATACGGGATAGTCGGAGATTTAAATGAGATACTGCCGGCTTTGACCGAAAGAATAAAAAAAGGCTGAAACCAACAATAAGCTGGATATAGAAATTAAAAGGCCGCTGTTTAAAACAGCGGCCTTTTTTTATAAAAAAAATTAAAATAAACTTGACTTTTCCTGTAAATCAATATATATTTAGATTACCTAACTATTAGGTAATTAAATAATTCGAGGTTGTAATAAAATGAAAAAATTGGTTTATATTTCGATGATAATGACGTTATCGCTGTTTTGCTCCCTTAAGGCTGCTGATGTTCCGGCCGTTATAACTCCGTTAACTTCGCCCTCGGCGATAGTAAATACCTTTTCCGCGGACGTCCCTTTTGGCACTCTTGAAAATTCTGCCACGACGCTGTGCGCAAGCGTTTCAGAGACATTAAAAGACTGGCAGTCGCTGTCTCCGGTCAACATGCAGGACAGATGGTATTTCAGGATAAGGCACAAAGACAGGCCGGATGATATAAATAACGTTGTCGGGCTAATTGACTCAAAGTTTATGCTTGGCGGCAATGACTATTATTATTACTTCGTCCCTCAGGAAAACAAGGGAAATGTGGTGAGGTTTACAAAAGAGGGGGCTTATATCAGGAACCTCAAATTTCCGGTATTTGGATTTATATTTCTCGATGTCCTGCTTGATCCCGAGATTGAGTATTTGAAATTTCCGATGAAAACCGGAGACACATGGGAATCGGATTCCACGGGAACGGTATATCTGCTTAATATGATAAAAATAACAAGAAAAACATCGGCTAAATTTACGGTTCTCGGAGAAGACGACATCACTTTATCGGGAAAAAAGGAGCATGTTTTCAGGGTATCGAGCGACATAGACAAGGGCGACGGCAAGGTAGAACACGAGGAACAGTGGTTCTGCGTCAATATCGGCATGATTTACCAGAGTACGGATGCTTATACGCTTGAACTGTATAAATTTGTCCCGGGAAACGATGTCGTCCATGATACCGATGCAAATTCACAGCCGGATGGAAATACAACAACGGCAAATATGTAATCCGGACCCGGAATGTTCAGGACAGCAGGGGGATAATTACAACAAAGCAGGCCCCTTTATCAAGCCCTTCTGACTCCGCCCATACACAGCCGCCATGCAGTTCTATTATCGATTTGACAATGCTCAATCCAAGCCCGGTGCCCTGATGCGCCCTGTTGTTTACGTTTTCAACCTGGTAAAACCTGTTGAATATCTTTTCCGCGTATTCCGGAGGAAAACCGGTTCCGAAATCCCTCACCCTGATTACCGCGAATTTTGAATCGGGTGAAAATGAACAGCCGGCGTGGCCGGGAACCGCAATGGCGCTGAAAGCCGATTTTTTAACGGAAATTATTATCTGTGAATTTTCCCTGGAAAATTTTATTGAATTGTTCAGAAGATTTATTATTGTCTGCGATATCCTGTAGTCGTCAAAAGGAAAAATCAGCGGTGTCTCGCCGCCTTCAAAGGAAATATTAATGTGCTTTCTTGCGACTATGGAAGAAATATCCTTTATGGCGTTTTTTATCACAGGGATAAGGTCGTTTTCTTTTTTTGTTATTGTAAATGCGCCTGATTCCATTTTTGACACATCCAGCAGGTCATTTATCAGCGTAAGGAGCCGGTCCGAATTGTTCTTGATTATCTCTATGAACTCGCGCTGGGCCGGATTCACGGGCCCGGCGGAACCGCCGAGTATCAGGGAAAGAAAGCCCTTGATGGAGGTAATGGGCGTACGGAGTTCGTGGGAAACCATTGACATGAAATTTTCCTTTAAAACGTCAAGCTCTTTTAACTTTTCGTAAGAGACCTTAAGCTCTTCGCGCACAAGTTTTTCGCCTGTTATATCCTCTTTTACCGCCAGATACGAGGTTATATAGCCTTCGGAATTTTTTACCGGGGTAATTGAGGCATTTTCCCAGAACAACGAACCGTCTTTTCTTTTGTTGTGAAATTCGCCGTGCCAGGTTTTTCCCGATGAAAGCTGCTCCCACATTTTTTTATAACTTTCCATTGACGTTTCGCCTGATTTCAGGATTCTCGGGTTTTTACCGTACACCTCATCCTCGGAATATCCAGTTACTTCGCTGAATTTTGGATTGACGTAAGTTATGTTTTCCTGCGTATCGGTTATTACTATGGAAACGGGGGACTGCCTGACTGCCGTTGAAAGTTTGTTCAGTCTGTCGGCATTTTTATATTCCTCGGTGATGTCGTCGCCGGCGCAAAGAATGTCATCAGAGTTTTCACCCGGGTTTTTTATCTGTGTGAAGTTCCATTTTACCATTATCCTTGAGCCGCCGCGGCAGAGCATGTCAGCTGTCAAAGGCCGGGGGTCGGACACGCCCGCAAAGCCGTTATCAATGGCGGACTTGAATTCCGCACTTTTTTCTCCGGGTATAAATGATTCCGGCCAGTTTTTTCCGAGCAGTTCGGTTTCAGAAGCGTAACCAAGTTTATCAACCGCTTTTTTGTTGGCCATCTTTATGCAGCCGTCCCGCCCAAGCAGTACGAACATGACCCCGGCAGACTCAAGATAGGCCCTGGCATTGTCGCGTTCCCGTTTTATCCGCTTTTCATAAATGCGCCTTTCGCTTATATCGCGCGCCACCAGTATGAATCCGCGGGGGCCGGAACTGTCGTGCATCATTGATATAGAAAAACTCACAAACGCGGGGGTGCGGTCGCTCGCCACAAGTTCTATATCCATGTTTTTTATCAGCCCCGGGGGGTTGATTATCTTTATCATATCTTTTTCATTAATTATGGATAAAAAGGGAAGGCCGGCTAGGTCGTCCTGTTTGTATTTAAGCGCCGTACATGCGGCGGCATTGGCGTAAACGATATTCATGTTCCTGTCCAGAAGCAGAAGTATGTCGCTTATATTGTGCACAATATCGTCTGCGGCTCCGGTGGGGGAAATCCTGAATATCCTGTAACGAAGCATTGCGTATATTATTCCGGCGCCCCATATTAGCAGGTAGGAGTTGGTCAGGTCAAGCAGCCCGCCTGCGCCGCCTTTTACATATATCGAAGGCACTATTACTTCCATAAAAGTTCCTATGACGAGAGTGACAAGCGTTACTGTTATTAGAAAGTTTATTTCCTTTTTTTTGTAGACATTGAGCGTACGCCTGCTGAAAATAAAGCCCCTGAAAATACCGAAAAATATTGTAAAAAAATAGAACGCAAAATACAATTAGGGCCATACTCCGCCGCACCAGTCGCTGAACCAGCAGCTGCTCCTTAAATCAGGATTTTTCATCAATTTATCTGAAAAAGAGAGGTAAAGCATGAATGCAGGGGCGGCAACGGCATAAAACCTGAATATTGCCGATTTTAATATCTTTTTATCTTCGGCAATGGTAAGAAAAAGCAGGGCCGCAAAAACAGGAAAAATTATCCAGCTTATTGAGTTAATACGTTCTATAATATAAGCGTATTCTAAGGGCATTGATGTGTTTGTCAGCAGGAATTCGTTGAATGACCAGGCCGCAAAACAACCCAGCAAAGCCGCCGCAAGCCTGTTCGCGGAGGACTTGAAGTCCGATATTAGGATTATTATAATCAAATTAAGGTATAAAATTGCAGAAAAAACGTGAACAATTGCCCAGACCGAGAAAGTACCCATTAAAATCTCCTTAATCATAGCTTATATATATTATCGGCGTTAAAAGCATGATACGCAAGGCATATTTACACTGTTGTTTGATTTCCGGGAGCCCGGCCGGCCGCTAAAAATGTTGGTTAAAACAATAATTCTGACTTGAATTTCATAAAACACTGTGCTAAGATACAAAAGTTATTTTCAATTCTAATTTTTTCCAATACTTTAAGGAGGAATAGCATGGCTAAGAAAGCGAAGGCAAAAAAGCCGGCGGCCAAGGCGAAAGCTTCGAAGAAGATGATTTATTTCTTCGGCAAAGGCAAAGCTGACGGCGAAGGCACAATGAAAGGTCTTTTGGGAGGCAAAGGAGCGGGCCTTGCGGAAATGACTAACGCGGGCATACCGGTCCCTCCGGGATTTACAATTACTACGGAAGTCTGCACATCATTCTTTGAGAACGGCAAAAAATTACCGGCCGGTTTTGAAGAGAATATGATGCAGTATGTCAAAAAGCTTGAAGACGCGGAAAACAAAAAATTCGGCGATGCGGTCAGCCCGCTGCTTGTTTCTGTCCGTTCAGGGGCTAAATTTTCCNNCATGCCGGGAATGATGGATACAATTTTAAACCTTGGCATCAATGACCAGACGGTGCAGGCCGTGATCAAGTCGACAAAGAATCCGCGTTTCGCGTGGGATTCATATAGAAGGTTCATACAGATGTATTCGGATGTTGTCATGGGCGTTTCAAAGTCCAAGTTCGAGCCCCTTATTGATGACAGGAAGAAAAAGAAAGGAATCAAATACGACGTTGATTTTACGGCGGCGGATTTTGAGGAAATGGTGAAGGAATTCAAGGCATTCGTGAAAAAATCGAGCGGCAAAGATTTCCCTCAGGACCCGATAGAACAGTTAAAGGGAGCCCGCAATGCCGTGTTTGATTCATGGATGAATGACAGGGCAATATATTACAGAAAGTCAAACGGTATTCCCGACGATCTCGGAACCGCGGTAAATGTGCAGGCCATGGTATTCGGAAATATGGGAAATGACTCGGGCACCGGCGTGGGATTCACAAGGAATCCCGCAACCGGCGAAAGGGTATTCTACGGAGAGTATCTCCTGAATGCGCAGGGCGAGGATGTTGTAGCAGGCGTAAGAACTCCTAATCCGATCGCAAACCTGGGCAATGACATGCCCGCGGTTTATAAGCAGCTCCGCGATATCACCAGCAGGCTTGAGAAACATTACCGTGATATGCAGGATTTTGAGTTCACAATAGAAAAAGGAAAACTCTATATGCTACAGACGCGTTCGGGAAAGAGAACGGGCCCGGCGGCTGTAAGGGCGGCTGTTGAGATGGTAAAGGAAAAGCTGATCACAAAAGAAGAGGCGATACTGCGTGTAGAGCCCCAGCAGCTGGACCAGCTTCTGCACCCCGTATTTATCGGCAAGGCAAAAAAAGACGCCAAAGTCATAGCAAAAGGCATAAACGCATCGCCGGGCGCCGCTACAGGCAAAGCCGTATTTTCGGCCGATGAAGCCGTTGAATGGGTCGGCAGGGGCGAAAAGGTCATCCTCGTCAGGCTCGAGACATCGCCGGACGACATACACGGAATGGACGTTGCCGCTGGAATCCTGACTGCACGCGGCGGAGCGACATCGCACGCGGCGGTTGTCGGCAGGCAGATGGGAAAAGTTTGTGTTGTCGGCTGCGACGCGCTTGACATACCGCACGAAGATGCAAAATCTTTCAAGGTAAGGGACACGAACATTGAGGTTAAGCTTGGCGATTGGATATCAATAGACGGAACCACGGGCGAAGTTCTGCTCGGTAATGTTGCCACAGAGATGCCTGAATTGAAAGGCGAGTTTGGCGAGTTTATGGAATGGGTTGACGCCGCCAAAACACTTAAAGTAAGGGCAAACGCGGACATCCCCCGCGACGCCATAGTTGCAAAGAAATACGGAGCGCAGGGAATAGGGCTTTGCAGGACGGAACATATGTTCTTCGCGCCGGAAAGGCTCCCGTTCATGCAGGAAATGATCCTTGCCACAGACGAAGCGGGCAGAAGAAAAGCTCTTGAAAAACTGCTTCCGATGCAGAGAAGCGACTTCACGGGATTGTTTGAAACTATGGAAGGCTACGGAGTCACGGTAAGGTTCCTTGACCCGCCGCTTCATGAATTCCTTCCAAACCGCGAATCACTCATGGTCGAACTGGCAAAGATGGAAGCAAAAGGGTCGACAAAGATGGAAGACGAGAACCTTAAAAAATCACTCGACCTGATTCCCGGGAACGCAAGCGACCTGGAAAAGGCAAAACTGCTCCTGAACCGCGTGGCAGAACTGCATGAGTTCAACCCGATGCTCGGACACAGGGGATGCCGCCTTGGCATAACCTATCCTGAAATATCGGAAATGCAGACAAGGGCCATCATTGAGGCTGCGATCGAACTTAACAAAAAAGGCAAAAAGATCGTACCGGAGATAATGGTTCCGCTCGTGGGAAATGTAAAGGAATTCCAGGACCAGAAAAAGATAATTGACGCAACAGCCCAGAAAGTCATGGCTGAGAAGGGCGCGAAAGTGCCTTATATGGTGGGCACCATGATTGAAGTACCGAGAGCCGCTATCACAGCGGATGAGATTGCCGCTGAGGCGGAATTTTTCTCATTTGGAACGAACGACCTGACACAGACAACCCTCGGCTTCTCGCGTGATGACGCAGGCAAGTTCACAAAGGTTTATATTGACAAGAAGATATTCCTGGCGGACCCGTTCCAGACGCTTGACCAGGACGGAGTGGGAAAACTGATAAAGATGGCAGTATCTCTTGGACGTTCGGTAAAGCCGAAACTGAAGATCGGGATATGCGGCGAACACGGCGGAGACCCGGCATCGGTTGAATTCTGCGACCGTGCGGGGCTTGATTACGTTTCATGCTCGCCGTACAGGGTGCCGATAGCCAGGCTTGCGGCTGCGCATGCCGCGATAAAGGCGAAAAGCGCGGGTAAGGCAAAAAAAGCAAAATAAGTTGTTTCCGGTGATAAACCGGGATATTAAGCAAAAAGAAAAGGCCGGGCGAAAGCCCGGCCTTTTTTACTTTATGCCCCTGTAGGGGCCGCCCCATGTCCTTCGATAAACTCAGGATCATGAGCTTGTCGAATGATGGCGGCCCGGTTGTTGCTTTAATGTCTTTATTTTGCCAGTATTATTTTCAACGCCTCAAAATCGGGCTGGGAATATGATTTGAATGCCACTGTGTATCTGATGCCGTTTGATGCCGTTAACTCGAAACTGCCGTCATAAAGGGTGCCGGCATGTTTTATCAGGACGGATTTTATCTCGGATATCTTAAATTTTTTATTTCCGGCCCTTGCTGTGTTCGTTATGCCCCTCCTGCGGAGGACAAGCCCGTCCTTATACAGGTCAAGCTGATCCTCAATGCCGACGGCCGACTTGATTGGTTTTTCCTCTTCCATTTCCCTGTCTACATCTTTTGCCATAAATCCTCCGATGCTGTACTTGATTTTACACCGGACCGGTCTGCCGGCGGTTTACATACGATAAATTAGCACAATAGCAGTGTGAAATCAAGGAAAAGCCGGTAAGAAATTCCTTGAATAATAGCCGAAGAGCAGTATAATTGATTTATACTAATAAGGAGCATTAAAATGACGGCAATTGATATAAAAGATATTACTCCTGCTGAACTGCGGGCCATTCAGGATCATAAATACTTTATGTCGCAAAAAAAGGGCAAGGAAGTTTCAATAGACGAAGCCATAGAGAACTTTCTTAAATTATATATGGACGTCTGGAGGCTGGAAAAAACCAGGCGTGATAACATGGACCAGGTTGCAAAAATAAGGGATTACATATCAAAGGGCGGGGAAATAGAGGACTGGGCCGAGAATTACGCCCCGGTATGGAGGCAGGAGAGGGAATCCCTGCAGAAAAACGAGTTTTTGAGCCGGACAATCACCATAAATATAGACCACGGGCTTCATGTAAGGCCGTCGGGCAAGCTGGTTACAATTGCAAAAAAGTTTGATTGTGAAATATATGTAAACAGGGAAGGAATGCAGTATTATAATTTTAAGCTTCAGGGAAAACCTTTTATGAACGTTAAATCGGTGCTTGCGGCTCTGGAACTCATTGCGATGTGCGTCGGCAAGGGCGAGGACCTCGAATTTATAACGTACGGCAAGCAGGCAAATGAGGCCCTTGATGCCATAGAAAAACTTGTCAAAAGCAGTACCGGCGACATCGAACTGCTGAAGTAAACAAAACATAAATGCAATTCACTAAAAATGGTGCGGCTTGACTTTGTATACCCAAACGTGTATACTTGCGTCAAGGATAAGGTGATAAAATGACTAGAACAGATGAAAATGAAAAATCAGTTGTGGAACGCAGAAAATACAAGAGAGTTGCGGTAAAAATCCCGGTCGAATATGAGCTTTTCAGGGCGATTTCTCAGGCCGTAATAGCAAAAAATAAAGCCGCAAGATTTACCGCAGTCTCCGAGAATATAAGCGCCGGCGGTATGCAGATTATAACCGAACTTGACCTGCCGCAGGAACAGATAGTAAAACTGAAAATACTTAACGAAAATTCCCCCAGGATGTGCGCTCATGCGATGGTAAGGTGGTCGGCTTTTGATGAAGATGCGGGCAGGTTCAGGGTAGGGCTGGAATTTTTCTATCTTAAGGACGAATGCAGGGATTTTATCAGCGAATTAACGGGCCAATCCATAAATTAAGATCAAAAACCCCGCATTTTCCGGACTTTTTTATCTTGATAAAAAAACCTCCTGTTGTTAATATATATCACCGATAAATTAAAGGAGGCTTTAATGCTGACTGTAAAACTTGCGGGATATAATGCCGACGCTGATATAATAGCAAAAACAAAAAAAGAGGGATGGGACGGGTTAAATAACATTTCTCCAGAGACCATTTCGGCGGCCTATGCCAGGATAAGCAGGGACCCCAGGCCGGTTACAGAACTGCGCGCCGATTCCCTCATTGAGGTTGACAGGGCAAGAAAATCAAACGAGAATATTGTTTTTAAAATGGGACATCATTCAGTGGCTGAACACGCGTACCTTAATTTTGACATACTCGGGCTTTCAAGGCTTGCCGTGGAATCACTTGAGGAGTCCAGGCTCTGCGCTTATACCGAAAAATCCCAGCGTTATATAACCCTTGAAGGCGATTATGTAAAGCCTTTTGAATTTGGATCTGCGGCTATGGATATATTTGACGCCGTAATAGCCAGGCAGGTGGGGGCCTATAAAAAATTGTTCCCGGTGCTATTTGAATACAGGAAAAAGCAGTACCCTGAACAGTTAAAGACAAAATCAGGGCTCAATCTGCTGGAAGGATGGGCCAAGGAGGACGCAAGATACGCACTGGCGCTCGGCACCGAGTGCCAGCTCGGTTTTTCCACGAATGCAAGGAACCTGGAACATATTATAAGAAAATTAAAGTATCATCCCCTGTCCGAGGTAAGGCAGCTGTCTGCCGAGCTTTACGACAGGGCAAAAGACATAGTGCCGTCGTTGGTCATATTGTCGGATCCTGATGCTTTTAAAAAACAATTCGGCGTTGAAGTTTCCGACGGCATATTAAAAGATGGCCGTGAAAAGGCAATGAAAGCCTCATCAAAGGTGTTAAAGGCCGTGAAGCAGGTAAAGGCTGGGGCGGGGAAATTTTCCGCTGTTTTGCTTGCCGGAAGCACACCTGACGCTGATTCAAGAATCGTTGCGGCTGTCCTTGCCGGAAATTCCAACAAACCATACGGCGAATGCCTTGCCGCCGCGAAAAAACTTGGCACAGAGGGCAGGGAAAAATTTGTCAAGTCGCTATTTGCCGGATTGAACGAACACGACTCGCTTTACAGGGAATTTGAGGCGGTAAATTTTGTTTATGATATTGTCCTTTCTTCATCAGCCTTTGCCCAGATGAAAAGGCACAGAATGATGTCGATTTTTAAACAGCCTTATGATGTCAGCCTTGGATTTACCACTCCGCCTTCAATAATCGAGACAAAACAGCAGGATATTTTCAATGGGGTCATGGAAGAGACTCACAAAGCCTATAAAAAGCTCTTAAAATCCGGTTCCGCCGCGGCTGAGTATGTCCTTACGAATGCTCACAGGCGCAGGATAATAGTAAATGCCAATTTAAGGGAACTTTACCATATAGCCAGGCTGCGTATGGACTGGCACGCGCAGTGGGATATTCAGGATATAGCTGCCCAAATGGTGAAAGTAACGCAAAAAGCGGCACCATTGTCTGCGGCTCTTGCTTGCGGCAAGGACAAGTTCAGGGAAGTTTATTCGAAATTCATGGAAAAATAGTAAAATGAATTAACCCAATCTGTGGCTTCCCGCCCGGCCATTTTGTTTTTAATTTTATTCCCTCTCCCCTTGGGAGAGGGAAGGGTGAGGGGAAACGGAAAAAAATTGAAAGAGATAGCTGTTTATTTCTGGATTTGCCGTGCAGGCGGAGCTTTTTTAAGGCCGTCGTCCAAGTATGTTTTAAGAAAATGCCGGGTTTGAGCATTGTTATTAAAGTTTTACCTTTGCGTTAATTGACACAGTGGTTATTGTTGGACGCCAGCCATAAAAAAGTCCCGCCAGCCCGGCAACTTGTTGAATATCCTGTTTTTACTATTGTGATTATTAATTTTACCGGAGTATTTTGCCGTAATTATGATATAATTTTTAAATGTTTTGCTTTTGAAAACCAATGATAACAGGAGATGCCAAATGGCTGAATTGAAGGAACTTGCTTCGTGGAAAAATCTGCAGAAAAGTTATGAAAAGATAAAGGATATTCATCTTCGTGAAATGTTCGCGCTTGATCCGGAGCGCAGCGAACGCCTTGCCGTGGAAACGCTCGGTGTATATTATGATTATTCGAAGCACAGGGTGAACGACGATATAATGGCCTCTCTTGTAAAACTGGCGGAAGAACGCGGCCTCAGGGGAAAGATTGACGCAATGTTCTCGGGGAAAAAGATAAACACCACGGAAAACAGGGCGGTGCTTCATATAGCGTTAAGGGCGCCAAAAGGAAAATCCATAATGGTCGACAGCATTGATGTGGTTCCCGAGGTCCATGCGGTGCTGGATAAAATGGAAAAATTTGCGGATAAGATAAGAAAAGGCGGATGGGCCGGTTTTACCGGCAAAAAGATTAAAAATGTGGTCAATATAGGCATAGGAGGCTCGGACCTCGGGCCGGTCATGGCATATGAGGCCCTTAAGAGTTATTCAATGAGGGAATTAACATTCAGGTTCGTTTCGAATGTGGATGACACGGATTTTGCCGAGGCGGTGAGGGATTTGAATCCGGAAGAAACGCTTTTTATAGTCTCGTCAAAGACTTTCACGACGCTTGAGACCATGACCAACGCAAAAACGGCGCGCGCGTGGCTTTTAAACTCTCTTAAAAACGAGGCGGCTGTGGCCAAACATTTTGCGGCGGTTTCCACAAACGCTTCCGAAGTTTCCAAATTCGGCATTGATACCGCGAACATGTTCGGCTTCTGGGACTGGGTAGGCGGAAGATATTCCATGACGTCCGCGATAGGGCTTTCAAATATGATTGCGTTCGGGCCGGAAAATTTCCGCGCCATGCTCGATGGATTCCACCAGATGGACGAACATTTCAGGACAACACCGTTTGAAAAAAATATCCCTGTTATAATGGGGCTGCTCGGGCTGTGGTATACGGATTTCTTCGGCGCGGAAACCATGGCCGTTCTGCCTTATGAACAGTATTTAAAGCGTTTTCCGGCTTACCTTCAGCAGATGACCATGGAGAGCAACGGGAAACAGGTGACCATTGACGGCAAAGAAGTGGATTACCAGACAGGCGCGATATACTGGGGCGAGCCGGGAACAAACGGACAGCATTCATTTTACCAGCTTATTCATCAGGGGACAAAATTAATACCGTGCGACTTTATTGCCTTTGCGAAAACTTTGAATCCGCTCGGCAGGCACCATGACCTCCTGATGGCAAATGTCTTCGCACAGGCGGAGGCGCTGGCATTTGGCAAGACTGCCGCGGAGGTTAGATCCGACGGCACGCCGGAGAGCCTGGTCAGCCACAAGACATTCAAAGGAAACAGGCCCTCATCAACTATTTTAATGGAAAAATTAACCCCCGGGGCCCTTGGAAAACTCATAGCCATGTATGAACACAGCGTATTCACACAGGCGGCAGTATGGGACATAAACGCCTTTGATCAGTGGGGAGTTCAGCTGGGAAAAGTGCTGGCGGAAAAAATTGTGCCAGAGCTTGAATCTAAAGAAGCGCCCAAACTGGGCCACGATACGTCAACAAACAGACTGATAAAAAAATACAGGGGATTAAAATAAACATATTAATAATTAATATTTTATTGCTTTAATCTATAATAATTAATTTAAATCAACAATTTAGCATATATAAGGTTAAATAATTTAATAGTTGACAAAATATCTAACATTTGTTATGATTTGAATGGGAAAAGTTAAGCCCTGTAAGACCAAAATCTTAAATGAAAAAACAGGCAGGGTGAAAATGAAAAAAGCAAAGATTTTCGGGCGGGTCAGGCACAATGACAATTATCAGAGTATATTTTTATGCTCGTGCGGCTCAAAAGACTGGATAACCGAACAAAATGACGACAGTAAGGTCTATGTCTGCAAGGAATGCGGCGAGAGGTATGTCCTGATAAAAAGGCCGGACTGGCATTATGTAATAGAAGAGTGCGATAAGTCAAATTCGGCAAGAAGGAATTAAAAGATATCCGCCAAATTAAAACCTATAGCTATTTGCCCATTTAATAAAAAAAATTTTTCTATTTGCTTTTGTTTATTGCGGTGTTATATTTATAAAAATCAGGTTACGCGAGCAATCAAAGAGGAGCGCGGGGTGCAAAAGATTTTAATGTCCGATGCGGCAAAGAAATTAAAAACCACAAGGACCGCCGTTTTGAATGTAATTAATAACAAGGTGCGCGACAGCGAGGGGAAGGAGGCATCATGAAAAAAGTATTGCTGAGTGTCCTGTTGTTTGTTATCTGTTTAACATTAAGCTCGTGCACTGATCAAAAAAAAGGCGATAAGACTGTTACAATGATACACTGGGGTGATATCCATGAAATAAGCCTCATGCGTGATGTGATTAAATCCATGAAAACAGAAAAGAATATTGATGTAAAACAGTTCAGGGCCAACAGCGGCGAAACATATATGGAAAAGGTGCTGACGCAGTTCGCGGCCGGAGACGCTCCCGATGTAATTTTTACCGAGGTTAACAACTTTAAGGAATTCGCGGATAAGGGTGTTCTTGTGGACCTCATGCCCTATATAAAACGGTACGGACTGGATATGAATGATTATTACAGGCAGATAATTGAAAGGTTCACAATAGACGGGAAGCTGTATGTCCTGCCCAGGGATATAGCGCCCATATGCGTAATATACTATAATAAAAAGTTCTTTGACCAGGCGGGCATACCGTATCCAAAATCAGACTGGAACCGCGCAAAATTCCTTGATACGGCAGAAAAACTTGTTAAAAAGGATGCATCCGGCAGGACCATAAGGTACGGATTTGTGGACGAATGGCCGATATGGGAATCGTGGGCCGCCGCAAACGGGGGATCGCTTGTTGACAATGTCAGGGACCC
>PLPI01000127.1:0-10732 GCA_003159495.1 candidate division FCPU426 bacterium | reverse complement strand
GGCGCCGACGCGTCGGACCTTTTTGCTTCGGGTAACTGCGCCATGTTCTACTCCGGCATATGGAGGGCGCCTTATTTCAGGCATGTAAAGAACCTTGAATGGGATATTGTCCTTTTCCCCAAAGGCCCCGGCGGGATAAGGGCTTTCATGACGGGCGGTTCCGGATACGGCATTTGCTCCTCTTCGAGAAACAAGGATGATGCATGGGAACTTGTAAAAAGGCTTGCCTTAAGCAGGGGTGAAAAGGAAATGGCGGCGATCGGGCTGATACAGCCGGCGTTGAAGAGCGTTGCCGAATCGCCTGCATTCCTTGACGGTAAGCCGCCAAAAAACAAGAAGATACTTCTGGACGCGGCCAAATATATTGTTTTTTATCCCAGAATGGACAAATGGGAGGAAATAAACGAGGGAATGACGGCGCCGGCTCTGGACAGCGTATGGAACGGAAAAAAAACAGCGGCTGAGGTCATGCCGGGACTTGTCAGGCGGATAAATGAAAATTATTTCGGGATAAACTGACGTGTGTGTCCCTGTGCATAGGGGAAAAAAAAATTGAAAAAGAAGGTGTTGCCATATCTTGATACGGCCCTGAATTTTGGTGAAAGGGTTGATGACCTTTTGAAGCGGATGAATCCATGGGAAAAACTTTCACAGATGATGCATAAATCATCCGCCATTCCGCGCCTGGACATTCCAAAATATAACTGGTGGAACGAGGCGCTCCACGGCGTGGCGCGCTCCGGAGTTGCCACGGTCTTTCCGCAGGCAATCGGGCTCGCGGCTTCATTTGACGACGCCATGCTTTACGGGATTGCCTGCGCGATTTCCGATGAGGGCAGGGCAAAATACCACAGGGCGGTTAAAGAGGGCAACAGGGAGCAGTATTACGGCCTGACATTCTGGAGCCCGAACATTAATATATTCCGCGACCCGAGATGGGGGCGCGGACAGGAAACCTACGGCGAGGACCCATACCTGACATCAAGGATGGCCGTGGCATTTATCAGGGGGATTCAGGGCAATGATAAAAAGTATTTAAAGGCCATGGCATGCGCAAAACACTTTGCCGTGCACAGCGGCCCCGACCCTGAAAGGCATACCTTTGACGCGAGGGTTTCGCAAAAGGATCTGCGTGAAACATATCTTCCTGCCTTTGAGGCCGCGGTTAAGCAAGCCGGGGTGGAATCGGTAATGGGCGCGTATAACAGGGTAAACGGAGAGCCCGCCTGCGCCAGTAAAATGCTGCTTGTGGATATTTTAAGGGGCGAGTGGGGATTTAAGGGTCATGTGGTGTCCGACTGCGAGGCCATTGATGATATATATAAAACACACAAATTTGTCTCCACGGCCGAGCAAGCCGCGGCAATATCGGTAAAAATGGGGTGTGATTTGAACTGCTGCAACGAGAAATGCGACGAACCCAGGCTCGGCCTTAAAAAAGCCTATTATGACGGATTGCTGGACGATAAGGATATTGACAGGTCATTAAAGAGGCTTTTTACAACAAGGATGAAACTCGGCATGTTTGACCCGGATAAAAAAGTCAGGTATTCAAAGATACAATACAGTGTTGTAAATTGTCCGCGCCATAAAAAAATGGCGCTTGACGCGGCCAGGGCATCCATTGTAATGCTTAAAAATAACGGCATCCTGCCTCTTAAAAAGGCAAAGATAAAAAGGCTGGCCGTGATAGGTCCGAACTGCGATGATGTTGAGGTATTGCTTGGAAATTACGCGGGGACGCCGGCTGATCCCGTGACGCCTTTAAAGGCGCTTTTAAGGGAGAAAATCAGCATAAGCCATTCGACCGGATGCGGACTTACCCTTGACTCAAAGGTTGGCTTTGAAAAAGCCGTCAAAGCGGCAAAAGATTCCGATGCAGTTATATTCTGCGGAGGGCTTTCGCCGAAGATAGAGGGTGAAGAATGCGATACGGCCGGATATGAACGCTCGGAACTCGGGCTGCCGGGGGTGCAGGCTGAACTGCTCGCGGAGCTCAAAAAAACGGGCAGGCCGGTTATTCTGGTGCTTTTGTCCGGGAGCGCGTTGTCCGTTGCGCCGGACTGCGCGGACGCCATACTGCAGGCCTGGTATCCGGGTGAGTCGGGCGGCACTGCAATTATGGATATTATCTTCGGCAGGTACAACCCGTCCGGCAGGCTGCCCGTGACAGTTTATAAATCAGCGGAAGACCTCCCGGATTTCAGGGATTATTCCATGGAAAACAGGACATACAGATATTTTAAGGGGGAAGTGCTGTTTCCTTTCGGTTTCGGATTGTCATACACAACTTTCGAATATTCGGGTTTAAAGGTAAAAAAAGGTAAGGGGTTGACTGTAAGCGTGAGGGTAAATAATACCGGCAAGACAGCCGGGCACGAGGTTGTTCAGCTTTATGTGAAATATTTAAATCCGCGTTTCCGCCTGCCGCAGTCACAGCTGATTGGTTTTAAAAGGATATTCCTCGGCGCGGGGAAGTCTAAACGAGTATCTTTCAGCATTGAAAGNNCTTCAAAAAGATAAGCCTCGGCGCCGGGAAGACAAAAACGGTCTCTTTCAGCATTGAAAGGGAACAATTAATGGTAATAGATGAAAAGGGTAAAAAAGTAAAACACAACGGCGGTTTTGAATTTGTAACTGCCGGCAATCACGTATGTATAAAAGTATAATGGCTTGTTTTTTAAAAAGCAGATGATATAATTATTTATTGTTTTTGAAGTGATAATAAATTTTTCAGGGGAAAAAATGAAAAGAGTTACATTAAAGGACATTGCGAAAAAGCTGGACATTGCTTATTCCACGGTATCCATGGCTATTCATGATGATAAAACTATAAGCCGCGGCATGAAGGAACTTGTAAATAAGACCATCCTGGAAATGGGGTATTATCCGAATAAGAATGCCAGGAGCCTGGTGAAGGGAAAAACAAACAACATTGCGGTGGTGGAACCGGGATTCTTTTCTATGTATGAAATGTATATCATCCGGGGAATGGAAGAGCAGATAGTCAATTCCCAGTATGACCTGATTCTTTATGGCGCGAGATACGACTGGGCCGAAGTGCACAAGGAAATGAGAAAGATCCTTTACGGCAACAGCGCCGACGCGGTAATCGTCATCGGAGTTATGCTTGAAGAAGCCCTTCTTGAAGAGTTTAAAAAAGTGGGGATACCGGTTGTGGCTATTGACGGCGGCGAAAGTAGCAATGCGTATATGATGAATGTTGACAATTATTACTGCGGAAAGATAGCCGCTGAAAGGTTCATCGAAAAAGGCAAAAAGAATCCCGGCCTGCTGGTGGGCAATACCAGATTTGTATATTCACAGGCCGAACGCCTGAGGGGGTTTAAAGAAACGCTCGAGGCCAATTCGATAAAGCTTGATGTTTCCCGGATATTTGAATCGATAGAATACCTTCCTGATATGGTAAAAGAGATTGGAAAAAAGGGCGCTGAGTCGTTTCTTGCCGGCGGCGTTGATTCAATCTACTGCGCGAACGGCGATTATGCGGCGCAGGGAGCGTATAATTATCTTATGTCAAAAGGCGTGAAGTTTCCTGAACAGATATCAATAATCGGTACAGATAATTTTGATGTGGCGGATGCGCTCGGTATAACATCCATTGAACAGCCTCTTGTTG
Source organism: candidate division FCPU426 bacterium (assembly GCA_003159495.1). Lineage (GTDB taxonomy): Bacteria > Oederibacteriota > PGYV01 > PGYV01 > Palsa-1178 > Bog-1181. The sequence continues at coordinate 7,092 of PLPI01000127.1, read as the reverse complement.
AGATAGGCAAAAAGGCCTTTGAAATAGCCGAAAAGTTTGCGGATACGGGGAAGTATTCATATAAATCGGAATCGTTTAAATCGAGGATAATAGTAAGAAATACTTAAAACGTAGTTTCCGTTAAAAAAAACTTGACAATATAATGCTTCTGAAGTATATTTATATTGCAATTTGAAACGTTTCAGAATGAATTTGAAACGATTCAGAAAATAACAAGGAGGGTTGCTAATATGAAGCTAAAAAAGCTGAAAATCACATTATTGTCGTCTATTCTAATTTTAATTTTATCGGCCTTAGTTTATCCGGTGATATCCGTTAACACAAATTCTGTGGTCAATACCAATACGTGCGATACCATCAGCTGGATGGATTCGACTGGAAATACAAGGACGGGAAGTATTGTTAAAATAAACGGCAATCCGTCGGGTTATAATGGAGGCTATTTTTCCCGGATTACCTATATGGACGGCGGCACCCAGGTTAATTGCAATGAGAGCGGTTCAGCGGGTGATTTGTCCGGCCTGGGATTTATGGTTGACCATGTTCCCAGCGGAGCCCAGCTGCCGGCAGGTTATACGGGCAGGGGGTGGATAAATTCCAAGCAGGACGGAACAGGCGGGAAAACTTCGATAGTGTTTCAGGGGGCAAACCATTTAATATATGAAACTGAAATGAACGAGTATGGGGATGATTCACAGCACACAAAAGGCACATGGAAAGTTAAATGGCGTTATATGATAAGGACCGGATGCGATTACATTGTGGATTCGATATCTTATGATTTTTCCTCGCAGGCCGCCGGGACCTGGGGAAATGACATAAGGTCGCCTTACTGCGAATTTAACTGGACGGGAACGGGCGCGTCAAATACCCTCACCGAGCCGATTGACGGCGTTGAATTCTGCGCCGCAGATAACACGGGCGCAAGCTGGATATTCAAGACCTCAGGGTCGTCGCCTTTTACAGGCGGATACACATATAATACGGCGGGCAGAAATATACCATATACCCGCCAGTGGTTGAACTCGCCTGACAGGGAAATTGGATATGTTTCCACGCTTGATTTGACACAGTGGGCCGCGGGAGGAGGATTTCTTTCGGGGCCGGTAAACATAGGGTCGACAAGCGCTTCCATGCCGCCGAGTTGGGCTATTAATTACCAGTCAAACGGGTTCCAGAATTGGATGGGGGACAAAATGACATGGCAACTGCCTTACGGCGCGGCAGGCGGTGAAACTGCGGCTGAATCCGGTACATCTGCGCAGTCAATATTCCCGGACTGGACATGGCGCAAGAACTGGCCGGCTTATCCGGTAACCGGTTTTACATTATTAATACAAATAGATAAAAATTCCTCCGATAACGTTCACAGGCTCATGAATGAAGAGGCTGACATACACGGCCTGCCGCAAAATTCGCTGACAGCGGCGAACGGGACCGTGGTAACAACCGGACAGGCCAGCCTTTACGACGCAAACACTTTTACATTAAAACCGGCTGGATATAATCATATGTACGCTGCGTGGGAAGTGCAGTGCAATTCAAATCAGGCAGACGTGACGCTCACGCTTGGAACGGTAAATCTTAAAAATCAGACTTTTATTTTTGATAACTATACAAACGCCGCTGCGCCGGCAGTCACGCTGAACGGGGTATCGTTGAACGACGGGAGCGATATGTTTACATCTGTGGATACGGTTAATAAACAGTTGTATATAACATTCAACAGTATATTTACCGGTTCGGTTCATATAGTTGCCGGTGGGGCTGCAAACACGCCGACTTACACGGATACTGTCCCTCTGGGGTCGACAAATACATATACGCCTACTTTTACTCCATCGCAGACGCCGCAGCCGGCGGGATGCCTTTTTGACAATATGGAAGATAATGATGCGACCAACAGTTTCGGCGGTTTCTGGTATTCGTATTCAGGCGGAACGCCGGCTACGGTATGGCCGGCAGTCGGGAACACACTTACACCGTCAGCCGGCGGGGCGAATGGAACCAATTACGCAATGAGGGTAACCGGCACGGTTGGCGCAGCGGGAACTACATATCCATGCGTGGGAATGGGATCGCAGTTAACGGCATCATCCGGCGCGCCGTCTTTTACGGAAATGAACCTTTCTTCATGCACGGGCATGACATTTTACACAAAGGGCAACGGGAGCTCATATCTTGTAAAAATACCATACACGGATACTGCCGGAAGCAATCTCACTGGATACAACGATTACAGCTATACATTTACCGCGCCTACAACGTGGACACAGCTAACCATACCGTTCACGTCGATGTCGCAGCAATCTGGCTGGGGGACGGCTTACCCGCTGGCTACTGTGTTAACGCACGCCAAAGAGATACAATGGCAGTCCAATTTCAATGCGGTGGCTCCAGCCACGAGCGCGCCCGTGGACGTCTGGGTGGACGAAGTATATATATTCGGCTGTTCCAGCTGCCCTCCGGGGCAGGGGAGCCCGACTTCCACGCCGACTTTTACGGCCACAAAGACACCCACTAATACTCCTACTTTTACAGCAACATTTACCGTTACCAACACGCCTCCTCCGGGCTCGACAGCGACGTACACACCTTCGATTACGCCTACCTTTGCCGCAGACTGTGTTTCATACACAATTGACAGATCTTCGGTGCCGGCCATGGTATTTATGAAGAATTTGACAATCATAGCCAACATTGGCGATTGCACCTCGGCCACGGTATATGTCGACGGCTCGCCGGTTCCTTCCACATATACGGCGTCAACAAAGCAGATAATGTTTACTACATCCGGTACCAATGTGATAATTTCAAGGCTTGGTTACACCGGGAACGCCACCTATGCGGTTACAAAAGCCACACTCTATAACAATTTTAAATGGGCATATTCATTCACATTTGATGACGGCAGGCCGACAACCAGAACGGTTGTACTCCCGATGTTTCAGTCCTACGGCTATGTCGGCGGTTCAGCTTTAAATACGGCAAATATGCAGCCAACGGCCGACGGTTATGTGATGAGCTGGGCCAGCGCCGATATACTTAAAGCAGCCGGCTGGAGCTTTTTTGACCATACGGTTGACCACAATAATCTGACATGCAGTAATATAAGTACGGAAGTTGTACCGGACAAAAGCGCAATTGAGGCGAGATGGCCTGGATATACCTGCACAAATTTTGTTTATCCTTACTGCGATACCACATACTGGACCTGCCTTAGGGATTCGGGTTTGTTTTTGTCGGCAGAGGATAATAACGGGAATAATTACGCCGACGTGCTGCCGCCAAACCCGTTTATACTAAACAGGAATTCGTTTTTTGCGGCAGGAAATGCAGGAACAGCGGCGCTGGCAGATGCGCTCGCGGATAACGCCGCAACCGACGCAAGGCCGCGGTGGATGATAATGTTTGGCCATGAGATAGTCCCCGGAAGCGGAACGCCGACCACAACTTACGACAATAATGAAGTTACCCTGAAGGCGCACATGGACTATATTTACAACACTTACGGCGCGGGCGGAAACAACAGCATGTGGTTCGCGCCGACAGACGTTGTCATGCAATATATTCTTACAAGAAATTATGCCGTTGTGAACATGATTGGCAACGGCCCGTGCGGAGCCATTACACCGGCGACGCCGAGCGAGACATACACCCCGTCAAATACGCCAATAGTAACGCCTACTTCAAGCGCTGTATGTTCGTTTGACAACATGGAGGACCAGAACAACTTGAATAATTACGGCGGGTTCTGGTACTCTTATTCAGGCGGAACCCCGGCAACAGTATGGCCGGCATCAGGTAACACACTGACACCGTCAGCAGGCGGGGCGAATGGAACCAATTATGCCATGAGGGTGACCGGCACGGTGGGAGTGGCGGGAACCACATATCCCTGCGTGGGAATGGGTTCGCAGTTTACCGCCACAAGCGGCACACCCGATTTTACTGAACTTGATATTTCATCGTGCCTTGGCATGAGATTTTACACCAAAGGCAACGGAAGTTCTTATCTTGTGAAAATACCCTACACGGATACGGCAGGCAACAATCTTACGGGGTACAACGATTACAGCTATATGTTTACAGCGCCTACAACGTGGACACAGCTTTCGATACCGTTTACGTCAATGTCGCAGCAATCAGGCTGGGGAACGACTGCGGCGCTAAACACCGTACTGATGCACGCCAAAGAAATACAATGGCAGTCCAATTTCAACGCAGTGGCGCCGGCAACAAGCGCGCCCGTTGACCTCTGGGTGGATGAAATAGTAATATACGGATGCGCAAGCTGCCCGGCAGTTGCTACATCAACGCCCGCGGTATCAACAACGGCAACCTATACCCCGACACCGGGGGCCACAGGTACATTTACAGACACAATTACGCAGACTTTTACAGGTACGAGTACAAGCACGAGCACCGGTACAAGCACGCCGACGTTTACAATAACAGAAACTTTTACAGCGACGCCGACGCCTACTTTTACCGCTACATTTACACCTTCGCAGACGCCCACAAATGTCGCAAACCCTAATATTTCGTCTTCAATTATGGAGCCGTCAAGCGCGGTTGTGGGGCAGAATATTACAATTACAATGTCTGTTTACAATAACGGCTCTGTTGATACTTCGGGAATAACGCCGTCGGCCCTTATACCGAGCATTGCCGGTATTACAACGCTTGTTCAGGGGCCATCGCCGGCATCGGCTAATATTACAATGGGGAACGCAGTGACGTTTACATGGATTTACAGCACCAGCGGTCCTTCTTCAGGGCTGTCGTTTTCAGGGAACGCATCAGGAACGTACGGGGCAGGATTGCTTATATCAAGCCCGGCAACGTCGGGAAATTCCACGGTTTTACTGGCGCCTACAAACACGGCAACGCCGATACCTCCAACAAACACGGACACTCCGGTGCCACCAACAAATACAATCACCAACACTTCAACGCCGGTAAATACAAATACTTTTACGCTGACATTTACGCCGACATGGACATTTACGGAAACGCCAACGCAGACGCCGGTTTTACCAACCGGTACTTTTACCCCTACAATTTCTAATGTTTTTGAAATCGCAACGTTAACTCCGGTGATAATATACCCGAATCCGAATCCTACGCCGGGAGCGGCGCAGGACAGGATGGTTAAATTCACGATTTCCCAGCCGGCATCCAAAATTGAGTTCAGGATGTATACATGCATGTCAAGGCTGATAAGGCAGAAAGAATTATACGGGCCGTTTACACAGGGAGAGCAGAATATTAAAATTGACGGAAGTTACTTTTCAGGGCTTGTACGAGGGACATATTATTACATCTTGATAGCTACGGACAGCGCGGGCTCCGTAACGAAAAGATCCCCGATAGAAAAGGCGCTCATCTGGTAATTTGCCGGCTGCGCCGGTCCTGTAGCAGTCGACCGCGCGGCCCTATGCCCGGCGGTAATAATTGGATATAGTAAAGGATTACTGAAAGGGAAGCCGGTTAAAGCAGGGCAATTGGGTTGCTTTAGAAAAACATATATACCCGGGGTAAGTGGGCCCGCGACCCGCATTTAAAAACATTTGCTCCGGTTCCGGCCGAATTTTAGGATTTGATACATGCCGCAGTTCCCGGAAAAATTTAATTTATCTTTTAAAAGAGCCAACCCTTTGAAGGTTAAGTTGTTATATCTTCTTGTGAAAAAAATCACTTGACAAAATTCGATTCTATTGATATATTTATATCGATAAATAAATATCTATTAGGAGGCGCCATGGAAAGCAAGGATGAAAAGATTAAAATTGTCCGGGGGATACCAGAACCAACGCTGCGTCGTCTGCCGGTTTACCATCAGTATCTGAGGGAACTGGAGCAAAAAAAAGTTTTTTTTATTTCATGCACGGCAATAGCGGCCGACCTGAAACTTATCCCCATACAGGTCCGCAAGGATATAGAAATGACGGGTGTCGTCGGCAGGCCAAAAATAGGTTACAGCGTGAAACAGATAATAGACGGCATCGAGGAATTCCTCGGCTGGAAAAAATCCTCGGAGGCCTTTCTTGCGGGCGCCGGGAGCCTGGGGGCTGCTATACTCGGCTACCAGGGTTTCAAGGAATACGGGCTGGACATCCTCGCGGCGTTTGACAATAATCCGGCCAAGGCGGGAACGATAATACACGGGAGAAAGGTTTATGCAATGGAGAAACTGCCGGATTTGATACGCAGGATGAAAGTTAAGATAGGTATTATAACCGTGCCGGCCGTGAGCGCACAGAAGACCGCGGACATCATGATGGACGCGGGAATAAGCGCGATATGGAACTTTGCTCCGGTAAAGATATCCCCGTTCGGAGGGGTAATAATCCAGAATGAAAATCTTGCGGCATCGCTCGCGGTGCTATCCAAGAAGCTCAAGGTAATGCAGGCCGCGGAAAATATCAGGCCGTAAAATAAAAACAACTAAAACGAGGTGCCGAAATGGAAACCACAGCTGTCCCGCAAAAGTTTGAAAAGGTTCTTGAAATACTTGAAAAAAACGGAAATAATCCCGCAAGGCTCATACCCATACTCCAGCAGATACAGGACGAATACAGGTACCTTCCGGAGGAGATAATGACATTCGCGGCGACCTCTCTGGGGATATCGCCGGCAAAGGTATTCGGAGTGGCCACATTTTATTCACATTTCGCGATGAGGGCCAAGGGAAAATATGTCATAAAGATATGCGACGGAACGGCCTGCCATGTNNAAAAAAACTGGGGCTCTCTGAAGGCAAGCAGACGGACGACGCCCTTCTATTTACCCTTGAGACCGTGTCGTGCCTCGGGGCGTGCGGCCTTGCCCCGGCGGTTGTTATTAATGAAGACGTGCACGGGTTGATGACCCCGGCCGCCACAGAGGCCCTTATTGATGAAATAATAAAGTCGGAGGTGCAAAAATGATTACAGCACAAAAGCTCAGCCTGACAGCCATAAAAAAGGAATATAAGCAAAGAGCCGCCCAAAAGACGAAAAGGATAATAATTTGCGCCGGAACAGGCTGCGTGGCCAACGGCTCCTTAAAAGTAAGGGATGAATTTGTGAAATTAATTTCCGCCGCCGG
>PLPI01000058.1 GCA_003159495.1 candidate division FCPU426 bacterium | reverse complement strand
CTGTTCAAAGTCAGCGAGGCTTGGAGTTTTGTCAGGTTTTATGACATGATGGTTTGAGGTTGTGCTCACCCTGAAAAAAGGGTAAAATCAGACAAAAAGGAGCACAATAATGGAAAGCACAAAGGACAAGAAATCAGAGGTAGAAGAGTTAGCTGAATATGGCAGTACGGCCCGCATGATAAAGGAAGTCAAGAGACATACCCGCAAGCGGTTTACCGCTGAAGAAAAGGTCAAGATAGTCCTGGAAGGATTCCGGAAAGAAACCCCTGTGGCGGAGCTATGCCGCCGTGAAGGCATACATGCACAGGTCTATTATTCGTGGCTGAAGGATTTCATGGAAGCTGGTAAATCACAGTTGCAAAAGGATAATCTCAGGCAGGCAAACAAGAGCGAGGTAAAGGATTTAAGAAAAGAAAATGACAGGCTAAAAAACGTAGTCGGGGATATGGCACTTGAGATAAACTTGTTAAAAAAAATTATGAAAAAATAGCAAAGCAGCATTTAAGCATGGATGCCGAAGGCAAAGCCGTGCTGATAGCCAAGTTAAGGGACGTCAGGCGCGGCGAAAAACGTAATACCCTGCAACATCTCAAGATACCCGAGTCAACGTATTACAGTTGGAGAAAAGTTCTTTACCAGGAAGGCGTAGGCGGGTTGATAAAGAAACCCAGGACACCATATATAGTTTGGAACAAAATGCTGGATGAGGAAGAAACTGAAATAGTAAGAACAGCAAGAGAACATACAGAACTGTCACCGCGGTTGCTTGCAGTAAAGATAACAGATACAGGCAGTTTCAGCGTCAGCGAAAAGACAGTTCAAAGGATACTTAAGAAACACGGTCTGTTAATGTTAAGGCCACCTTCAGAAAAACCGGCGGCCAAGGAATGGAACCACAAGACAAGCCGGCCGGATGAAATATGGCAAATGGATGGTACAGTAATGTTTGTGGCAGATTGGGGTTATTACAAGTACCTGCCTGTTCTTGACGACTATTCACGCAGGATTATGAACTCACAGCTTATGCCGGATGAAAGCGGATTTTCAGCGTCGGATGCCATGGAATTGTCGCTTGAAGAAGCGAAACGAATGGGACATTGTCTTCACAGACATCCGATACTGCTTACGGATAATGGCCCGGCATTTAAGGGTTGGGTACTTGGTGACTACTTGGAAAACAGAGGTATGAGACATATTTATGGCAGGCCGTATCACCCGCAGACTCAGGGTAAAGTTGAAAGAGTAAATAGAACATTTAAGGATCATATTTACGTGCACGAATACAACAGTCCTGACGAGCTGCAAAAAGCCTTACGAGAAACTGCGGATTGGTACAATGACAGACCACACGAAGCCCACCAAAATGTCAGCCCAAACGACGTTTACGCAGGCAGGAAGGAGCAAATCTTAGAGGCCAGAGCGGTTAAAAAGAAATTGACGATTGAGAGAAGAAAGGCGTATAATCAAGGCAAGAATTTAGGGAGAACAGAACGATGAGGACAACCGAGAACCATCAAGATAAAACGGACTCAAAACTCTATAATGTGCTGACTACGTACAAAAAAAGCCATCTGATTCAAATCAGTAAATGAATTATTTTTTTGAACTTTTTTTATAAAATTGATCACTTCGTCGGACCAGTTATTCTCATCTATCTTTCCCGATACTTTAATTACTGACTCATAACTTAAAAATCTTTCGTTTTTTGGTGCCGTAATTTCCTTATCGAACCTAAATTTAACATTACCTTCACCCCATCCTTTCGGCTGTAATTTCATCCATTCAGAATAAAACTTTATTATTTGAGGATGTGATCTGTAATTTGTAACAAGATTAATTTGAGCACATATATCCTTTTTAAAATTATCCCTAAATTCAAGAATATTTCTAATTGTAGCTCCCCTGAATCTGTATAACCCTTGATCATCATCACCAACAACGCAAATATTATTATTTGCACTTGCCATTTTTAGCAATATTAGTTCCTGTACAGTATTTGTGTCCTGATACTCATCAACCATTATATACTTAATTTCACTTTGAATTTTCTTTAATACTTTTGCATTATCTCTTAATAGTTGATATGTTTCTGTCTGTATCGAAGCAAAATCGATTGCATTTTCTTCGGTCAATAATTCATTATAAAACTTACAACAATTACCTATAGCCGATATTCTCACATCTTTGTCTTTCATAAGAAGTTCAGGACTTAACATTTCTTCTTTAACCTTATTTACCCACTTAATAATGACTTCTGACATATTCCATCTGCTTATTCTATCACTGTCAATAAGTTCAATAACTCCAGGTATTTTTAAATATTTGTTAATTTTTTTATATACAAAATATTGTTGTTCGAATTCATCGAGCATTCTATAACTCTTTTTTAAGCGAGTAAATTCGCTATTTTCTTTTAGTATTTTTAAAAATATTGAATGCAATGTTCCAATGTACATGTCATTAATATTGACTTTTTTGAAATCAGCTGAAATAAGTCCATCTGACACGCGTGTTATAAGTTCCGACGCGGCTTTTTCCGTAAATGTGGATATCATTATATGCTTAGGGTCAAGTTTTTTGTGAACAATTAGATACAGAACTTTAGCTACTAGTGTTTTAGTTTTACCAGAACCTGGTCCCGCAATTATTAAAAGCGGGCCTTCCGTATGCTGAACTGCTCTTTTTTGCTCTGTATTCAATTCGCCTAGTATATCATAATTCATTTTTCACCTATTAGTTGACTTATTCTATTGTGCGAAATCCGGGGCCAGGTCTTGATTCATGATTCTATTAATCCCCACCTGTTTTGAAATAGTAATCCAAAAATATCAGCTATCGAAAAAATATACCTACGTCTATCCGCTCTGCTTGTTTTATTGATTTTTGTTTCAGAAATGCCCAAACCGCCATTTTTATCCATCGCCGCCTCATATTATTAATTGTTTACCCAATTGTTCATCGCTTTTAAATTATACTAAAATAATTCACAATTTACAATGCAATTGATTGTAACCGTTCTCCCCTTAATGCCTCCGCCTTGCCTCATATGAAATTGCAGTCCGGGGTCAGGTCCTGATTCATGATTCTATAATACCGGGGTTGTCCTTTAATGACTTGCAGTACTTACAATTCATTAATGCAGTCAGAAACCTTATTAATTGTTATTATTCTTTCGGCAGGAATTCCACCGCAAAATTATATATTTCTTCCGCGTCCGCTGCAAGCTTTTGCGCGTCCTTTTGGCCCATAACCCGTTCTTCATAAGTTGCCATATTTTTTGCCTTGAGTATCCTTATGAGTTTCGGCCTTACTTTTTCAATCTCCTGCCTCTTTATGCCTTCAATGGACATAAACAAACCTATGGATTCCTTGTATTTTCCCTATATCAGTTTTATACCTTCTTTTGCTATGTTTTTCATCACAGCAAGTTTTTGCTTCCTTTTAAATTCAGCTTTTGTGTTCACATAACATTCCAAATGCCTTCCAAACTGTTCATAAATGGAATCCCTTAATTTTTCATCATATTTTTCGAAGCTCTTTTTGTCCTCTATAGAATCCACTATGACCAGAAGATCAACGTCGCTATTCTCATCATAGTCGCCCCTGGCCATTGAACCGAATAGCTTTGCCTCAAGGACCGCGCGTTTTGGCATGTTTTCCTTTATGACTTCTTTCATTTTTTCAAGCGGCGAAAGCCCCCTAAAAAGCGTATCATACAGCGGGGCAAGCGCTTTATATGCGTAGCTGCCCTTATTTAAAGCCCACTCTATGCTGTTGCCGACTTCACGGCTTGTAACAAGGCCCGCTTCCTCATACGAACGTAAAACCCTGTGGGCAGTCATAAGCGGCACGCCGGCCAGCCGCGACACCCCTTTTGCGGTATCCTTAAAGCCGGAAAATAATACGAACTTAAGTATGCTCTGTTTCGTCCTGGAATTAAGCAGATCCACGGGCCTTAATGACATGTCCATTGATCACCTCGATAACATATTTGTTATTATCATAACATAAATGTTATCTAAGTCAAGAATATTTGGGAAGTGCAAGAAAAGGGTTCAACCCTTGAGTTAAGATTTGATAACTTATTATAAATTTGTGGCCTGTCCACAAATTTGCGTTACAACACGGATAACTTTAATTTCAGTTGTCTACAAATTATAGACAACTCCGTGGTATCTGGGGTATGATTCATGATTCTATAGTCCGGTTGTTATTTTACTTTATTTGCGGATATCATCTCTGTTTTCCCGTTTTTCCAGACAGCAAGCGGACGCCCTGATTTCTTATGGCGCTCAACAACTTCTTTCACGGCGCTTTTTATGGCGGCCTGGGCCTTATCCTGCAGAGTCATTCTTTTTTTCATTTTATATCTCCCTGTTTCAATATTTTCTCAAATAAATCCGCCCGTAAAATCATCCTTTTTTCGTGAATCATTTTCGCAATCAAAACCGGTTCCTGGCTGGAATTGTCAAAAAGCAGCCAGGTATCAAAAATTTTTTCATACATGCCCAAAAAATTTTTTATTCCGCGGCCAAACCTGCGCCTGACATCCGAATTTGGTATGTTATGCCCTCCCTCGGCAACCCTGTCTTTTATACGCGCTATGGCAAGTTCCGGAGCGGGCAGCCATAAAAAAAACAGGTGTAAGCCATACCCGGCAGTTTTAAATTTTTTCATCAAATTATAATATGATTTTCCTGAAAGCGTGGTTTCAAACGCAAAATCAAAGCCTTTGTCCACATACTCCTGAATCTGCTCTAAAACCATTTTCCCGGCTTTTATCGCGGCGCGTTCCGGCTCAAAAGGCGCCAAGCCTTTGGCAATAAGGTCGGCATTGATAAAATTCGGGCATTTGACATATTCAGGAAGAAACTTCATGGCAAAAGTTGTTTTCCCGGAGCCATTGGGCCCTGCTATGACATAAATATTTTTCCCTTTCATTGCTCCTCCATGTTTTCTGGCTATAATTATATCAGATAGCTTTGACGCGGTCAATGTTGCGCTCACCTCACCACGCTTTTCGCACCAAACGATAGCTGTCGCAATGATATGCTTGCAAACACCTCCGCTTTCATATGGACAACCACAGGCAGTTTTAATATTTTTAGAGGAAATTGATATTTCAACAAATAGCATCCATTAAATATTTTTTAAAATGCTTTTTTAAAAACTTTTTTATTTTTTAATAAATTACCCCACAGCAAACTGACGGGGTATCATGTACTATGACGGATAAACCCTTCATAGCAAGCTACGGGGGATTTATCCGAACCACTTATTAAAATTTGTGCACTAAAATTAACGTTTTAATAGTTTTTCCGGATTCAAAAAGAATTCTTCTGCCGTATAGTATTTTATATTTGTTGTATTTTTTTGTTCCTTAAATGATATGGTAGCTTTTTCAACGTTTTTATACCGGCTTCCAAAAATATCAAGTGCAGCCGCAGCTTTGCCCGGGTAACCGGATTTTACCTCAATGGCTATTAATCTGCTGCCCTTACTGAGTATGTAATCCACTTCAAAATTTCTTTCCCTCCAATAAAACAACTCCCAGCCTTCTTCCTGCGCCAGCCAGTATAGACGGGCACCAACAGCATTTTCAAAAAGCCTTCCCCTGTAAACAGGATCCTTAAGCGATTCTTTATAACTGCGGTTATTCACTACGTTTATAATAGAATTATCCAGAGAAAGCAACTTCGGACTTGAACTTTTCTGTTTGATTCTACTTCCGCTGTACTTGTCAAGCGGCACAAGAAAAAATGCATTGGCCATCAGCTTTAAATAGAATGCAATCGTGGTGGTATTTCCTGCATCCTGCAACTGTCCTAACATCTTTTGATAACTAAGTATTTCCGCCGGATGATGAAGGCAAAGTGCAAAAGCCTGTCTTAATAAAGCGGGTTTTGTAACAGGATTCATAAAAAGCACATCTTTGGCTATTACTGTTTCAATTATAGAGTCCTTAATGTATATATTCCATCTTTTCTCTTGTCTACGAATTTTAGCTGCGCCAGGATAGCCGCCGTAATATAAATAATCATTTAGGCTGAATTTAAAAAAATCCCTGCATTCCATATATGACCAGTGGCTATTTCTATTAATTTCAAAACGTCCGGTTAAACTTTCTGTCAATCCACGCTGCATTAATAATGACGAAGATCCTAAAATAATTATCCTTACTTTTGCCTGTTCTCTCTCGTTCTTGTCATAAATATATTTTAGCGTGTCGCTCCAGCCATTAATTTTTTGTATCTCGTCAATTATCAAAAGTGTTTCTTTCTTTTCTTTTTTTGCGGTATTTACGGCCATATCGTTAAGCGCAACAATCCAGTTTTTATTTTCGGCACCCGGCACATCGGCTGTTTCATAGAGACTTGGCCCATTCCAATCTTTCATAATCTGTAATACAAGGGTGGTTTTGCCTGTTTGCCTTGGGCCAATTACTGCCTGCATAAATCTGGGCCCATTTTTCAGCTTTCCACGGAGCTCTTCAAACTGTTTCTTCCGTATATAATCTTTTTTCATATTTTGATTATAATATAACTTGAAAATCTTGTCAACAATTTGCTCAGTTGATTGAGCAAATTGTTGACTGTAAGCGTCCGCATATTCTTTAACCCTGTACAGCCAGTGCCTTTTCTGTAGTGCGGTTCAATAGCCGGACACATGCGGAGTTTGCTTCTAGTTTCATTCAAGTCACTCTTTCTTTAAATGTATAGCAAAAAAAGTGTCACCTTGAGTTAAAACTTGATAACTGATGTCAACTCTCAACTCAAGGTTTGACCCCCGTCCATCATTTTAACGCTATTTAAAATCAAGCAGTAGCTTTGCCTTCAACTTTGTATATTCCGCGTCGGTTATATCCCCGGAGTCGTGCATGGCCTTGAGGTCATTTAATTTTTTTTCAAGCGTGTCCGGCGGCCGGGTTGCGGACGCGCCGGTGTTTGTATCCTGCCCGGCAGGAACCGCCGGCGAAACTGCGGCCTGATGTTTGTCCTGTGATGCGGCGGGTTGATTGTTATTTATGAGGAGAATAGCGCAAATCACGATCAAAAGGGAACAGCCGACTATGACCCCGGTTGGGTTGTCATCCGCGCGGGCAGGTTCGTGAAATATAACGACCGTAGCCGCAACCATGCAACAAACAAGCGCGAAAGTAATTAGTTTTTTCATTTAACGCTCCTTTTAAATGTTTGATACAGGCCTGTTAAAAACTATCAATCAATTTTGCGCGCGTTTTATTGTATTCGTCATTTGTTATATCTCCTGAATCCAGCAGTTTTTTTAGCTCCGATAATTTTTCTTTCAGCGTTGAAGTCGACGCCGGGGCCGAAGTGCCGGCGCTGCCGGCCGATGCCGGCGCCTGCGTATCGCCGCTCTTCAGAAGTTTTCCAAGCGCTTTCATGTACTCATGATGAGAGATGCCACCGCTTTTATATTTCGCCTCCAGATCCTGGCGCTGCTGTTCCACTGTGGCTGCGCCGCTGCCCGCGTTATTCACCGCTGCCTGGACTCCGCCTTTTTTTATTATTTGCCCGCTTCCCGCAGCCTGCCCATTAGCCAGTTCCCTTGCCGCCACATTGTTCACGTATATTTTCCAGTTCCATCCTACGAGTATTTTTGAGTTTTTATCGAACATCAGGGTGTACAGTTCGCCGTTTTTGACCTCATAGGAGCTGTTGTCCGATGTAGCCGGGGTAAACAAATATCCCTCATGATAAACCGTGTTCCCGACACTGGACCTCGAGGTCTGGTCATACACGGCCACGAAAATGTTTCCGCCCTCGGTAACGGATGTCGGCGTTCCCCAGAGCGCGAGCGCATCATCAAAACTCCAGTTGCCAACCCGGGGATTAAATGCCGCCTGAAAAGCAGCGCCTTTCTGGTCCAGTTGGGCCCCTTCATAGTCTTTTTCACTATTGTTTGACCAGACGAGCAGTCCGACAAGCAACGCCAGTCCGCCTACAACCGCTACAGTGATAAGCGTTGCCTGGTCATCGATAGAATCGGCGCGCGCCTGTTCATGAGATAACAGCACCAGGGATACGGCCATACAGCAGATTAAAGAGAATGTAATGAATTTTTTCATCACGACTCCTTTTAGAATAAAATATTATGTTCCAAACCACCATATAAGGCATAGTAACACTTAACAAAATAATTATCAATGAATATTTAATAAAACCAGCCGATAAGACTCAGGAGACAGCTTTTTTTTTGACTGATTATTTTTTTCATTATTTTTATTTAAGTTTCCATTGGAATCCATTGTCTTCCGTGGAATTTGAATATAGATTCATTTCCGATTTGGGCTGCTCTTTAAAGCTTTAATATCGCCTCTCCGCATGCCTTTACAAACGCCTTTATGTTTTTATCCATATGCGCCGCTGATACAAAACACGCCTCGAACTGCGACGGGGGCATGTAGAAACCTTTTTCCAACATGGCATAATGCCACCGCGCGAATTTTTCCCTGTCGCATTTACCGGCAGAGGCCGCGTCCTTCACATCACTACCGGTGAAAAATATTGTGAACATGGAACCCGCCCTGTTCACCCTTATTCCCGGAATATCTTTCAGTGAGTATTCTATGAACGCGCCCATTTTTTCAAGCTTTTCATAAAACCCCTTTTTTAAAACCTTTTTAAGCGTCTGCGCGCCTGCTGCCATGGCCGCCGGATTTCCCGATAACGTTCCGGCCTGGTAAACCGGCCCTTCAGGGGCGAGCAGTCCCATTATATCCCGCCTGCCGCCGAAAGCCGCTGCCGGAAAACCTCCGCCTATTATCTTTCCCAGGCACGTCAAATCCGGCTTTATCCCGTACAACCCCTGCGCGCCATTGGCCCCGAGCCTGAAACCTGTTATTACCTCGTCAAATATAAGCAGGACGCCGTATCTGGCAGTCAACTCCCTCACCTTTT
Source organism: candidate division FCPU426 bacterium (assembly GCA_003159495.1). Classification (GTDB taxonomy): domain Bacteria; phylum Oederibacteriota; class PGYV01; order PGYV01; family Palsa-1178; genus Bog-1181. Next base: position 437 of record PLPI01000058.1, on the reverse strand, counting down.
TTAAATACCCCGGCTCCGGCAATATGACACCGGAATTGGCCGCAACCGGCTCTATTATAACGCACGCGATCCCATCCTTCTTTTCCCTTAAAATTTTTTCAAGCGCAGTTTCATCATTATAAGGAATGGAATATGTATCCTTCACAACCGCCTCGGCAACTCCCGCGCTGGAGGCTTTTTTAAGCTCTGTTAGGCCGGAGCCGGCGTTCACCAGCATTGCATCGCTGTGGCCGTGATAACATCCGTCAAATTTTACAACGCCCTGCTTTTTGGTGAACGCCCTTGCCACCCTTAGAGCGCTCATGACCGCCTCTGTACCGGAGCTTACAAAACGCAGCTTTTCCACGGCCGGCATTGCGGCGAATATTATTCCGGCAAGATTTGTTTCAAGCGGCGTCGGGCACCCGTAGGTGGACCCTTTTTTTACGGCGTCAACG
>PLPI01000145.1 GCA_003159495.1 candidate division FCPU426 bacterium | reverse complement strand
GGTTATTTCCGTTTGAGGGCTGGTTTGCAATTGAAATATCATTTGATGACACAACAGCCACGGGCACGGCCAGGGACTGCGGAATCATCTGCAGGGCCGCGGCTGAAGCTATTATTGAGTTCAGTGTGGAAGCCGCATCAACCATAAGGTTTTTGACATTTAAAAGTTTTTTTGAAACTGACTGCGTTGAGTCCCCTGAACTTACCGAAGAAAGCGACTTTAAAGCGCCCGCAATATCGTCATTAAGTTCTTTTATCATCAGGACCGGCGCTGTTGTTCCGCTGTTTACAGTTGTATTGTCCACGGCCGTGTTATTATTTGCTCCGGCGGCATTCACTGATAAAGTATTTTCAATCGTATCAGCCAGCTTCTGAAGTTTGTTCAACTGGGTGTTTATTCCCTTTACCGCGTCGGCTGTCGGTGCTGTAGTATTATCAGCCGTGTCAGCTGTCTGAACCGTATTATCAACGATTTGTTCCTGATTCAACGACTGCTGTAAAACCACCGCTGCAGGAAGCTGTGAATTATCATTTGATGTATTATTTAATGCATTATCAGACTGTCCGACATTCTGATTTACCGCTGACGCCGGAGCTTTTTGATATGATAAATTTACAGGTGCGCCATTATTATTACCGTTCTGTATTAAAGACGAGAGCGTATCAACGGAACCGTTCTTGGATGCCGCAAATATTGAAGGCTCTGAAACGATAGACATCGCCGCCGATTTAAGGGTTGTTAAAAATACCTGTGTCTGAGACGGCGTTAAATTATTATTCTGAATGACAGTTGATACAACGGTATTTTTTGCGATTGATGCCGTATCCTGTGAAGCAATATTTGAAATTCCTCCGATTATATAGAGCATAGCAGCAGCCTGATATAGCGCCGATTTTATCTGCTGATTGAAAGCAATGCCGGATAATTGTGTCTGATTTTCAGCGGAAGCCGCATCGGATAATAGCCCGTTTATTATATTGTTAAAATTATTTGTTTTATCAGAATTATTGGAAGAAGAAACAGCGCCGTTGCCTGAAAGTACGGGCAGACTTATTAAAGAGCTGTTTGCGAACAAAAGTGAATTGACCACAGTCCGTCCTCCGTACTTAAGGCCCTCCTTACGGTCCAGGCCATCAGTGTCGCGGGGTAATAGAACCCGCTTGAAACTTTTCTTTTACATTAGATGACGAAGTTACATACCCTGTAACCGTTGTGAAAGAAGTTGACGATACCGTCATAAGGTTCACCTTCTTTCTTTTTAAAATATTTTCACTTACATTATTTTAGACGCAACCCGGGGTGTATTCTGTTCAATGAAAAACGCATGGAACCTATTTTACGGATGTTGCGTCTAAATTGTATAAAGCACACATGGACAAGGAAGCCCGGATGGGCGAAAATTTGGAAGATATCTATTCCAGGTACCCGGAATTCGCATATAATGCAGCATTGCGCATGCTGAGAAACACAATGGATGCGGAAGACGTGTGAACTCTCTCCTGTTGCAAACAACGACACAGAAGAAGGCCGTAAAAAAAATAGATGGGTGGAAATCACCCAATATAGGGTAGGTAAATATTCTAGTGTGATTAAAACTTCCAAAAAACACATACGCTAAAGTTTTCTGTTAATTACACGATATATCTTTTGTCAGAAAAAATATAATGGAGTGAAAGGAGAAATAATATGCTTAATTTAATGATGGGGCTTAATACCGCGATGAAGGCTTTGCAGGTCTATTCTTATGCCATTGACACCACGGTGCACAACGTGGCCAATATGTCGGATTCAAGCTACTCCAGGCAGCTTGCCGATATAACCTCAAGCCAACCTTTTTCCATCACCGGCGGGCAGATAGGGACGGGCTCACAGCTAAGCGGGGTCGAAAGGATAAGGGATATTTACCTCGACAGCCAGATAATGGAAGCGGAAAATAAGGTTGGAAGTGAATCCATAATTAACAGGACGTACCAGAACCTGGATGCGATTTTTCCGGAAGAAGACGGTACGACAAGCGGCCTGCAGACACAGATAACGCAGTTTTTTACGGATTGGCAGAACCTTGCCACACAGTCCGCGTCCGGCTCGGCCAGCGGAATCTTAAGCGCTCAGAACACGTTGTATCAGGACGCCACCGCCATGACAAGCACGCTAAATTCAGAAGCAGAAAGTTTAAGCAATATGAGGACGGATTTGACGACAGACCTGAAAGACGATATTAATAAGGCAAATAATTATATAAAGCAGATATATACGTTAAACGGAGAAATAAAACAGGTTTACGCTTCGGGCCAGAGCCCCAACGACCTTCTTGATCAGCGCACTGCGGCAATGACAAGTCTTTCCGAACTGATAAATTTCACCACACAGACAAGCACAGACGGTACCGTTACACTTATTATAGACGGCAACCCGCTTGTAAGCGGAGCAACCAGTTATAATTTGCTTACAACCGTGGTGCCTGTAACAGGCAATGATCCATCGGCATTAACGCTCCAGTCACAGGATCCTAATTATCCGCTGCTTGGAATAACTGCGGCAGGCGGCGGCGGGACCGGAACTGTAATTCCAACCGCGGCTGTAACCGGCGGAGAAATAGCGGGAATCCTTAACTCCAGGGACACGATTGTCCAGTCATATCAGACCGCCCTTGATGAAACCGCAAACAGCCTTATTACGGTTGTCAATCAGGTTGAAACATCGGGCAAGCTGGTGGCAGGCGGGGCGCAGGCAACGAATTTTTTTACAGGAACTGACGCAATGAACATTGGAGTTGATCCGACAAAGTCTACGCCGTCTAATATTGCCTACTCATCCAATTTTTCCGGATCAGATTATGTATCCAATGATATTGCCTCAATACTGGGGAATCTGGGTAATAAGCTCGTTTCAACCTTCACTTACACTACAAATATAGGGCTGAGCAGCAACCAGACGCTATCTCTGGCCGGCGTGACGGCCACGGCGGCCAGTCCGGATACTATAACCATTAATAACAGTATAACCGTTAATTATAACTCGACAACGACCGTGGCGGGGCTTGTGGATGCCATCAATACGGCCGGAGGGGGAACTGTTTCAGCTGTTTTCAACGACAGCACAAAGTCGCTTTGGATATTCAGCAGCCAGGGGCTTAACATCACGGACACAAAATCAACAACTGAGGCATCTGTATTGCTTTCAAAATGGGGTTTAAAAGAAGAGCAGTGGTCTGCCGCGAATGTTGATTATCCATATTCAAGCAATGCCGGAGTGAACCTTACTTCAGCTTCATGGCTTAATCAGGAGTACAAACTTAATACAATGCCTACTTCCTCGGGACAGGTTGCGCTGACAACAAACGGTACGGAAACTGTGACAAACTGGAACAACGGCGACTGGATAAAAATGGATGGCATGGCCATAATGTCGTCTTTTCCAAACGGCTACGCCACAACCCAGGCCGCGGGACAAAAATTTGTCCTTGGCAACCAACCGGCTTCACAATTGAGCACAAATGTGGTCCAGTCATTTCAGGTGACGGATTTAAAGGGCAATTTTACCCAGGCCCTAAATCTTGTGGGCAATGTTACATTTGACGATATTTACCAGTCCAATATGGACAAATTGTCCACCGATTCCACGACAGCTTCAAACATGCTGACCCAGTATCAGGATTCCCTGACGCAGCTTCAGACAATGCAGAAACAGGTGACACAGGTTAATTCCGACAACGAAGAGGCGCAGGCCGCTATTTACCAGCGTGGATATGACGCAGCTGTCAGGCTGGAGAATGTGATAGACCAGATGCTCAATACGCTTATTAACAATACCGGAACCTCATCCACTTCTTCAACTACCTCCGATTAATTTTTTTATTGTATACAAAAAGCCGGGCTTTTTTATTCACAAAGCCGTGTGATGTATTATATTAAATTGAAAAAAATATATTCAAATTTAAGGAATTTTTTGGGTTTCATCAGGACCGAAAGAGGGTTTAAAAAGGATATTAAGATCATCGTAAATAACTTTATATACGCATTAGATATTATTAAAACTTCTGACGGGCCCAAACCGCAAGCATCTGCATTAATCCATTCCATTCCTTCTTTTTAAAAAACAAAGTAATACCATTTTGATTACAAAATAATGCTGTTATAATTGCATTAGACTCTGTTTGTTCAATTACCTATCGTCTTTATCTTCCGGGCTGATATCCAGAAAATTTGATTCCAGTATGTCCGTATCCTTTATCATTATATATATCCTTTCGGACGTTTTGCGGTCGAAATTGTATGTGCGCATTATGCCTTTTATTTTTTCCTCTTTTAAAGTATTACTTTTACATTCATTCATCTGACAAATCCTCCATAAACCCAATTTTTTAACACACTTTTGCCCACCATTTAAACCGCCTGTGACGTGCCGTCCTCAGTAACCGAAGCGGTCATTTCGGTTTCCAGGCTCGAGATTGAAGTGGACATTGTACTCAGTGAACTGTTTGTCGTTGTTTCCTGTTCCAGAGAAGAAAACTGTGCAATTTCGGATGTAAAATCCTCGTCGCTCACAGACAGCGGATCCTGATTTTCAAGTTTTGTTATAAACATCTCCAGAAAATCATTTTCCGTCAGGTCGCTGTCCGGATTGGTTACCTGGTTTGTCGAAGCGGATGACGAAGTTACATACCCTGTAACCGTTGTGAAAGAAATTGACGATATTGTCATAAGGTTCACCTCCTTTCTATTTAAATATTTTCACTTTCATTACTTTAGACGCAACCCGGGGTGCATACTGTTCCATAAAAAATGCACGGAACCTATTTTACGGTTGTTGCGTCTAAATTGTATAAAGAACTAATGGACAAGGAGCCGAATGGGCGAAAATTTGAAAGATATCTATTCCAGGTACTCGAAATTCGTATATAATGTAGCATTGCGCATGCTGGGAAACACAATGGATGCAGAAGACGTACTGCAGGATGTTTTTGTCAAACTGGAGAATAAGCTGTCTTCATTTAACGGCGATTCTTCAATAAAAACGTTCCTTTACAGGATGGTTATAAATCAGTCAATTGATTATATAAGAAAACACCGTTCCCAGACCAGCAGGGCGGAAAAATCTATGCTGGATATAAGACCAGCCATGAACGACGATTCATTACTGCTCTATTTCATGCTTGAAACTATAACGGTTGAGCAGCGTTCCGCGATACTGCTTTATGAAATATGTGGTTTTTCACAAAAAGAAGTGGCTTCAATATTAAATGTTAGTCTGGGTACCATAAGATCACGAATAAGCAGCGGCATAACAAAAATGGCCGCATCAGCATGCAAGGAGGTATAAAATGCATTACACCGACGAGGAGTTATATTTTTATTCAAAAGGCGATTTCACCGCTGAATCCTCTTTTGAAATAGCCGCTCACTTAGAGGCTTGTACCGAGTGCGCAAAAAAATTGCAAAAAGTTTCCTTAATATCTTCGCTTATTAATGGGACTCTCCTGACGCCGCCGCCGCTTTCAGAATTGATGTCCAGAAAACGCCGCAGGTCCGGAATTTCGCCCGCATCGCTCTTTAAAAACGGAGGGTTTGCAATTGCCGCGACGCTTGTGATAGCCGTATCAGCCGCTGTTTTTTTTGGCAGAAGTTCTGTATCAAAGGAAAAGGAACTTGACTTTGTTTATAAAACGTACGCTTCAATATATGACTACGACTATTTCAAACAAAATTATATTGACGGGTACGATATCGCTTTTGCAGGGGGTAGCAAATGAAAAAAAATCTTTTAACAACATTTCTTGTTTTATTGTTCTCGGCTTTAGCCTTTATCCTTTATGCCGGCACGCCCCCGGCTGGCAATGACGGAGCGAATCCGGATGGTTTTCCTCCCCCTGCCATGGCACATGGAGGGCCCGGAGGCCCGATGCAGCCGCCTTCAATACTATATTTTGCGGATGAACTCAATTTAACAGGCGACCAATTTGATAAAATAAAAGCCATAGAAAAGGAAACTTCGGCGGTTGAAGAAAAAAATCGTAAACTCATGCGCAAAAATATGGAAAAGATGAAATCCGAAATAAACAAAGATTCTCCCGATGAAAAAAAACTTGATGAGATAATTGCAGAAATGTCAGTCTTACAAAAGGAAATGATGACCAACCAGGTGCACAATATGCTTAAATTCAAAATGGTACTTACCGGGGAACAGCAAAAGATGCTAAAAGGCATGTTCAAACGCAATATTAATAATGACAGAAAGGGCTTTCCCGGCAAAGAAGAATAATTTTAATGACAGGATACACCGGCGTATTGAAAAACTTCACCCGATATAAAAATACATTTGCCTTTTTTCATATTATTCCCGCCCTTCTGTATATTTGGTGAGTATTCAAGAAAGCAATTTGCAAGGTCTGGCACAGTTTGTTTCCTGCAGCTGTGTAACTTAGCCCCGAAGTTTGACCCCCAATAAATCTGCAGACATCCCGGACTCAGTGGTACTAAAATTTCATTATTTGTTTTACACCCGATATCATTCCATTTGCGTCATATATCAGTGCATACAGCCCGGGCACAGTGACCTCCTGTGTTTCATCCTTTTTCCCTGTAAGCTCTTCCGCACTTAGTTCCAGGTTAACTCCTTTGGTTTGTGCCACTAATCCGGCAAGCGACGTCAACCAATCTGTGGCTTTGGAGTCCCTTTTATCGTTATAATCTGTCAGGTTCCATCCGTTCGTAAGCACGTATTTATTATCTACCGTGCCTATACCCGCTTTAGTCTGGATTGCGGGGAAGCAAAGGTGTCAGAGCCGGAATCATGAATCTATTTTTCAATGTATTCTCTTTCTATGTCTTTTATGCATTTTTTTATTTCCCCTTCTTTCCTATTTTGTTCAAGAACTTTCTTACATGCCTTACTTATGCCGCTCGAATCCCGGTCTCCCAGCTTTTTTGCTATGGCGGCATATGTCATGCCTCCATCTCTTTTTAGCAGGAACATTAAGACGTTCTTTCCATTTTCCCACCTGCTCCTATTATATAACAGTTCATCTACTGCATCGTAATGTTTTTTTACAGCTTCGGTTATCTGATCTTCATTATATATTTTCCTCAATTTTTTTCGTCCGGTTATGCCTTGTGATAGATTTTTACCCTTAAGCAGCAATTTTATATCTCGCACAAAACTCTCGCTTCCCATTATATACTCGCCATACACTCGTTTCCTTACATTATCAGGGCTTTCTATCGCAGTTGCTTTAACATATTCTTCATATTTTTTTACTGCTTCAACCCTGTTTTCCGAGAGTATTTTCAGTATTATTTCCGGTACGGCTATTCCTCCATCAGCTCCTCCGGTAAACTGCCTGTAACTGCTCCAGGGGTAATCTATAACCTGTTCTACCATACCTGCCCGCCCGGGATTCAAGTGTATATATGCCGATACATAAAGCAAATCCTGTCCATGCTCGACCAATATTGCTTCAAACCTCCCCTGAAACAGGTGTCCGCTTCTCTTATATTTTCGGTTGAAGTATATTGAATAACTCGAATTAATGAATTGCATGGCACGGGATATATTGGGTAATTTTATTTCAATCAGAAAATGATAGTGGTTGCTCATCAATACGTAGGACAAAACAAAAAATTGGTATTCTTTTGCGGCTTCTCCGATTATCTTAAAAAACTTTTTCCTGTCTATATCATCCTTAAAAATATTTTTGCGTTCATTACCACGGGCTATCACATGATATGAATACCCGGGTAAAAAAATACGTAATGGCCGCCCCATAATTAGCCCTCTACTAATTATTTAATTCCCTTGTTTTGTATTCTATCGGTTTTATTGATATTGTCAAGTTTTTATAGATACATGATTCCGGCTCTGACACCTTTTCTCCTTTCCAATATGGAAAAAGCGGTCGTCATGACCGGATTGGCTGGTCGTCATGGAACGGAATTGATGGTCGCCATGCACCGGATTAGGTGATCGTCATGCTCCGGATTTTGCATGGTATCGCGGAAGGATTAAACTTGAAGGACAGCATCAGATATTGTAAAATAATTCAGGGTAAAAAAATAAGGATGGTCAACTAAAATGAGGAACATACCGGGAAATTTAAAATTATTTATTTTTCTTTTGACCGGCTTGCTTATTTCCTCTTCCTGCGCTTCTTCAACAATAAAAATCTCACAACCCGTAACTGTGCCATTTAACAGGTATAAGACGGTTGCAGTTGGGGTGTTCGGGCCGTCGGAAGTCACAGATGATCCCCGATCCGATCCCGCCCAACTAAATGTCATAAGGGACACCTTTATTTCATTGCTGGATATGGAACTTTTGTTCTCGAAAATATCGGCATACAGCAAATACAGCAATGCATCCCTGTTCATATTTATTCGCGATAATGGCGTAAAGGCTTCACGTGGTTTATTGGCATGCGATGATTTTGGATACGATGGACTGAATTTGATTAATGAAACAAAAGGGACAATAAAATTATCCGTCCGTTTTTATGACGCCCATTTAAGACAATATGTGGCGCAGATTGACGTGGAAGGCAATTCTTCGCTTGCTTATTCCGGTTTTGCATCAAAAGCGGAGGACGCCGCGCTCGGCAACGCCATTGACGGTATAATAAATTTTATAAAACTGAATTTTAACGGGGTGAACCGATGAAACTACCTAAAACAAGGATAATTAAGAGTAATGGAGCTGTTTTATTTTTATTAGTGATTATTTTTTTCATTGCCGGATGCCAGACCTTTCCGAAATTTATAATTGCTGAGATTCCGGTTACCCTGCCTTTCAAATATTACAGGACTGCGGCAATAAAGGTTTCTGGTCCTTTATATAGCGTATACAAACCGACTTTGGCTGAAAAACAGGGTGTACGCAATTCATTTCTTATGAAACTTAAGAGTGCAAAAATATTTACCGATGTTTTCGATTACGGCGGTGCAAAAAAAGCGAACCTGAATATTTTTGTGTATATAGAGGAATTTGGAATTGCAGATGTTTCATTTATACCTTTAAACACTTTGTCGATGATTGATAGCATTGAAAGCAGCGGAACTTTTGCCAAAGTTATATTTACCGTAGAATTCTACGATGCATATTCGAACCAATTGATATGCAAACTTAAATGCGACCTTCAAGAAAAGTTGCCATATTATGACGATCAAAAAGCCGCCTATATATTGGCCCATCTGGACGCAATTGATCACGCCATGGATAACATCGTCGAATATATTACCTTGAATACTGATAAACTTATCTGATATGCCTGTTCAATACCGGCGAAAATATAAAAATATGCGTTAGGTTGGAAGGAAAAGTCATAAAGTAAAGGCCCCCTTCTTTTTTAAATTTTTAAATAAAGTTTACACAATACTTGCTTTTTTATCTGTTTGACGGATAATAAATATAGGGGCTTATAAGACGATAAAATGATAAAAGGAGAATTCATGAAACAATTATTTATTACGATTGCCATTATCCTATCAATGTTTTGTTCCTCGTTAGGTTTTGATACTATTAAAACTATCGACGGCAAAGTATATAATGGAACTATCATTGATACCGGTACAATTTTAGTAACCCTTGATGCGCGTGAAGATAATAAAGTAATTAGTAAAAATTCAATAAGTGAAATCTCAAATGATAATGGAACAACTGATGAAATACTTCTGCCGAAAAATGTTGCTCCAACTACTTCCGAAGTCAAAATAGCGAAATTTGCCGCTATTGAACGTGAAATTATAGATACTGAATATAAAATGAACCAGGCAACAGAATTAATTTATGCCGGGCCAATTGCCGCCGTTCTTATTGATGCCGGCATAGCTTACTTAGTTAAACCAAATGATTCAAATGCTTCTCTGGGAGTAAGTGTTGTTGAATATACAGTAGCTTTGGTAGGAACAATAATATCTGGTACAGGTTTCTTACAATATTGGGACGGCGTGAATACTGCAGGCCAACTAAGAGCGAAAAAATATGATCTAATGTTTTATCCTTATTTAAATCCTGAAAAATTTGCAAATAATACAAATGATACAAATGATACTTTAGGGATTGCAATTAAACTAAAAATATAAATTTAACAAAAAGGAACAACAAAAAGGTGTCCTGATTCATGATTTTACATCCGTTTCAGGTTATTATCTATAACTTCAAATCGGGTCAAAGCTCAAATCAAGGTTTGCCCTTTATCTTCTGATTCATGTTTCTATTCAAAATCGAATTTAAAACTTTATCTGATACGCAACAAAATCAGACAAAAATACCACACGGATTTTTTCGTGCTCCTATGGATATGCCTTCTTCCATTGCATATCCGGCTATGAGCGATTTGCCCGATTTATACTCTTCCCTGGTTTTCATAATTATGTCAAAAGGCACATTATATTTCTTTATTGTTTCCATCTCTGCGGGGCCCACCATTTCGGCTCTTTCAAAAATGTTTTTGCCCCTGAAAGAATTCGATATGATTATAAGGTCAATATCACTGCCCCGCCTGGCGTCGCCTCTTGCCTGGGATCCAAAAAGTATTATATCGGAAACATCGACGCCGTTGGCCTCGAGCCTGCTTGAAAGATATTCCACGATCTTTATTACTTTGTTTTTAACCATATTAATATTCCTTTCGAGTCTGCAAGCATTTTCCCCATAAAATCAGGCTGTCAAAGACTTATATCCTCTTTTATTAGGACTCTTCAAAGCAGGGCCCAATTCTGGTTGGATTTTCTTCCGTGCTTTGCCTTTCGCTTGCGTATCTTTTCAAATTCCCTTATCCTGTCGGATGTTCCTGTTAATTTTTCCTCTATCTTATATGCCAGCGTCCTGCGTGCCAGGAACCTGTTCAGTTCCCTTTCCCGGGTTTCATTGCACTTTACCTCGATCCCGGTGGGAAGGTGTTTTAAGTAAACGGAATTTGAGCTCTTATTGGCCTTTTGCCCTCCCTTTTTGCCCGAGGTCATGAACTTCTCGATTATATCGGTTGGAAGAATATTTAACGCCTTGAACTTTGCTTCAAGCGCCTCTGTTTTTTCGGGTGATACCATATGCTCCTCTTCTTTTCTTCAGGGTCAGTCCCTGATTCATAATTCTATATACGTTTCAGGATTCACCACTCACGTTCAAATATGGAATATTTACTTTTCTTTCCTATCAAGTCCGCCGCTTTTTATGATCCTGCATGGCCCCGTCTTTATCCCCTAATTTACCTTTTAACATATATTTTCCGCAAATCCAATTGCTTCTTTTATAACATTGTCCGCATCAGTTGCGCTTTAACCGGCAGGCGGGCTATATGATTTTTCATAAACACATACGCAACCATTGCCGCAAATTTTAAAATAAATAAAAATTAACTTGACTTACATCGTTATATAGAGTAATACATGTAATGTAGTAACATGGTAAAGACGAAAAGGAGGCAGCGCCGTGGATATAGAAAAGGAAATGTTAAAAGGATATATAGATATAATAATATTATCCATGCTTTTCAGGGAGGACTTATATGGTTATGAACTCGCCAAGCGGGTAAAAATCGATACGGAAAACACTTTTGAAATGAAAGAAGGCACTCTTTACCTTGCGTTCAAGCGTCTTGAGCAAAACGGCCTGATATCCTCATATTGGGGCGATGAAAACACGGGCGGACGCCGCCGTTATTACAAACTGCTGGCCGCCGGAAAGAAACATTTGCGCGAAAGAAAAAAAGAATGGGAACATTTAAAGACAATAGTCGACATATTCCTCAGGGAGGTAACAGAAAATGGATAGGACTTTAAGCGCGGAAACAATGGAAAAAATCAACAGGATGGTGGAGCGTGTCGCGGGCCGTGCAAAAAAAGACGCCCATAAATCGTTTGACCGGGATTTTGCCGAGGAAATAAGAACCTACCTGAAAGACGGCCTCATGGAACTCATGGATGCCGGGCGCACAGAGGAGGAGTCCCTGAAGCTGACGATGGAGAAATTTGACGTGGCCGAACTGAAGGAAAATTTCAGTGATTTTGCGAAGGAATTCGAGTGGTTTGGAGTCGATGAATACAGGGACATAAAATACTCTGACATCGTAATGAAGAAAATAATGATGCGTGCAATAGAAAGGAGTCCGGCCACGGGACTTTTTTATGGCGCCTTCATTATACTGGGCAGCACCATCGGGGTTTTTCTCGGGTTCATGTTGGGCCATACGTGGATAAACACCCTTATAGGGTTTGGCTTTGGCCTTTTCATTGGATTAAGTTTCGGCCTGTTGAGCGACGCTTTAATTACATTGATAAAGGACCTGTCCAGATCAAAAAGAATGAAGCTGTGAAAAATGCTCCGGGGTCTGGTCCTGATTCATGATTCTATATCCGTTTCAGGTTGTACCCTTCAAGTTCAAATATACAGCATTTCCTCTTTTTTCTTTATTTTAACATATATTTTCCGCAAATCCATATGCTTTTTTTATCCGGAAACAAATATGGAACTTTTTTCATTCTTTTTTGTCTTATTATAAAATAAGATAAGAGGTGAGCATGAAAAAAATATCAGCCGCGGTTTCAGCAACAATATTCACTCTCTGGATGCTTTCCGGATGTTCCCCTCACAGGAACCCGACAATGCCGGTATTTCCGACAGAAACCGTTGTATGTTCTCACACCGGCTCAATAAGCGGTTTTGTAAGCATGTGTCCCTTTAAATGCTCCTGCGGCACTGAGATTTTCGGAACTCCCGTTCCTTACGGGACAATAACAGGCACACCCACTATTATAATAATTCCGACCGCGACGGCTACGCCAACCCCTGATATGACGCCGCATGCCTCATGCCCTATTGCAAGCGCGCCTGTCAAAATATTAAACGGAGCCGCTGTTGTGGCAAACACAACCACCGACTCAAACGGTTTTTATAAGGTAAGCGGCCTTGCGCCAGGTACATATTCGGTGCAGATAACCATACCCGGATATTCTGTTTATACCCTGGTATCCATAAGTGTGACGGCCGGAGCCGAGAACGCGGAAACTAATATGAATTCCACATACCTGTTCCATCCGGAAGAAGTTTTAATATATTTTAACAGCGGGGTAAGCGCGTCTGACGAATCAGCGCTGATAAACAGCATTGGCGGAACAGTTATTTTAAATAACCAGTATATTGTAACAGCAGGCACGCCGCCCGTACTCGGCGACGAATATCTCATCCAGCTCCCGGCAGGTTCAATGCCCCTTGACACAGTAAGCGTGCTTCAGGCCAACCCGCTTGTAAATATGTCCACTGTTTCCAGTTACGCATGCGCCTGCCCGATTTAAATCAGGAGAGTGCTCCGTATTAAGTTCCTGATTTATTATATATCAGCCGTCATGTTTTTGGCCCTGCGTTCCCATTTTGCAATTCTCCCGATTTTCCATAAAACAATACCCCGCCACCATCCGCCGCATTTGCCGGTATAATCATCGAGAAATGACCTTAATGTGTCGTAATTATATTGTTTCATGACAAGATAATGGCCATTTTTCGCCCTGTAATGTTCTATCAAAAAATCTTTCTTTGGAACAAACCCCTCTGCCATTGAAGCGCTGCATACAGTGGCCGTAAATAGATCCGAACTCTCACTTCCGACCGGGCCTATAAACATTTCAAGGCGGAATTTGAAATCCATTGCGATATCGCCGGGTTTATTATCCGGAATATAATCCCACAGATCGGGTATCCCGGGAGATTCAATTGCCTTGACTTCAACTTTCATTATCGCCTCCTGAAGGTTTCGGAACCGGATAATTGTCCGGCAGATTTTTTTACCTTGAAACCACCAGTTTTTTTACCTTTGTGCTGTCCGTTATCCCGGACTGGACTGATTCAACAATATAATAATAAACCCCCGGCGCCAGGGAGGCGGTGGAGGCCGTTATCCTTCCCCTGCCGGAAACTGCATAATTTTCATTCATGGCACGCGTGCCGTCCAGGGAATAAATACCCAGAGACAGCGAGCACTGCCCCTGATAACTATAAAGCATGTAAATATTAGAGCCGGTTTTTACCGGGTTTGGATAAATAGTGAGCGCCAGGCTGTCATAATATGATTCAATCACCGTTGCCGTCGGAATTAGCGTCAGGGTCACGGTAACTGTCGGGGGCATTGTTAATGTTATCGTTATCGTCGGCGAAAAAGTGAGGGTGGGTGTAAATGTTTTACTGTTCTGCTGCGTCTGTGTCGGCGTGAACGTTTCGCTCTCCTGCTGCGTCTGCGTCGGGGTGAATGTTTCACTCTCCTGCTGTGTCTGTGTCGGCGTAAATGTTCCGCTTTCCTGCTGTGTCTGCGTAAAAGTTATGGTTTCAGATATGGTCTCTGTAATTGTCCCGGTCACGGTTTCAGTGACAGTTTCCGTCACTGTGGGCGTGACTGACGGGGTATCCGCGAAAGCCAGCCCCGCGCATAACATCACAGCAAGCATAAGTGTGGTTATTTTCATGGCGCAATATTTAGTTTTTTTCATTTTTCAACAGCCTTATCCAGTGTTTTAATATCTCATTTTCCTTGTCGTAATAAAACGCCCTTTCAAAATACTGCAATGCGCGCCCGTTGTCCCTCATATTATAATAGCATATCCCGAGTTTCTGGTAAAAGTTTGATTTTTCCACATCAGTAAGGGATTCAAGTTCCTTCCAGTACAATAAATTCACATATTCGTAATATTTAACAGCCTGCCTGAAATCGTTGCTGTCGTAATAAAAATCCCCGGACTTCATATAGCCGCCGAAAATATCCGCCGTTTTCTCCGCCGGCAGAACCGCCGGTTTCACAACAGGCCTGCCGAATGCCGCGCCTATGGAGACTTTGTGGACATCCCCGAGCAGGCTGTCCGGAAGATATGCGTAATTAAACGATAACCCCATTGCCTTTATGGACAATCCGGCCGAAAATTTCACCGGCCCGTTCCACGGCGCAGTGATTCCGCCCCTTAATATAAAATCCCCGGTGACCGGAAAATCAAACCCGGCCGAACCCTTTAATTCGTCAAATGCAGGTATGTAATCCCCGGAAAGGGATATTTTCAGGATTTCAGCCGTTTTTCCCCTGATGATGTATGCTAATCCCGCCCCGGCGTCGAGCGGCGCGGAAAATCCGTCCTGATTAGTGGATATATTTGTGATGCCGGCCCCGAAGTCAAGCCCGTCCGTTAAGATGTCATTGGCGATAATTCCCGCGTCGGCAAGGCCGCTTATTGCCGTGTTTCCGTCAAGGTTTTCACAGGCCATTTTCAGGGAAAATCCCAGCGAGAAATAATCTGTTTTTTTCGCGTATATGAGCGATCCGAGAAAGGCATAAGGCGAGGTAACCCCGCCGGTCACGACTGGCGCGAGCGACGAATCCACCCCCAGGTTAAAAACCTGCCCGAAATTATAATAACCCAAATCCACACCTATGATGCCAAAGTCAAAATATTTCCCGGCTGTTATTTTTTCAACGGATATGCCGGCCGGATAAAGGGCCTGCATGGCCTCAAATGAAAAATTTTCCACGCCCGCCATGGCCGCGGGATTCAGGGACGCGTATCCGACGCCGAATGATGAATAACCGGCTGAAGAACCCTCCGCCGCGGCCTCCGGGTAAACATCCGTGAGCAGCCACGACGTTGAGGCCGTGGATGCATAAGCGCAGGCGCTTAACCCCAAAAATATTAAAAACAAAAAAACTTTTTTCATCAATACCGCCTTTATGTGTGCTTCTCTTTGACTGATTATATTACATTTTCCGGCGCTTTTCCAGCAAAGAAAATCCCGTCTCTAAAACGGCAGGTACAGGTTCCCGAATGTGAGCGTTGTTTTGAATTCATCCTCTTTATTATATGAAAATCTCAGTATCACCGGTCCGCTTAAGGCAAAAAGAAATTTCGTCTCCGCTGAAATCTCAATGCCGTATGAGAGCTGTGTTTTGCCACCTGAGAACTGTGAGTCTGTGAATAACCCTCCGCAGATGTCCTCAATATATACATTGACCGGGTTCCATAACCCGTTCCTCACCTTTATTAGCGGCCCTGTCAGATCCAGCGACAGGGTTGTGCCGCTGTTCCCGGGCAGGGCATTGGCGTAGCCCCTGATTCCCTGCAGTATATTGCCGTCAAAATCCGGGTCATATACATAGCCGGAATTTATATTGAACCTGATTTCTCCGCAGTATTGCGTAAAGCCCGCGTTTAACATTATCCCCCTTGCGTCAAAATTTCCGCCGCCCGGCTCGAGTATCTTCCCCGCGCTTAAGTTGAAAAGCGTCAGCGGCCATGTAAACGACGCGCCCGCAGCCGGGATTATCCTCGCCCGGGTGCCATGATTTGCGGAAATATCATAAATGTCATATTCAAGTTCGCCGTAAATCAGCGAGAGCCCCGGCAGCATTGAGTTGTAAAAAGGAACAGCCAGCAGGGGCGCAAATTCGCCGTTATTTGCGCTTCCCGTGTTTATCTCAAACTCCGCCGGGGAAAACAAAAGGGATAATGTTTCAAGGCTCCAGTTTGTCCTGTGGAGCCCGAAATCATAGACTGCGGCCGCGTCATAGCTCAAATCTCCCATCACGTCTTCTCCCATGATTTCCAGCCCGGCGCACGGATTGTTATAGGAATCAAGATAAAATAGCGGCACTCTCACCCTGGGAAAAACAGAGGCAAGATTGTCCATGTATGAACCATGCGTGTATTTTGAACTGTCAAGCAGGGGCGGCAGGATATAATCATTGTTTTCCTGTGGAAGCTTTATTTCCTTAAAATCCGCCTTCTCTGAATATATATCGTACCCGTCAGTGTTTAAACCCACAAAATACATATTGCCGTTCCCGGCGTCATAGGCCGGCGTGGATGAATAGCCGTTGCTTACAAGGCTGTAGTATTTTTTCTCCCTGACGTCATAACAGTATGAAAGGTATTTTTTGCCGTAATTAGCCTGGTAAAATATTTTCCCGTCATAATTTTCAGGTTGCATTTCATAATAGGGTGTATCCGAAACCGGAATGAGTTTTTTTTCATTTATGTCGAGTATATATATGGAGGAATTGTTCCCCTCTGTTTTCGCCTCGGCAGCAGTTATACCGCCCCCGCAGGCCAGGTTAAAAATCAGGTATGGCGTCTCAAAAACAAGTTTTTTATCACCGCTTTCCGGATTATACCTCATCAGCCGCGACCCGACGCTATAAGTATCGTCGACGGAATACAGTATGTCCCCGTCATCCTCCACGCAGAAACCCCTAACCGCGTCGGAAAAAAGCTCGCGTTCGGCGCCGGTAACCATATCCTTTTCGTAAACGACTGAATAAATGCCGCCGTTCATGTTGCTTTCG
This sequence comes from candidate division FCPU426 bacterium, assembly GCA_003159495.1. Lineage (GTDB taxonomy): Bacteria > Oederibacteriota > PGYV01 > PGYV01 > Palsa-1178 > Bog-1181. Next base: position 30,652 of record PLPI01000145.1, on the reverse strand, counting down.
TTGGCGTACCCGGATTTTATATCCGCCACAGTATAATATATTTTATTGCCGGAAAATTGCGGCGGCGCCATAAACTGCGAGGTTGTCGATGCAACAGAGCGCGATTGCGCCGTTTTCGGGTCATATTCAATAATGTCATTTGTATAATATTCCATAAAGGCCCCTGTTTTGTACCCCTCGCTTTTCACGTAATAAACTTTTCCTTTGTAAAAATATGGCCAGCTTGACTGCCAGCCGTGGAACGTGAGCCTTTTGCCCTCCTGCGCGTAAGCCTTTGATGTTTCACTGACGTTTTTGAGCCAGCCGTTCCAGAGTTCCTCCGTGGAGTGTCCGTATATTTCCGTGAATGTCCTGTCCATACCCGCCCATGGAAACGCCGGGGAGAGCCACGAGAGCGCGGAAGAACTGTATGAGGCATAGAACTTTTTTAAAGTATCCTGCCCGTATTTTTGTGAAAGATAATTTATGAATTCACTTCCGTAAATATATACCGCGTCGCCTCCCGGCATCCCGAAAGGGGTATAAACGGCGTCAAGAAGTTTTGGAAGGCTGTTTTCGGAGCCCCGCATCATCATGTAACGGTCAAAACCGCCGTCGGAGAGGCGGCCCATATATTTTGAAAGTTTTGATTCATTGTAAACCGCAATTGCCTCCATGGTAAAATCCGGCGCGGTCAGCTGTGAGGAAAATGCGTTGCCGAATAAAAACACAAATGCCGAAGGAATGCCGCCTGTTTCGGTCAAATGGAGCATATGGGTATATTCGTGTATGGAGACAAGCGCGAGCCAGTCCGCATCCGTGGATTCATAATTGAGGACGTTGATTTTGTAAAAAACAGGGTCAGTCAGGCCGTTGTCATACTGCCCCCAGTCCTCAAGCATTATGGGGACATTGCCTATTTTATTGCCCACAATTTCCTCGGGTATGTGTTTGTAATACTCAAGGTCGGAGAGCATCCTGAGCGCCCGCCCCTCGTAAGCCTGCTGGTAAAATATGGTAAAATCCGCGGTTTTATATGAATCCCAGTCAAAATATGCGTTTAGCTGAAAAGCGGCAGACAGAGCCGTTAAAATCAAAAACAATTTTTTCAATGTTCCACCCGTATTTTTTTTTCAGTACAGTTTGTGCAATTGGACGCTTACTTTCCATCCGGTATTATGTTTGAGGACAAAATTCTTTATCCCTGAAAGCGTCATCCTCTTAAATACAGGCTGGGCAAAAACAACGCACCTTACGGGATTTTCTTTCAGGGCCTTTTCCGCATAGAGCATATCCCCTGCCGAACCAATCACAAGCTTCAACTGGTCCTTTGCCCTTAACACGGATAAATTCGGAAGGTACATTTTTTCCTGTTCCCCGGATGAAGGCAGTTTCAGGTCCATTGAAATGTTGTCAGCCTTTATCCCGGCAACCGGCAGGCTTCCGTTCGTTTCCACCGATATTATGATATCAGGCCTGGCTGTTCTAATAGAGGCGATCAATGTCAAAACATCTTTTCCGGATGAGAGCGGTTCCCCTCCGGTGATATTGATGTTTTTATAGGGTGATGCTTTGACAATTTTCATGATTTCAGCCAGGGAGCGGTTTTTACCCTTATGGTAGGCCTTTTTTGTGTCGCACCACGAGCACCTCAGGTTGCATCCCGTAAAACGGATAAAAAGGGTGGGATACCCCTGGTATTTTCCCTCGCCTTCAAGGTCGTAAAAAATTTCGTTAATTACCATTTTTTGTTACTCCATTGACAGTTTAAATTGTTAAAAATCATTCATTTTTAATATGCCTTTAATAATTTTGCGTGCTCTTTTTGAGGATTATAAGTGAAAATTTCTGTGCCATCGATTTTTCCTATCACTCGTTTTTCATCTCTAATCTTTCCAAATTGTGTAAATTAGCTTTTATTCTTGCTCTGCGGACAGGGTCGGCATATATTTTTTTAACCCTTTTGTCATAACTTGTTGATGTTGGATGTTTCGTGATTTGTTTTGCCATTTTTCTAACCTCTTCAAGCCAGTTGTAAAATCAATTTTTACCAAATACGAAGTTTAATTCTAATTTTCCACCGGCTCCGTGCGCCATTTTCGATAAAGTACTTATTTCCGCATTTTCGTTATTAAAAACTCTCGCCACTACCTGCGGTTTTAGGCCAGATTTTTTTGCAAGGGCATATTTTGTCATATGCCTTTTATCAAGCTCTTTTTCTAAGCTATATAAAAAATCGCTCAGAGCCAATTCTTCTTGAAATTCCTCGGGTGTTACGTGAATTTTATCAAAAACCTTTTTTACATCCTCTTTCTTTGCAAAAGTAATTTGTTTTTTTGTCAGTTTCATGTCGTTAACTCCTTTCAGTTGCTTTTTTTATGTTGTCCGCTGTTTTGTATTCCCTTTGATTTGTCTTTTTGTTTCCTCTCTCATAAAAAGCGTGTATGAATCTGGCTTCTTTTCCTTTCCAATAAAAAATCATTCTAAATTCTATATTATGAAAATGAGGCCTCAATTCAAATAAATTTTTGTAACCTTCTATTTTGTCCATATATTGCGACGGCAAATTAAAGCCTCTTTCATCAAGTAAACCCTGATATATCTTAATTTTCTTTCTAAGCCCTTCTTCCTGTATCTTTTCTATTGCCTCTAAAACTTCTACTGTTTCAATGTGTGTGAATTGGCCCATATAACCTCCTTAATAACTATACAATTTAAATTGTATACTGTCAAGCATTTGTTCTTCCGTTTTTGCGCTTATATCAAACGGTTTTACAAGCCTCACTCGTTGGAATTTGCGTGGAGTTTTATAATAGCGCATTAAGCGGCCATACAGTTGATTTTGAATCAGCTCTATTGCGTTTTTCTTGGTTTTCTTTGAAATACGACTTGGCCACGGCCATAAAAATAATGTTTTATCAATATTTTCGCCCTCGCCCGCAAGAAAAAAGTGGGGAAAATACGGATTTGTTCATATAATGTATGTTTTTGGCTTGACAGCCCCTTTTTTCCCTATATAATCATATTTTGTATCTTTAGTCATTATTATATACATTTGCGCCAAGGAGTTTGTAAATACTTATGAAGAAAATATTGTTTTTTATTGCCATATTATCGATTTTAACATGCGCGGCGTCTGCGGAAGGGATAAAAATTCGGTCCGGCAAGGCATCCTACCTGCGTTATGAACTGGTCGACCTTTACTGCGATTACACGGGCCCGGTTCTTGATTTAAACAACGCTTCCGACAAAGCGCGCGCCGCTGCGGTGGTCACCGCCAAAATATTCCATAACAACCAGCAGGTCACAACCGTCGGCGAGACCGATTCAATTACATTTTCCTATGACCCGGCGAAAAAAGTCTGGTCCGGGCTTTGGCCCATTCCATGGAACCCGCGCCTGGGCGATTACAAAGCCGTTATATATTTCCAGAGCGGCGCTAAAAAATTTGCCGGCACGGTGGATTTTTCCGTTATCAGGCGGGTCCCGCTTCCCATGCCGCAGGGGTTCTGCGCCATGGATATCGAGCCGGGCGACTCCATAATCACACGAGTTCCCGGGGTCGACGGCAAATCCGTAAAGATCTGGGAAAATTACGTCCTGTGGGCGAAATTCATGGGTGCCTCGGCGTTGTGGCACTGTGTGGGGCAGTCCCAGATATGGAACTCCTTTAAACCCGATGATTTCCCGTGGGATAAAATATCCCTGGGACAGATAACCGAACTGGGCGCCGCATGCCACGAATATGGCATCAAATACGGCGCATGGATAACCAGTTTTGTGGTGCTTGGCAACAGAAAGGACCTCTCGCCGTACAAGCAGTCCACGGCTTATGACAGATCCACCGGCGGGTTAAAGCCCATGATATACGTCTCCATCCTTGACATGAAAAGGCGCCAGGACCTGATAGACCTTTTAAAAAAATTCCAGGATAACCCCTCGGTCGATTACCTGGGCATGGATTATATGAGGACTGATTTCGGCGGCCTCGAATACGCCTCGAATTTCATACACGACATGCCGGTCACCGGCGTTCCGGCCGACTGGGCCTCCATGACGGAAGATAACAGGATGCTCTGGCTCGGAAAAAAACTTGATGTTGAAAAGGACAAAAACTTTATAGAGTTGTGGGACTGGTGGAGGGCGCATGAAATTGCAACCGTGGTGGCTGACATCAAAAAAAGGGCAGGCATCACAAAACCCTTATGGATATTTTCACTCACATGGAGGCAGGGCAAGGAGCACGGCCAGGACCCGCTGATGTTCATCGACGCCGGCGTCGACATCAACTCCGGCATGTTTTACTCGATAGATAAAAAAACCTATCCCGACATGCTGGAATCATGGCGCGAATACTTGAGCCGCGGCCAGACAAACCTCTGTGCCGGTCAGTGCGTTGACTGGAACCTTCTCGGCCGCACATACAGGCCGTCGGGGCCGGAAGAGCATTTCATCAGGCAGAAGATGCTTGTGGATGAACTATACCCGGTAAACCCCCATCTGGGGCTTTTCTGGCACGATTTGACGCGCGCCTTTAAGGGTTCAAAGGGCCCCTACACCTCGCTTGAGTGGGGTGTAGCCGGAGCGGCCACCTTCACGTACCTGCGCAAGACAGAAGGGTACTTCCCCTTCGAATCGAAATGGGAACTGCCCGACTCCGTAAAGCCGGGCGAGGTTTTTACAATAGACATATCTGTAAAAAACACCGGAGCCGTCACCATGGATTTTTACCTGAAGATGCTCAAGGTTTCAAACCTTGAGATGTTCGGCGATATTGTGCATAAATTTTATCTGGCGCCCGGCGAGGTCAAAACTATAACCTTTCAGGTCAAGGTCATGGAGTCCAACTACAACAGGGATTTCATGCAGATGATCGCCTATCTGCTCCAGTATAACGGCACATCCACCCAGCACAGGTACTTTGATTTTAAATACATTGAGGTTAAATAATTGGACAATGAATACCTTAAATACATAAGAAATTTTTCAATAATAGCGCACATAGACCACGGCAAATCCACGCTGGCCGACCGCCTTCTTGAATTCACGCACACCATTGACAAGCGAAAAATGAAGGAACAGGTGCTGGATTCAATGGACCTTGAGCGGGAACGCGGCATTACCATAAAGGCAAAAGCGGTACAGCTGAAGTACACGCTTGACGGCCGGGAATATATGCTAAATCTCATAGATACCCCGGGCCATGTGGATTTTACCTACGAGGTTTCCAGGTCGCTTATCGCATCGGAAGGGGCCCTGCTTGTGATAGACGCCTCGCAGGGCATCGAGGCGCAGACAATGGCCAACGCCCATATTGCAAACACCCTTAACTTAAAACTGGTGCCCGTCATAAACAAAATAGATCTCCCGAACGCGGACATACCGAAGGTAAAATCCGAGCTTGAGGAACTGCTTGCCATACCGGCGGAGGAGGCCGTGCTTGCCAGCGCAAAGGCCGGCATCGGGATTGAGGAAATACTTGCGTCGATAGTCAAAAACATCCCGCCGCCTAAAGGCGATGTTAACGGACCGTTAAAAGCCCTGATCATGGACGCGCAGTTTGATTTTTACAAGGGTGTCATAATATTTGTCAGGCTCATGGACGGCCACATAAAAAAGGGAATGAAAGTGCGCATGATGGCCTCGGGAAACAACTGGGAAGTCGACAGCGTCGGGGTATTCAGGCCGGGCATGGTCCCGGTCGATGAATTATTCGCCGGCCAGGTCGGGTTTCTCACGGCCGGCATAAATGCCTTAAGCGACATCCGCATAGGCGACACCGTCACCGAAACCGCGAATCCCTGCGACACCGCTCTGCCGGGTTATAAGGACATAAAGCCCATGGTTTTCTGCGGATTGTTCCCCGTGGTATCGGAGCAGTATTCGGAGTTAAAGGACGCGCTCGGGAAATTGAAACTCAACGACTCGTCGCTTTTTTACGAACCCGAGTCATCCGAGGCGCTGGGCTTCGGCTACCGCTGCGGATTTTTGGGCCTTCTGCACATGGAGATAATACAGGAAAGGCTCGAGCGCGAGTATAACCTGAACCTAATCGCCACCGCGCCGAATGTCGAGTATAAAATAATCAACACAAAGAACGAAACCCTTGTATGCGACAGCCCCTCGTCCTTTCCGGACTTTGCATACGTACAGCGCATCGAGGAGCCTTATGTAAAACTCAACATCATAACCCCGGCGGAGTACCTGGGCCCGCTGATGCAGCTGTGCCAGCAGCGCCGCGGGACATACATCAACACCGAATACATATCATCTGTCCGGGCGCTTCTCGTATATGAGATACCCCTTGCCGAAATAATCTGGGATTTCTACGACAAGCTGAAATCCATGTCCAAGGGCTACGCCTCTATGGATTACGAGTTAATGGATTACAGGGCGTCGGACCTTAAAAAGGTGGACATACTCGTCAATTTTGAAAAGGTGGACTCGCTCTCTTTTATAACCCATGAAACATTCGCCTACCAGAAGTCAAAGGATTTAGTCGAGAGGTTAAAGGAAGTAATACCGCGGCAGATGTTCCAGGTTCCCATACAGGGTGCCATAGGGGCCAATATAATTTCCAGGGAAACCATACCGGCCATGAGAAAGAACGTCCTTGCCAAGTGCTACGGCGGCGACATAACAAGGAAAAGAAAGCTCCTTGAAAAGCAGAAAGAGGGCAAAAAGAGGATGAAGGCAATTGGTTCCGTCGAGATTCCGCAGGAGGCCTTCCTGGCCATTTTGAAGGTTGATTAGCCCTTAAAAATTAAAATTATTCCCGTTTTTCTTCGCTTTATTGAGGAGCCATTTGATATTCACAAAAATATCATAAACATCCGCGACGTTCTTTCCCGGCACTTCGGTCTCCATCTTTTCCGTCACCAAAAAGCCGTTAAGCTTCAGCCTGTTTTTAATGTCCGTCCACCTGTCGGAAGCGTCGCTGCCGAACTTGAAATCAGCCTCGGCCAGATTCACAAAATTTGTTATTATGCGGTTTTTCAGTATTACGGAGTCGCCCTTATTTTCGCTGTCCGATATGGCAACCCTGCAGACAACTATGTTTTCATCGACCTCCCTTTCAAGGTCGGATATGAACAGCATTCTTTTATACTCTTCGGCCTTTCGCTGTTTTTCCAGTGTCTGTGTGATTGCCGCGTACACGATCCCCGCGGTAATTATAATCAAAAAGAACCAGAAGAAAAATTTTCTCATTTTACCGCCTTTTTCCTAAAAATTAAAATCAAAACCGTTCTCAACGGCCCTGCTCATAAAGTCCTTCAGGTCCCTGTCCAGAGCCGCCGCGTCGGCTTCTTTTGCCGATCCCAGCCTCATATCGCCGCCGGGAGCCGAAAGCATTCCAGCCTGCGCCGCGCGCTGTTTTAGTTCCTGCCAGGTTTTTCCAGCCTGATCCCCTAACTTAATATTTTTACCGGCATACGACGCAAACTTTTTCAGCCCCGATACCCTGATATCGGCATGATCGCGCCCGGCGTCCCTGTCCATGGCCTGAATATTGACGGAGCATTCGGACTGAAGCATTGTTATGACCGCCATTTTCATGGAGTCGCCCGCCTGGTTTTCGGCCCTTGATATGTTCATATCCAGAAACATGTACCCGACAAGCGCGGCAAGCATGATAAAAAGATAAGCAAGCAGCGGCCCTTTTCTCATTAATCCTCCGGTTGTTTAAATTTTACCGCCTGTTTTTTTGGCGCGGCCGGCATTAAGGTCGTAGATATATTTGAAGCCCTTCAGGGTCAAATCCTTGTCAACCATGATGTCTTTGGCCCTTATTTTTTCAGCGGGAATAAGGTCGGAATCCCCGCCCGTAAGTATAACCTTTATTTTTTTTACATTTATTTCTTTTCTTATGCCGTCCAGCAGGTAATTTATCGAACCGGCAAGGCCGTTCAACAAACCGCTCTGTATGGCCCCTTCGGTGGAATTGCCTATTACCGACGCGGGGAACTTTAAATTAACCTGGGGCAGTTTCGCCGTTTTTGTGAATAATGACTGGAGCATCAGGTTCAGCCCGGGCATAATAATTCCTCCCAGATACCCTTTTTTTCCGGAAATCACGTCAAAAGTCGTGCCCGTACCGATGTCTATGACCACCATATCGCGCCTGCCGTAAATGGATATGGCCGCGGCCGCGTTGGCAAGCCTGTCGTCTCCGACATCCCCGGGATTTTTATAACGGTTCCTGAAATTCAGCCGTGTTTTCGGCCCTATCATGAACGGCTCAATTTTCAGGTATTTTTTTGTCATGTGGGTGATGACGCGCGTTATGGCCGGAACCACGCTTCCGATGACCGCAGTGTCTATGTCGGAAATATCCACCCCTTCCCTTTGCAAAAGGGTGTAAAGCACCGAGAAATACTGGTCCTCTGTGTAATTGATGTTGGTGCGCAGGCGTATCTTAAAACCCAGATTGTCCCCGGAAAATATGCCCGCGGTTATGTTTGTGTTGCCTATATTGAATACAAGTTTCATATATTGCGGCCTAGCCGAACTTGAACGTGACGCCGTAGCCGCCCTGCGGATACATCCAGTCCACTTCATCCGGCGCCGCCACCCTGCATGTGCCGCATTCCAGGCAGTTCTCGAAGGAAACTATGGGCTCCCCTTTGTCGTTGAGTTCATATACCTTTGCCGGGCAGATGAAAAGTTTGCGCTCGACCACGAGCGGGTCGGAGCCCGGTTTTATCTTTAAATGTGATTTCTCAAAAGCCGTGAATTTGTCCAGCCCGAGCTTGTCTTCCATGGAAGTAAAATGTTTCATATTATAACCCTCCTCATATCAATGGCCGTTTTAAGCAGCCTGAAAGGATTCTCCGATGTGAGCAATTTCATCGCAAGCCTGCGCTCCTTCGGCCATTTGGCCTCGCCGTCGACGGTGAAGAGCTCCGCTATCAAATCCCCGATCATGTCAGGGTACTTGTCGAACAACTGCGGATTTTTGTCAAGGGTCTCGCTTGAATTCTTGAACTGTTTCATGTCCCTTAATGAGAAGGAATTTTTGAGCCTTGTGTGGTAAAGCGAAAGCGACTCGGAGGAATAATCCTTTTTCTTAAAGGCCTCGACAGCCGTCTCACCCGCGAGTTTTCCGGTTTCCATCGCGAGGTTCGTCCCCTCATGGAAGAGCGTCGCATTTACAAATCCCGCCGCGTCGCCGGCAACCATCACGTTGTCGCCGTATAACTTTGAGAATTTCTTGAACCCGCCGTCAGGTATAAGGTGCGCTGAATATTCCTTCTGTTCGCTGTCGCGCACAAGCGGCCTTATGGCCGGATGGTTTTTAAAATGCTCAAGCACGTCGTTGGGGTTAAGTTTGTGTTCCAACAGCGATTTTATCGTCGCGCCGACCCCGACTGATATGGTATCCTTGTTTGTGTAGACAAAACCCGAGCCTATCGCCCCTTTTGCGGCGTAGCCGAAATATTCATACGCCACACCCTCGTTGCCGTTGAGGCCGAACCTGTCGCGTATCTTTTCCTCGGGAAGCGAAAGTATCTCTTTGACGCCGACTATCGTGGAATCCGGGGAAAGTTCCTTATGAAAACCCAGTTTTTTCGCGAGAAGCGAATTGACTCCGTCTGCCAGCACAACAACGTCGCCATAAAGTTCGCCGTCGTCCATCCTTGCCTTTACCCCGGCTATTTTGCCGTCCTTTAATATAAAGTCGTCCACAACCGCGCCGGTTATAATCATCGCGCCCGCGGCCTCCACCTTTTCAGAGAACCATTTGTCGAATTTCGCGCGCAAAACCGTGAAGGAATTGTTCGCAAAATCCTTATTAAACCTGTCAAACTTGAAGTCTCCGCCGAATTCGCCGTCGCTTGACAAAAAGGCAAAGCGCCTTTTTGTAATATTGCGCTCAATGGGGGCGTCCTTTAAAAAGTCCGGTATAAGTTCGCGCATGACATTGGTAAAGAAAATGCCGCCAAAAACATTTTTTGCGCCGCAGTACTCGCCCCTTTCGACCACTATCACCTGCATGCCGGCCTTTGCCATTACATACGCCGCGGAAAGCCCGGCGGGCCCGCCGCCGACGACTATAGCGTCAAACTTTTCATCAGCCATCTGAACATCACCTCGTTGTGTACTTTTTAAATGTCCGCCTGGACCTTTTCACACTGTCGTAATTGTCCTCGGATTCCAATACTTTAACATTATTATATGCTTCTTTCAACTTTGAATTTATTCCCTTCGGTATCTCAACCTGCAATATAACGCGCATGGAACCTTTTGTCGACGACCCAGCCGACGCCGGAAATCCCCGTTCCTTTATGGAAATCCCGTCGCCGCTCTGCGAGCCGGCCGGGACCTTGAGAGTGTACGGCCCGTAAAGCGTGGGTATTTCAACATCGTCGCCGAGCACGGCCTGGGAAAGAGTCACGGGCAGGTCCATGAAAACGTCCGGCCCCTCCCGCTTGAATATTTCGTGGGGTTTTAAATGCATGACCACATAAAGATCCCCTGCGCCGCCGCCGTTTGATCCGGAATTGCCCTGCCCCTCAAGTTTCATATAAGAACCGTCGTCCACTCCCGCCGGTATCTTTACCTCGATTTTTCTTTTTTTCATCCTGACGCCCGAACCGTCGCAGTCCTGGCAGTACGCCTCGGCCACGCTTCCCGCGCCGCCGCATGTGGGGCACGTTGTCACCACGGAAAAAAATCCGCTGGACTGCCTTACTTTTCCGGCGCCGCCGCATGTCTTGCAGGTTTTTTTCTGCGTTCCCGGCTTTAAGCCGCTTCCTTTACACGTCTCGCAGTTTTCTTTTCTTGATACTTCAAGCGTCTCTTTTTTTCCGGATACGACCTCTTCGTATGATAATTCCTCGTCAACCCTTAGGTCGTCGCCGCTGCGCCGCCTGCGGCCGGATGAGCGCGAGCCGCCGGAAAATCCGAACATTTCGCCGAATATACCCGAAAGGTCGCCGAAGACGTCCTCCATGTCGCCAAAGCCGCCGCCGTAACCGGAATAACCGCCCGCGTTTTTCATGCCGTCATATCCGTACTGGTCGTATTTCTGCCGTTTCTCCGTGTCTGAAAGTATGCTGTAAGCCTCGCCGAGTTCCTTGAATTTTTCCTCAGCCGCTTTTTTCTGCGTTTCATCCTGTATCATGTCGGGATGTATCTCTTTTGCCTTGCTGCGGAAAGCTGATTTTATTTCATCGGGAGCGGCGTTCTTTCCAACACCCAGTATCGCGTAAAGGTCCCTGTCTGCCATGAAAACTCCTTTTCTATTTGTCCTTCTTTTCGTTATGTTCCTTATGGTTGTGTTCTTTATGGGGTTCGCTGTGGGCCACTTTTACCATGGCCGGCCTGATTATTTTATCGTCCATCATATAACCCTTCTGGTATACTTCCGTAATTTCCCCCTCTTTTTTTCCCTCGGCGTGTTCCTTGTGCATGGCGTGGTGGTATACCGGGTCAAAGACCCCCGTTGTCTGAATTTCTTTCGCGCCGAGTTCCTTAAGGGAGGATTCAAACTGTTTTATGACCATGTCAATTCCCTTTTTAAGCTGGTCAAAATCCTTCACTTTGTCCGCGGAGGCAACAGCGCGCTCAAAATTGTCGATCACGGGAAGAAATATGGAAACGGCCTCTCCCCTTGTGTACTTCACAAATTCTTCCTTCTCCTTTTGCATGCGCTTCCTGAAATTGTCAAGTTCAGCTAGGGAACGGAGATATTTGTCGGTGAGCTCGTTTATTTTTTCATCCTTTTCCCTCAAAATATCTTCCGTGGTCTTTTCAGGCTCCGGTGCCGCGGGTTGTTCCTCTTTTTTCGGCTGTTCCTGTGCAGTCCCGGCCGCTTCGATTTTTTGCTCTTCTTCCTTTTTCACTTCATCTGTCATGATGCAACCTCCATATAGTAGCTGTAAATCGCGGGCATAGTTCCTTTACCCAATTATTTGTATTATGACAAGCAGGTTTTACAATGGGTTTCAACATGTTAATTATATGGTTTTCAGGCCCGGTTGTCAAGACCGGTTAGGGGGAAGGCGGTGCTCCAACATTCATCCGGTATGCGGGCCTTATAGATTGCAAACATGGCTTTATTGGAGTATTATATCTCTTGAAAAGAATTACGGGTTTATTTCCTCCTGGAGGGTTAAAATGAAAAAAATATCAGCTGTGTTATTACCGTTGTTCCTGTTATTCCTGATTTCAGGCTGCGCTGAAAATGCGGTGCAGATCAAATACCACGCCGGGCTCGGTAAAATGACATATGACGAAGTGCTGGCCGATATGGCTCCCTCATGGGGAAAACCGAAGTTCATCGGGGCAAGCAGCGTCAGGGACGTGATATTGGTGACTTACGGCGAACTGCACGACGCCGCTGTGGCAAATACGGTCTATCATAACGGCGATATGTTTGACAACGCCACATCCGAGACGAAATACGGGAACGCTACCCAATGGGGCGAGCGTTACGACTTTTACTTTGACAAGAAAAACAAAATCCTCCTGCATTACTGCTACTGGAAATACCAGGACGGGGAACTGATCGATAACGCGAGCGGCCGCGACGCGTCTTTTAAGGATGTTCCGGGTGAATCATACTCGGCTGTTGCGGATGAAAATCCACCGCCCGTAAAAAAGACGGATAGCACGCTGGAACAAAAATTGAACAACTTAAAGGATATGAAAGACAAAAAAATTATTACAAATGAAGAATACAGGAAAATGAGGGAAAAACTGCTGGGAGAGTATTAACGGCCGCATTATCCGCTTTTTCCATTAACCTCAGGCGTCAAGTTAAGACCCGGTCCCAATTATAACAACTACTCCTCTGGTGATGTTTTTTCAATTTCGTTGTCATGCGCGTGAAGAATACCGGTGTTCCTTGCGCCATAGAAAATACGCGCAACTGTTAGTTAAATTTATACGTCAAATCCAGCGATATTTTTGTCACGCTTGTATCTGTCGTCTGAATACTAGACGGAAATGCAATATCCCCGCTCCAGTATCCCGAATTGCTGTAAAGAATGGCGAAATCCGCATGGAAACTTCCGAAAATAACGCCGGCTCCGCCTGTAAACGTATAGTTGTAATTTTCGCCGCTGTCGTTGAAAGATTCATATATACCCGGCCATTCGCCGCCCAGCCTCAGGCTCAACCAGTCCAGCGCTTTGTACTCGACCCCGCCTCTTATCCCTGCATATTTATTTCCGGGCCCGTTCTGCGTATGACCAAAAAATTCCGCTGGAATTGTAAAGTTTCCCATTTGATATGTAAGTCCGGCCGCTGCATCGGAATTATATTCAGTATCCATACCTTTGTTTACGAATCCAGAGTCATCATAGTTATATGAATAATCCACGCCTTTGCCCTCAGCCATTATCCCGGCGGTGAGCCCGTCATTGATATTAAGCCGGCACTTTAGCTGAGCGTTAAACCCCCTGCCGGATTCTTCCATATTTTCATATACGCCGGGAACTGTTGTTGTTTCCTTAAATTCATTGTGATAATCCGGAATTATACCGGCTGAAAAAAGGGCTTCAACAACCCCTTTTTTGATATACTGCACACCGATATTCAGGTTGTGGCCCGTGGTTGAAAAATTATAACCCACATTTGCGGAATAATAATACACATTTGGGTCGCCGCCATAATAATTTCCAGACCCGAAATAGCCGTCATATTCCGGGGACTGGCTCATTATGTACGTACTTGAATTCATGCCTGATAAGTTTGATGGAAAGTTTTTTGTAAATCCGGATGGAACATCCGACCCGCCTGACAGTGCAACGGTCATTTCTTCATTAAGTTTATAACTAACATCGACCGAATAATCAAAATATTTGATGGTCACACTTCCGGAAAGCATCATATATACAGGCCCCGGTATGTTCGCCGTGTCAAAAAGAGTATATGTCCACCCTTTGTTAGTCCTATAGTCCGCAGAATAAGCCGCCTTGGCCCCTGCTGAAAAACCATTTTCAAACGAATGCGAGTAATTAACCTTCATCGCAGCCGCGTCTAAATTTTCAATTATTGATACAAATGGTGAAGCAAAATTATTAGTAAACTGCGGCTGGATCATAACTGCGTCATCCGGCGTTATTCGAAAAAATAAAAAATTGGAATACACGTCCGGCAGTCCTATCAGGAGGCTCTGCCCCTTATTATATTTTGGCACTATAGGTTTTATATACATATATTCAGTCTGCCTGTCATAAAGCGGCGAAAACGATATTATATCCGCCGGTTCCCTTTCTGTAAGAAGGGAGCTGAACCCCTCCGAATAAAGGTCAATCACCGAAGTTTCATCCGGCAGAACTATCCCTACTTCCCCCAGACCCATTACCCTTTTGCCGGTCCGCCGTCCCACCACGAGCAATATACATAACCGGAAACTAAAAGAACAAAAATAATTAGAACCGTTTTTTTCATAATATCCCCTCATTACCGCGCATGCCTATCCCATACCTGTGATTCTTTTATAAATTTTTTGTTTTGAAAATACCCGAGCCACAGCTTTTAGCCATCGCCGCCTCATATCATATTTTGTTGGTCCCATTGGTATCGTACTGTGATTATACAAAAATAAATGCAAGTTTACAATCGGTATTAGTCGCTCCTCAAATCCAGTGGATGGCCTGAGCCTATTTACTGATCATCCCTCAAAACCCTTTTACAAGCCGCATGCCTGTTTCGTATGATGAAAAATACGGCGCTTCATTTGCCCTGACCCCTATTGTCAGCAGTGAAGGATCGTTGCTGAATGTCCTGCTCCTGGCTGTGCGCTGTGTTCCGGCGGACATCCCCCTGTAGTCAGACTGCGGCACTGAAGGATATGTCCCGTACCAGTCCCAGCACCACTCCATGACATCACCTGACATATCATAGATAGTTAGCGCGTTTGGAAGTTTTAAGCCGACCGGCTGGGTATTGCCGCCCGAATTGGATATATCCCAACAGTAGTTTCCTATGGTCGGCGAAGATGCTGCCGGCGACGAATCCCCGGAGGCGTAATTATATGGCGTCCATGATGAGCCGTCTATGTAGCCCGCCGCATACTGATATTCCACCTCAGTCGGCAGCCTGTAACCGCTTGCTCCCCATTTGACATACGGATTGTCAAAGCTTCCTGCGGCGGTGTTGACGCCGCTGGAATATGCCCCGCTGGTTGATACGGTTATAGGCGTGGATAAACCAGCGTCGGAACAATAAACCGGCTCGAGCCCCTGCATCTGGCTGTACGCGTTGCACCATACAATTGCGTCGCGCCATGTCATCAATACAACAGGTTGGTATCTGGCGCTTGTGGGCGCGGCTCCGGCCATACCGGAGTAACCCTCGCATCCGGGTACCTGAAAGGAATAACCGTTCGCTGTGGCCCACTGGTATACCGTATACCACAATTCATATGTCACCAGGTATTGCCCCATCTTAAACCCGGTAACTGTCACGCTGAAGCTGTCCGTGCCGTCCGTCTGTGTGAATGTCCCGCCTGATATGGAAATGAATCCAGTATAGGAAAGCGCAGGCGTCAGCGTCATGGTTGCCGTAACCGTGCCGGTAAAGGTAGGCGATGCGGCCGTCCCGGTCGGTGTATATGTAACAGTCGGGGTCATAATACCTGCGCAAATATTCGAGGACGCTCCCGTGCTGTCCTGCGCTTTATTGCAGACCAACCCGGCGCCTGTGGCCAGCACGGCTATTGTCAGCGACCCACCGCCTCCCGACGTCACCGTGCCCAGGTTGTTCCAGTAAACCATGGACCCCGCGGTTGCGGAGCCGGAGGAACTCCATAGATACTGTATCTGGTTTAAAGACGTAGGGAGCGAGTCCCAAACGCTGTAATTTGTTATATCCGACCCGGTGTTATTGACATAAGTTATAGAATAAGTGATAGTGTCATTGTAAAAATTTGTCGGTTTGCTGACAGACTTTGTCAGCGACATTAAAGTATTTGTCTGCACCGCTGTCGGGGTTAAAGTGGACGTCCACGTCGCAGTTAACGTGCGTGTCGGCGTGCCGCTGGAAGCCGGTATATACGTCACAGTCATGGTCATCGTAAATGAACCCGGCAGGACAGTCGGGGTGCCTGTCGGAAAACTCGAAGGCGAACCGGTGAATGCCGGGGTTTGCGTTGAGGTAATTGTAGTTGTCCGGCTTAAGGTGCATGTTGCGGAAGCTGCACCCGCTGCCTGCGTTAAAGTCGGCGTTAGTGTTGCCGCAAAAATTCTTGTCGGCGTAAACGTACCCTGGGGGACGGAAGTCGAAGCTGTCACTATGGGGCTTATCGGCACATTGCGGGTAGAACATCCATAAACCATCAATGATATGGAAGTTAAAACGAAAAAAGTAATAGCAGCGGCCCTGTTCATAATACCCCTCCGGAAATTTTCGTTCTTTTACTCTCTGAAAATGATTATTAAATTTTTTATGCCGGTTGAAATTAACGCAATCCCTTATTTACAGGTCTTTTGAATTATAAACTGTTTTGTAACGCTTTTCAAGTTGAAATCATACTACAGCCCAGGAAGGAACGTGTTGTACATAATTGTGTGCATATTGTAAATATATATTGCAACCTGATTAATTTGTTCCTTCTTTACAATTCTATCATATGCAGTGACTGATATATTAATATATAAAATGCAGCGGACATCTTTCAAACCCGCTTTTTATTCCCGGCCACGGCTATTATTACCACGGCCAAGATGACAACCGCTATGGCCACAATTTCCCTCGCACCGATTTTTTCGTTTAATATATAAACCCCCAGCATTACCGCCCCGATTGTGTTCACGTAGGAATAACTCGACGCCAGCGCGGCGCGGGCGTTCTGGAAGACGTACATGAAGGCGGAAAACCCGACCATCGAGCCTATGGTTATAAGATATATAAGCGCCCATAATGATTCAGTGGAGGGATGAAAATTCAGCCTGCCGCCCGTGGCGTATATGGCCGCGAGGCTGCCTATGCCTCCGGCGAGCATTTCCACGGCGCTGCCCATAAAATTTTTCGGCACGGCAATGTTCTTTGAGAGTACTGAGCCGAATGCCCATGCTATTGACGAGAGAAGAAGTATAATTGTCCCTGCAATATTTACCCGCATCTCACCCCCGGTTGCAAGAATTACAATCCCCGCTAAGCCTATCAGGATGCCCAACCATTCCATTTTTGTGGGCCATTTTCCGAAAAATCCAGAAATGAGGCATATCCAAAAGGCGCCGGAGGATACTGCCACCGCAGAGAGCCCGGAGCTTACGCTCTGCTCGGCGTAACAGAGCATGACGTTCGATATCAGAAAGAGTATTATGCCAACTATCGCGGCTCCGAAAAGTTCCTTTTTCGTCGGCTGTTTTTCACCCATTAACAAGGCGATTATATACATCAAAAATCCGGCGGCTATAAAACGCGCGGCCGTCATTGTAAGCGGCGATATTGTGCGCACCGCTATCCTTATAGCCAGGTATGTTGAGCTCCAGGTGGTGTAAAGGAGTATTATGGCAACCACAAGAAGCAGGCTTTTCTTTTTTGTCTCTTCCATCAAATCCACCTTTTGGAAATTTAAAATTTTAAATTCAAAACCAAAAATTACAACTGTAAAATTTTTTAATTATAATCGGCGCGATTTGCAAATTTTAAGGTTTAAAAATTGTAATTTTTGGTTTTGAATTTTAACTTTTTAATTAATTTATTATCTTGTTCTTATCAACGTACCTGTCGTAAACAAAGAGCAAAATATTCATAATGAGAAGCGCCGCAAAGCCCGCCACGCCTGTGACTCCTACGGTCAAATCGTTGCCCCCTTTTATATACATAAGCGGAATGCCGGCGGAGGCGTTGAGAACGCCGTGAAAAACCGCCGCCCCTATTACCGAACCCGATTTTTTTGTAAAATATATCAGAAACGGCGAGAGCAATATTGTCCATACCACCATCATAAACACCCCTATGACCGGGTGGTCCGGATAATTGTGCCCCTGCAGTATAACGGGCGCGTGCCAGAACCCCCACACCACGCCTATGATTATGGAAGCCGTATAAAAATTGCGCGGCTCCAGCGATGAGAGCAAAAATCCCCTCCAGCCGGCCTCTTCGCCGAATGCGGCTATTGTGTTTATGGTCATGCCGAATATGACAGCCTGCACCGAGGCCACAAGCATCATGTAATTTTTCAAAGGTTCGAGCTGTACTTTCGCTTTTGCCAGTTGTTCCGGGGTTATTCCCTTTGCCATTTTGTCAAGGAAAGCCGCCATGTCCGGGTCAAAAGAGACTCCGGGGATTACAAGCGATATGCCGAATGTAATAAAAGCAAGCAGTATGGGGGCCAGGGCTGCTATAAAATACCAGTTGGACCATTTAAAGTTTATGTTTATCGCGGAAAGGGGTTCCTTATAAATTATCACCTGGAGTATGAGCGCCGCGATGAGGGGCAGAAACATATAAAAAACAGTGATAGCCAGCGCCATGCCGTTATATTTCAGTGGAAATTTAAGGTATAACAGTGAATAAAGCGCGGTCATAACGTAAAGTAGGACAATAAAAACAAGAGATTTATTTTTTAACATGGAGGCCTCCGGAATTCCCCTTTTTATCTGGAGGCGGCGATCGGAATTGAACCGATGCATAAGGGTTTTGCAGACCCGTGCCTTACCGCTTGGCTACGCCGCCTCAGTGTCTTAATGTTATATTATAAAGCCGCGGTATTGTCAATTTGTTTATTGGGAAAGTCAAAATTTTAAAGTCAAAATCAAAAATTACAACTTTTAAACAATCAAATTAAATACGGTAATTTTGTCCCTAATTATCAATTTAATACTTGTGATTTTTGGTTTTAAATTTTAAATTTCCAAAAAAAGGGCGGCTTTTTCAGCCGCCCTGATATTTTGTTTTTTCTCCTATCACCTGTCTACTTTCTACTCTCTCCTGAAAATCCCTCCGGGATTTTCAGGTCCCTTCCTGCCAGCTGTTCAGGTACTTATCCTGCTCGGGCGTGAGCTTCTCAAGCTCTACCCCCATTGATTTAAGCTTTATCTCGGCTATTTTCCTGTCGATGTCCTCGGGGACGTTGTAAACCTTTTTCTCCAGATTCGCGTGGTTTTTAACCATATATTCGGCGCTTTTTGCCTGATTGGCAAAGCTCATGTCCATTACCATAGACGGGTGCCCCTCGGCCGTGGCAAGATTTACCAGCCTGCCGTCGGCTAAAACGCATATCCTTTTTCCGCCGGAGAGTTTGTATTCCATAACGAGGTTCCTCACCTCTTTTTTGGAAACCGCGAGTTTTTCAAGCGCAAGCAGGTCTATTTCCACATTAAAATGGCCGGAATTCGCCACAATGGCGCCGTCCTTCATTTTCATAAAATGTTCTTTCCTTATCACATGGATATCGCCGGTGACCGTGCAGAAAATATTCCCTATGGCCGCCGCCTGCGACATCGGCATCACAAGGTATCCGTCCATCTTTGCCTCAAGGGCCTTTATCGGGTCTATTTCAGTGACAATAACATTTGCGCCCATTCCGGAGGCCCTCATTGCGAGCCCCTTGCCGCACCAGCCGTAGCCGGCCACTACAAAATTCTGCCCCGCGAGAAGCACATTAGTCGCGCGGATAATGCCGTCAAGGGTCGACTGTCCCGTGCCGTAACGATTGTCAAAGAAATGCTTTGTCATGGCCTCGTTTACCGCGATTATGGGATACTCAAGAACTCCATCTTTTTCCATCGCCTTTAGCCTGATGACTCCCGTGGTGGTTTCCTCGGTGCCGCCGATGATATTGTCAATAAGCTTCCTGTGTGTTTTGTGAATTATAGACACGGTGTCCGCGCCGTCATCCATCGTCATGGTTGGCTTGTGTTCAAGGGCTGAAAGGATATGGGAATAATAAACCTTGTTTGATTCCCCCTTGATTGCATAAACCGGGATGTCATAATATTTTACGAGCGCGGCGGCCACGTCATCCTGTGTGGAGAGCGGATTTGAGGCGCATGTAATGACATTCGCCCCGCCTTCCTTTAGCGTCCAAAGCAGGTTTGCCGTCTCTGTGGTAACGTGAAGGCAGGCGACCGCGGTCTGCCCCTTCAGTGGCTTGTTCTTTTTAAAGTCCTCGCGTATCAGGCGCAATACCGGCATGTTCCTTTCGGCCCATTCCATTTTTCTTTTGCCCTCTGCCGCGAGCTTTATATCCTTTATGTCATAAGACTTTGCCATTATTTCCTCCTCGAATTTAAATTATCTTTTTCTTCGACGTTATTGCTTTTTTCAGTGCCGCCGACCTGTCCGTCTTTTCCCATGTAAAATCCTTGTCAGCCCTTCCGAAATGGCCGTACGCGGCTGATTTCTGGTAGATGGGCCTGCGCAGGTCCAGGGTCTCCATGATGCCCCTGGGGGTCATGTTGAAAACCAGCGAAACCGCGTTTGATATTTTCGCCTCAGGATATTTCCCCGTCCCGAATGTATTTACCATGACAGATGTGGGTTCGGCCACGCCGATGGCGTAGGAAAGCTGTACCTCGCATTTTTTCGCCAGGCCGGCCGCCACTACGTTCTTTGCAATATAACGCGCCATATATGCAGCTGAACGGTCAACTTTGCTGGGATCTTTTCCGGAAAAAGCGCCGCCGCCGTGCCTGCCCATGCCGCCGTATGTATCAACGATTATTTTTCTTCCGGTCACTCCGGTGTCGCCCATGGGGCCGCCGACCTCGAACTTGCCGGTCGGATTGACGTATATTTTTGTTTTTGAAGTTATGAGATTTTTCGGTATCACTTTGTCTATAACATATTTTTTCATGTCCTCTTCTATCCTGAAATGATCGTCGGAAACCGTCTCGTCATGCTGAGTTGAAAGCACTATTGCCGTTATCGCCACCGGTTTGCCGTGTTTGTATTCCACGGAAACCTGCGATTTTCCGTCCGGCCTTAGGTAAGGGACTATTTTTTTCTCCCTGATCTCGTGCAGTTTTTCCACGAGCCTGTGCGCCAGCATTATCGGAAGCGGCATGAGTTCCTTTGTCTCGTCGGAAGCGTAGCCGAACATCATACCCTGGTCGCCCGCGCCCTCCCGGTCGACGCCCATTGCGATATCAGGCGACTGTTTTGACACCGAGGTGATGACCTTGCACGTATCGGCGCCGATGCCCGATTCCGGCGTGGTGTAGCCTATCTGTCTGAGTGTCTTTCTCACTATCTTTTCGATTATTTTGTGGTCAAGTTTTGCCGTGGTGGTAATCTCGCCCGCGACTACAACGAGTTCTTTTGCCAGCAGCGTTTCGCACGCCACCCTGCCCATGGGATCCTTTGAATAGATGTAATCCAGGACAGCGTCAGAGATCTGGTCCGCGACCTTGTCCGGATGCCCGGCGGTCACCGATTCCGATGTAAATAACCCTTCTTTTATTTCCATTTTACATTTTCCTCCTTGGGAAAAGATATTGTCGGGAATGAAAAAAATTATAGCATAATAGGTGCGGGGTTTCCATAAAAATTTCCGGTAAGTTTTGCGGTCAGACGGCCATGGCGGTATTTAAGATGCGGACTTTTTCCGTAAACCGCCCCATTATTGCGCCAAAGGCGGCAATTTTTTCATCGGTGTAAGGCGTCACTTTTTTGTATAATTCGTCGTAGGTTTTGTCATTGCGGAACTGCTGGATGGAAAAGGCCCTTGCCCCCGATACCATTGCGCCTATTTTTTCCATATCGTCCAGGTCAACCAGCCCGGGCACCACGGTGGTGCGGAACTCGTAGTCCGCGCCTGAACCCATTATCAATTTTATTGATTCTTTGATTTTGCCGGCATCCACCCTGACGCCGCATGCAAGCCTGTATTTCTCCGGCGAAGTCTTTATATCCATGGCCACATAATCAAGCTTTCCCGCGTCAAGCAGGGATTTTAACTTGTCAACGGCGTAACCGTTTGTATCGAGTTTTATTTTCAACCCGGTCTTTCTTAATATGTCGATAAAAATCCCCAGGTCTTCCTGCAGCAGCGGCTCCCCGCCCGTTATGGTGACCCCCTCTATGAACCCCGCGCGCTCGGATATCTCGTTTATTATTTCCTCGGAGTCCATCGTATCGTCATTGGCTCCGACAAGCGACGGGTTGTGACAGAAGGGGCACTTAAAATTGCACGGCGAAGTATAAACTATGGACGCGACAATCCCGGGATAATCAATAAGGGAAATGCCTTCAAAACCGTTTATCCTCATCTTTTCTCCGTTAAAATGTAAAGGAGCGAGTTTTTGAAACCCGCTCCTTTTATTATTATTTTCACAGCGCCCTTGATGTTGTTTCCTGCCTTATTTCCGAATCAAATGCCACCCTGTCCGCGTATTCTTCCTGTTTTCCGTTGTTCCACTGCTTGACCGGCCTGAAATATCCCACCACCCTGGAATAAACCTCGCACTCGGTTCCCTTAACATTGAGCATTTCGTTCTTTAATTCATCGAGCCTTGCCTGCAGTTCTTCCCTTTCCGTCATTTTTTTCTCCTTTTGAAAATATGAATTTTTTTATTTTTTAGCGGCGGCCCTGTTTTCAGGCCAGCTGCGCCTCGAGTTTTTCAATTTCCTTTTTCAGCCCTTCCTCTTTCGCGTCCCTGCATACGGGGCAGTCAAAATGCTCGCCCGCTATATAACCGTGGACCGGGCACACGGAGAATGTCGGCGTTATGGAATAATAAGGCAGATGGAACCTCTCCGCGACTTTCCTTACAAGTGATTTTGTGGCCTCAATGGAAGTGAGCCTTTCGCCGAGGAATATGTGAAAAACCGTACCGCCCGTATACCGCGTCTGCAGCGGATCCTGGTGCTCCAGCGCCCTGAAAACATCCCTGGTGTGGAATACGGGAAGCTGTGTGGAATTTGTGTAATACGGTTCTTTTGCCCCCATTGCTTTTATGGAGGGATATTTTTCCCTGTCTATCTTCGCGAGCCTGTATGATGTGCCTTCGCCCGGCGTAGCCTCAAGATTAAAGAGGTTGCCTGTGTCATTCTGGTATCCGATGAGCCTGTCCCGCATAAATTCCAGGACTTCGATTGTTAAATTCTTTCCGTCTTCGGTCGTAATGTCTTTGCCCAGAAAATTAATGCAGGACTCGTTCATCCCGATAAGGCCGATTGTGGAAAAATGATTTTTCCAGTAGAGCCCTTCCTTTTGCCTGATGGCGCCCAGATAATGTTTCGAGTACGGATAAAGCCCCTGGTCCGTCAGCTTTTCAAGCATCTTTCTTTTTATTTCAAGGGAATCCTTGGCCACGTCCATGAGATATGAAAGTTCCGCCATAAAGCCTTCCTTGTTTCCCTTATACTTAAATCCGAGCCTGGGCATGTTTATGGTGACCACGCCGATGGAGCCGGTGAGCGGATTGGAGCCGAAAAGTCCGCCTCCGCGTTTTCTCAGTTCCCTGTTGTCCAGGCGCAGCCTGCAGCACATTGAGCGCGCGTCCTCGGGTTTCATGTCGGAATTTACAAAATTGGCAAAATAAGGTATGCCGTATTTGGCCGTCATCTCCCAGACCGGGTCAAGCTCGGCGTTGTCCCAGTCAAAATCGCGGGTGATATTATATGTGGGGATCGGGAAGGTGAAAATCCTCCCCTTTGAGTCGCCCTCAAGCATGACTTCGGCGAATGCGCGGTTTATCATGGACATCTCTTCCTGGAACTCTCCGTATGTTTCTTCCTTTATCTCCCCGCCTATCATAACGGCTTCATCTTTCATGTTTCCCGGCACCGTCAAATCCATGGTGATATTTGTGAAGGGCGTCTGGAACCCGACCCTTGTCGGAATGTTCATATTGAAAATAAACCTTCTCATGGAGCGTTTTACTTCCTCATAGGAAAGCTCGTTGTAACGGATGAAAGGGGCCAGCAGTGTGTCGAAATTTGCGAAAGCCTGGGCGCCCGCGGCCTCGCCCTGGAGCGTGTAGAAGAAATTCACTATCTGCCCGAGAGCCGACTCAAGATGTGTCGGCGGCGCGGATTCTATCTTGCCCTCGACTCCGCCGAAGCCCTGCATAAGAAGGTCGCGCAGATCCCAGCCGCAGCAGTAAACTGAAAGAAGGCCGAGATCGTGTAAATGTATCGAGCCGTCGTTGTGCGACTGCCTGATTTCCGGGGTGTAAATCTTATTAAGCCAGTATGTCGAGGTGATTATGGATGATACGTGGTTGTTGAGCCCCTGGAGCGAGTAGCTCATATTTGAGTTTTCCTTTATCCTCCAGTCTATCTTTCTTATATAATCGTCGATAAGGGTGGTTGAATCCTTAAGCAGGTTTTTTACATCCCTCATTTTATCGTGCTGGTCGCGGTAAAGGATGTATGATTTGGCTATGTTGGTCATGCCGTTGTTGATAAGGGTGGTTTCCACAAGGTCCTGGACGTTTTCAACCGAAGGTATCTTGCCGTCCTTATATACCACATTTATAATGGAAGCAACCTGCTCGGATATTACGTCTGCTTTTTCCCTCTCGTAGTTGTTATTGGCCTTGAAAGCCTTGAATATCGCCTCGGTTATCTTAACCTGGTCAAAGTCATCAATGCGGCCGTCCCTTTTTCTAATGTGTGCCACTTTATTCATTTTTCCCGGTCCTCCTTCAAAAATTTGTAGGCGCGCATTTTAGTCGTTTTTTTAGTAATTGTCAATCCCCAAACCCGTTTATGTTGTATTTTTTTTTCTTCCTGGCCACAATATATGGTAGTCATGGGTAATTGTCAAGATAAAAAATAGGGCATATATTGTATGTTATAATATATAAAACCCTGTATTTACGCTATATATTGTATATTATAGTTAAAAAGGTCAATAACCACGCCTGTTTTCCACAAAACCAAATTTGTTAAAGTGTTAGTTTAACCATCCCTTTTAATGCATATACTAACAGGCTGTTTTTCGCCTTATTTATATATGTTTTTCACGTTTTTATGGCCGCAATCGAGTTTCACAGCTTGGGTACCCGCTTGTTACAGTGTTAGCCTGCGCTTACACATTTTTTCAATATTAATTTATTTTTTTGCCCGGTCTGCGGACAGTTTTAGCCTTTTGACTTACGCCCCGCCGTGTAGTATGATGTCGTTAACTTTCATAAGGAGGTTTTTATGGCTGACTTTGAAAAAACAATGGAACAATACTCGAAACTTCTGGCCAGAATTTCGTCCCGAAAAGGGGTAAGGGAGCTCGCGTCTTATCTTGAAAAACACGGCCTTTTTAAGGCACCTGCCTCGACAAAATACCATTTATGCGTTGAAGGCGGCCTTTTGATACATCAGGTCGGCGTGGCAAAGCTGGCGCTGAAACTAAGGGAAACCCTGATGCCTGACAAAAGCGAGGAGTCTGTGATACTGTGCGCGCTTTTCCACGACGCGCACAAGGTAACGGACGGTTTCGGCAACCAGACATACGACAAAAACAACACCGCGACGTCGGACAGGCAGCCTTATTTCTGGAACACAAAACAGCTGGGTTTCGGAGGAGGCCACAAATCGGCCCTGCTGATATCAAAATTTGTCGACCTCACCCAGGACGAGCTTCAGGCCATTGCATACCACGACGGCCCTTTTGTGCCGTCATGGGACGACATAAAAAGCGACCCCTATCCGCTGACATTATTGATTCACTACGCCGACATGTGGAGCACGTGGGTTATCGAGAAGGTGAAGACGAGAAATTTCAAGGGGACGTTCCTCGAGGATTTAAAAACGGAATTATTTTAAAAAAACCGATAAAACAATATGGTATTTTACCGGGCCTTAGCTGGCGGAACTTTTTTATGGCCGGGCGTCCAACAATAACTACCGTGTCAGTTAAGATAAGGTAAAACTTTAATGTCAACGTTCTTCCTCCGGGTCTGCCTCAAGCCAAACTTCGGACGACGGCCGTAAAAAAGTTCCGCCAGCTAAGGCAAACCCGGCACGGCTGTGGTTTGGAGCAGGTTCGGGCCGCCATGTGAGGCGGCCCCTACAGGAACAAAACAAAGCGCGGCATACTGTTTTATAATTATTCGTCGTATTCAAAAAATATGTCGTGCCTTGCGTCTTTGAGGGCGTCCTCGAATTTTTTCATTGAGGCCGGCGGGACGCGCACGGATTTGGACGGGTCGTCCAGCGGCTTTATGTAATATTTTCCATAGTTCTGCTCGTAATTGATGTCAAACTCCGTTATTGTCGGGATGGACGGGTCAAACTGGTAAAGAATCAGCTCCCACGGCATTTTATCCGTCTCGAATATCTTCTGCTCCCTGGCTTTGTCCTTTTTGTCGTAACTTGAGTACATAAGGGTCATCTTTTTGGATTTCTTGTCCACACCGTCATTCACCATCAAAAAAACCTTCGGCAGTTCGTTTTCGCTTATTTTATCTGCTGTAAGGTATACCCTGGGAGTGTAGCTGTAGGCCAGGTCAACCGACATCATACCCCTGAATTTCTTTCCCGCGGATACCACATCCACTGAAAGGGTCTGCCTGTAAATATCAGCCTTATCCTCTATTGCATCATCTGTTTTATGTATCCTGTAGGGTATTACCATCTCATTTTCCCCTGAGGCGTTTAAATCGGCGTAAAGTATGTACCCTTTTGCGTCCCCGCTTCCCGGATCAAAAAATACCACGGGCGACTCGTCCTTATCCGCGTATTTGACGGCCGTATCATACTGGCTGCCCTTTATCATTCCGGCCGACAGCCCCGCGGGTATTATAATAAGAAGAGTCAGAAAAATAAAAACCAGTTTATTTTTCATTTCAACCTCCCTGTAACTTTGTTACAGGTAATTATATATAATATCGGGTAAATCTTCAAGCGCGCATATTGATTGAATCTGGAAAAATGCAGATAAACCTTGTGCCGGGCGGGCGGGACTTTTTTATGGCCAGTCGTCCAACAATAACTACTGTGTCAGTTAAGTTAAGGTGAAACTTTAATGTCAACGTTCTTTCTTCGGGTCTGCCTCAAGCTAAACTTCGGACGACGGCCGTAAAAAAGTTCCGTCTGCACGGCAAGCCGGGCACGGCTGTGGTATGGAGCAGGTTCGGGCCGACACAGGTCGAGCCCATACGGGAACAAAACAAAGCGCGGCAAACCGCCCGTTTTAGCCGCAGCAAGCGGCGGCTCTACAGAACGAAAAATGTGGTTTTATTCCCGGGCGGCCAGCAGGACTTTTTTCAATACCCTGAATATTTCCCTTAACTCGTTTTCAGAGACAGTAAGCGGCGGCCAGACGTAAAGCACCGGCCCCAGCGGCCTTAAGAATACCCCGGCCTCGCGCGCTTTTTGCGCCGCAAGCTTCGCCCTTTTTGCCCCGCCCTCTTTTTCGGGTATATGCATCATGGCTATCATACCCAGCGAGTTAAAAAAGCAGCCCCCAAGCAGGCCGGCCGCGGATGCCATCTCATCTCTTAATATTTTTGAGAGCGGTTTGATCTTTTCTATTATATCAAGTTTTTTGTACAGCCCCACCGCCTCGAGCGCGGCCGCCGCAGTAATGGGATTTCCGGAAAAAGTATGGCCGTAAAAAAAAGTTTTCCCGTTTCTGAAGCTGTCATATATTTTATCCGTCACAACGGAGGCGCTCATTGGCAGGTATCCCGCCGTCATGCCCTTTCCGAGCGTCATAATATCCGGAACAATTCCAGCCTTTTCGCACGCGAACATTTCACCCGTCCTGCCGAACCCGACCGCAATTTCGTCGGCAATCAGAAGAAGCCCGTACCTGTCGCACAATTTTCTGAGCCGCTTCAGGTATTCCAACGGGTATATGCGCATCCCCGCCGACCCCTGGCACAGCGGCTCGACAATCACCGCGGCTGTTTCGGCGTGATGGGCCGCCATTACCTTTTCCATCGACTCAAAACATTCAATCCCGCATGAATCCGGTTTTTTTCCGTACTTACACAATGCGCAATGGGGCGACTCTGCCGCGTAATTTTCATTCAGCGCCCCTTTAAGTTCCCTGTGGAACTCCTCCACGAACCCCACGCTCACGGCGCCGAGCGTGTCGCCGTGGTAGCCGTCCTCCAGGCTTATGAATTTTTTCCTCTTTTTTTCTCCGTTGTTTTCCCAGTACTGCAGGCACATGCGCAGTGACGCCTCAACCGCAGAGGCTCCGTCGCCGCAGAAAAAACAGTGGTTGAGCCCTTCGGGCGTTATCTCCACAAGCTTTTCCGCCAGCATAGCCTCTTTTTCATGCGTAAGGCCGCCTAGTATGACATGCTGGAGCCGTCCCGCCTGTTTTTTTACAGCCGCTATTATCTCCGGCCTTGAATGGCCCAGGTTCACGCACCACCATGACGCTATCGCGTCCAGGTATTTTTTTCCGTTGACATCATAAAAATAAGATCCCTTCGCCCTGCCAATCACCGGAAAATCAGAGTCCTCAAATTCGTCTGTGTTCGTGTAAGGGTGCCAGACATTCTTTAAATCGGCCCCGCGTATCTTTTTTCTGTCCATATCATACCCCGTCAATTAATTTTTTTAACCCATCCATGGAAGAACATGCCTTCAGAAGATTTTTTCTGTTCATATTTTTTATGCGGGCAAGAGTGCCAAGGTATCCGGCCCCGGAAAATTCCCTTATGACACGGGCGTTGTCTTTTTCAATATAACCGTCCCTGCTCTTTGGCCCGATATCGTTAAGCACAAAACCCGCAATTTTTATCCCCCTGCTTTTTAAAGCCTCTATGTTAAGGCAGCAGCTGCTCACGGCCCCGAGCCCGGACGGGGAAACAAGTATAACAGGCAAATCCAGCGCCTTGATAATATCAGCCATATATATCCTTTTTTTTCTGTCCACCGGAACGAGCAGGCCGCCCGCTCCCTCAACAACAACGGCTTCATGGCTTTTGTAAAGTTTTTCAACGGCTTTTTCTATTCCGTCAACCGCCGCCGGACGTTTATTATCAAGCTCGGCCGCGAGGTGCGGCGAACATGGTTTTAAATAGGTAAAAGGCTGCATGAAACCAATTTCTTTTTCCGCGGGTTTAAATCCCGAAAGGCTGAAAATCACCTTCAAATCCGGCGATATCTTTGAATTTTCCATGCCTGTCTGCACTGCTTTTACAGGCGCGGCATCGACGCCTTTTTCCAGCAGCATGGCCAGCACCCCGGCCGTAAAAACAGTCTTCCCCGCGTCCGTCCCGGTGGCTGTGACAAAAAATCCTTTTCTCATTTGACCCCGCCTTTTCTTATTACCGCAAAAAGCACCCTGTAAGTTACCGGGTATCTGCCTTCCCTGCTGCCGTATTTTTCCCGGTAATCATTCAGGCCTGCGCGCGTTATTTTTTTTCCGTCATTTTCCGCGGATGAATAATTTGCGCCTATATTTTTTATGGATTTCACGGCCTCGACAGGCGTTTCATACCAGGCCGTCATTTCCTTTATCTGTAATTTTTCCGCCCCCGGCATCCCCTTTAGCATTGCGCCCTCGTCCGGAAATTCGTGGAAAGAACCGGAAATGGATTTCAGTTCCTTTAACGACCCTTTAACCGGCGCGCTGAAGGCAAAAATACCGCCCTCTTTCACCCACCCGTAAAACCGCGCCATGGCCGACGGCAGATCCGAGAGCCATTGAAATGTAAAATTGGAGACCACAGCGTCAAAACTGCGGCCAGGGTCGAATTTTTCAGCGTCCTCGCAGACAAATTTGTGGTCCGGCCAGTTCTGCCTGCAGATGCTTACCATGCCTTCCGCAAAATCCACGCCAGTGACCTCTTTTGCCATTAATTTTCCGGTCAAAAATCCAGTTCCGCTTCCAATATCCAGCACAGAATCGGTATTTTCCCCGGATATCATCGCAATCAGGATATCAGCGGCCTGCTTCTGGACGCCCGCATAATCTGCGTAAACATCAGCAGCCCTGGAAAAATTATGCCGTGCCTGATCCTTTATTTTTTTTAAATCCATTTAAAACCCCTGATAATTTCAATTGCCGCATCCGGCATGGAATATGGCAGCCCGTGGAGCGCCTCTACCAGCGTCATCCGGCTTGCTTTGATGTTTTGATTCATAAAACGGGCCTGACTCACCGGGATGATAGTGTCCTGACTGCCGTGAATAATAAGAACCGGCGTTTTTATCCCGGCAAGCTGCTGCCTTATGTCTGTTTTTTCAAGGTATTCAAGCCCGGCCTTGAGTTCACCGCCCTCAAATCCCGCGGACCCTTCCATATATTTTTCAACGGCCGCGCCGTTCCCGCCAAATGTTTTTTCCGCGAAGCTCTCCAGGACGCCTTCCCTGTATTTCTCCAGCCTGGCCGCCATTGCTTTTATCTGTCTTGCCGGCGCGCCCTCATAACCGTCATCCGCGGTCATCCTGGGGGTTGATGATATAAGCACGAGCCCCGCTGTCATCTCCGGTATTTCAAGGGAAGTTTGCATGGCAATAAGCCCGCCCAGGGACCAGCCCATAATGATTGTTTTTTTGCCGGAACTTTTTATAAATCCGGCCGCATATCCGTTGTTCCCTGTACATTTTTCCCACGGAATGTGGCCAAAATCAAAATCATCAGAAAGTTTTTTTTCAATTCTTTCAAATACGCCCCGCCCGGCGCCCCAGCCCGATACAAGCGTTATTTTTCTTTTCAAACTTTTCCAGCCTTTGAAACCGCTGCCGCTATTTTCCCGGCCGCGGCAGATAAAGAGGCCCTGTCATGGGCAAGCGTCACAGAGAGCCTTAAACGCGCCGTATTCTGCGGCACCGTGGGCGGCCTGACCGCCCTGGCATAAAT
>PLPI01000108.1 GCA_003159495.1 candidate division FCPU426 bacterium | reverse complement strand
ATGCAAAAACGTAAATTGGGAAAAAACGGTCTTGAGGTTTCAGCATTGGGGTTGGGCTGCATGGGAATGAGCGGTGCTTATGGTCCGGCTTCTGATAAAAAAGAGATGATTTCTTTGATTAGGTCAGCTGTCGAACTGGGCGTCACTTTTTTTGACACTGCGGAAAGGTATGGTAATAACGAAGAACTTGTTGGTGAAGCCCTGGAACCATTCCATGGGGAAGTTGTTATAGCTACCAAGTTCGGTTTTGATGGCCCTCNNGCCCTAATCTTAACAGCCGGCCTGAACGTATCAGGCAGATTGCCGAAGCTTCGCTTAAGAAGCTCAGAGTAGACGTTATAGATCTGTTCTATCAGCACCGTGTTGATCTGGATGTGCCCATCGAAGATGTCGCTGGAACTGTGAAAGATCTGATCAAGGAAGGAAAAGTAAAATATTTCGGTATGTCGGAAGCTGGCACGAAAACCATCCGACGTGCTCATGCAGTTCAACCTCTTACCGCGGTTCAGAGTGAATACTCACTTTGGTGGAGAGATCCTGAAGCTGAAGTACTGCCAACACTTGAGGAATTAGGGATCGGCTTCGTACCTTTCAGTCCTCTCGGAAAGGGTTTCCTCACAGGGAAAATCAATAAAAATACAACCTTTGATAAAACTGACTCTCGTAATGCTTCTCCCCGTTTTTCACCAGAAAACAGGGAAGCCAATCAGGCATTAATTGAATTACTTTCAAAAATATCGGCAAATAAAAACGCCACTTCGGCTCAAATTGCGCTCGCATGGCTTCTTGCCCTTAAAAACTGGATAGTACCTATCCCTGGTACAAGAAAACTAGAGCGTCTGAAAGATAATATTGGGGCGACATCAGTCATACTGACTTCTGATGATCTACGTGAAATAGATGAATCCTTGGCTAAAATCATGATAACCCCGGGCGAAAGATACCCGGAAAGCTATCAGAAATCAGAAGGTCGTTAAAAGAAAAAAAAGACTGTGGACAGATTACGGGCGGCCCCGTCTGCCGAGACCGTTTTTTTCTAAGGTTAAGTGGATTCCATACTAGTTCGCCTTCCTGACTTCTTCTTTGGTTTCTTCTCCAGCAAAGTATACCTCGGCGGGAGTTCTGGATTCACACATGTTACAACCCGCAGGTTTGCATAGCATCCAATTCGACGCTTTGTCAGGCAGCTTGGCAATTACGGACTTTTCCTTAATGCCGCCTCATGCTACACGTCTGTAAGTTTTTGCCGTGGCTCGCACTTTCAGTGAACTAGATTTCAGCAGTTTTCGACAGGGAACACATTTCGTATAAAATACTATATACGAAATTGGAGCTCTTTCAGCGCCCGGGCAAAGAAACCGGCTAATAGCATGTTCCCTTTATGCCCGCTTGACAAAACATTTTAAATGGATATACTTTTACCAGACAGATAATCTGACTAAACACACAAACCATATATTTTATATGGTCATGCGCGGGCCGGAAAATAATATCAACGGGGTGTTTTATGCGGACAAGAAAACTTGGATGGACCGGGATGGAGCTTTCCGTCATCGGACTCGGTACGTGGGCCGCGGGCGGCGGCGGGTGGAAATTCGGATGGGGGCCCCAGGAGGATTCCGACACCATAAAAACAATTTACGAGGCGCTCGACCACGGCATCAACTGGATAGATACCGCCGCCGTATACGGGCTGGGACATTCGGAGGAAGTTGTTGGCAAAGCCGTAAAAAACATCAGGAATAATATCATACTTGCCACAAAATGCGAGAGGCGCTGGAAGGCGGACGGAAGCGAAATTTACGGCTCATTGAAAAAAAAGGATATTAAAAAAGAGTGCGAAGGCTCCCTCAAACGCCTCAACACGGACCGCATAGACCTTTACCAGATACACTGGCCCGAACCGGAAGAGGATATTGTCGAGGGGTGGGAGGCCGTGAGCGAACTCATAAATGAAGGCAAGGTCAGGCACGGCGGCGTATCAAATTTTTCCACGGCCCAGATGGAAAAAATACGGCCCTCGGGAAAAATAGCGTCGCTCCAGCCGCCATACAGCATGTTAAGGCGCTCGATTGAAAATGACCAGATGCCTTACTGCGTAAAAAATAATATCGGCATCATCACATATTCGCCCATGGAAAAAGGGCTGCTGACCGGCAAGGTTACGCGGGACTGGGTCAGGGGGCTTGCGGAGACCGACCACAGGAAACGCGACGCAAATTTTAACGAACCGCAGCTTTCAAAAAATATAGAGCTGCTGGAAAAACTCAAGGCTGCCGCGTTTAAGGCGGGAATTACTCCGGGCCAGCTTGCCATAGCGTGGATATTAAGAAAAAGCGAGGTCACCGCGGCCATCGTGGGCGCCAGGAAACCCGGGCAGATACACGAGACCGCCGCGGCGGGTGATATAGTTCTGCCTGACCGGTTGATCGGGGAAATAGACGTTATTCTTCAGGAACATGAAAACGCTTCCAATAGCGCCCAAAAATAACCTGTCATTGCCAAAATAATGCTGGTATAATCTACGTGTCGGCACTCATCTTTAATAAAAATCATATTATGGAGGTTTTTCATGCGGCTAAAGAACCCTGTAATACCGGTAATTCTTGTAATTGTTTTATCAATCGCCGGATGCATGCATAAGGAGGATAAAATGAAAAACTACCCCAAAGACGCGCAGGGAGGTTTTATAGCAAAACCCGGGAAAGTGAAGATATTCGACTACAAATCCGGGAAGGTTATAGAGGTAGACAAGGTCATTCAGAGCGAGGCGGAATATAAAAAAGAGCTTCCGCCGGATGTATGTTTCATAGTCAGGGATAAGGGCACAGAGGCCCCGTTTACCGGCAAACTTTTGAACAACCACAAAAAGGGGATATACAAATGCGTCATATGCGGCAATGACCTTTTTACCTCGGACACAAAATTTGAATCCGGCACGGGCTGGCCGAGTTTTTTTAAGCCTGTGTCGCCGCTTAATATAATTGAAATAACGGACACAAGCGGCGGCATGGTGAGAACCGAGATAGTCTGCGCCAGGTGCGGCTCGCATCTGGGACATGTTTTCGACGACGGGCCGCAGCCGACCGGACTGCGCTACTGCATGAATTCAGCCGCATTGAAGTTTGAGGAGATAAAATAAAAAAACGGAGGCATTTATGAAAAAGGAAACGATAAAAACAACGGGAATGCACTGCAACGGATGTGAAATGAACGCGCAGGAGTTCGTCTCGGAACTCGACGGCATAAAAAAGGTAAAGGCTGATTTCAAAAAAGGCGAAGTAAAGGTTGAATATGACGAGAAAAAAACAAGCCTGGAAGAGATAAAGGGAAAAATAACGGCGGCCGGGTATAAAACAGAGTAAAGGCGGTGGTATTTTGAAACAGTCTTTCAAGGTTCGCGGCATGCACTGCGAAAGCTGTGTGCTTCTTATCGAACGCACACTGAATAAAAAACCCGGCGTTTCCGGCGCGGTGGTAAATTTGACCACCGAAATGGCGACTATTTCCTATGACCCTGAAATAATAAAAGACTCCGAGCTTGTAGGCGCCATAGAGAGCAAGGGATATAAGGTCGTAAAGGACGAAACATACAGCAGGGAAAAGGAAGCGGCAAAAATAGGTGTAAAATTTCTGCTCAGCGCGGTGCTTGCCGTCCCGGTTGTGGTTTTATCAATGTTTATGGCTCCCGGGACGGTTCCCGGACAGACCGCCATAATTTTCTGCCTGGCCACAGTCATTCAGTTCGCCCTTGGCTGGGAGTTTTACCGGAATGCCTTCATTTCCCTTAAAAATTTTGACACCGGCATGGACACTCTCGTGGCCCTGGGCACATCGGCCGCTTATTTTTACTCAATATACCTTTTGTCAAAGGGGCATGACGGCCATACATATTTTGAAACATCTTCCGTGCTTATAACGGTTATACTGCTGGGGCGGTTTCTGGAGGCAAAGGCAAAACTCAACGCATCTGACGCGATAAAAAAACTCATGGACCTGGCCCCGAAAAAGGCGGTTGTCATAAGGGACGGCGCTGAAACGGAGATAATAACCAATGAAATAATACCGGGCGATATTGTGCTGATAAAACCCGGCGACTCAATACCGGTTGACGGTGTTATAACGGAGGGTGATTCTTACATAGACGAATCCATGATAACAGGGGAGTCGATGCCGGCCGGAAAAATACCCGGCGACAGGGTCATAAGCGGGACCATAAACGGGGCGGGTGCATTCAGGTTCAGGGCCGATAAAACCGGCGGGGAAACCACCCTGGCAAACATCATAAGGCTCATCGAACAGGCACAGGGTTCAAAGGCTCCGGTCCAGAGGCTGGCCGATTCTATTGCCTCAATATTTGTCCCCTCTGTTATCGCAATAAGCGCAATTACTTTTATTATCTGGCTGATAACCGGAAACCAGTGGCCGCATGCCCTTAATGCCGTCGTGGCCGTGCTGGTTATAGCATGCCCGTGCGCGCTCGGGCTTGCCACGCCCGCGGCCATAATGGTGGGCTCGGGGCTCGGCGCGAAAAACGGGATATTGATTAAAAACGCGGCCGCCCTGGAAAATCTCGGCAGGGCGAAATTTTTTGTATTCGACAAGACGGGCACAATTACCGGAGGGATACCGGAAATAACGGATATCATTTCCGTTGCGGAAAATGACGATGAACTGCTGGGAATAGCCTATTCACTTGAAAAAAATTCCACCCATCCGCTTGCCGGGGCCGTAATTACCAGGGCGCGGCAGGGCGGCCTGGCGCTTTTTGATAATTCCTCCTTTGAAAATATCGCCGGCAGCGGCATAAGGGCAGTTATAAACGGGGAAACATACATAATAGGGAGCTTAAAGTGGATATTTTCCCTTTCGATAGACACCTCCATATTCGCAAAAGAGATAGAAAATTTCGAGGCTCAGGGAAAAACAGTGATGGCTCTTGCGAAGGAAAACAGGCTCATCGGAATACTGGCGGCCTCTGACACGGTAAGGCAGAGCGCGGCGCCCGCGGTCGAGGCGTTAAAACAAAAAGGCATAAGTGTGGCAATGCTCACCGGCGACAACATCCGCGCCGCCGGATTCATGGCGGAGCAGGCTGACATTGACGACGTAATCGCGGGGCTGCTGCCGGATGAGAAACTTTACGAGATAAAAAAGATGCAGCAGAAGGGGATAACAGTGATGGTCGGCGACGGCATAAATGACGCGCCGGCTCTTGCGGCGGCGGACATCGGCCTGGCGCTATCAACAGGCACGGATATAGCCATGGAAGCCGGAGACGTGGTTCTCATGAAAAGCGACCTGATGCTGGCGGTGAAAGCCTATAACCTCAGCCGCGCCACCCTGGCGAAGATAAAACAGAATTTGTTCTGGGCCTTCTTTTATAATATAATAGGCATACCGCTTGCGGCGTTCGGCCTGTTAAATCCCATGATAGCCGGGACCGCCATGGCGTTAAGCTCGGTGAGCGTGCTGACAAATTCACTGCTTTTAAAGAACAAGAAAATATGAAAATAGCCGGGCCGGTTTATTTCGCAGTTGTGAATACCGCGGGAGTGAGCCTGCGATATTTTTATTCATAAATAGCGGCGGTATTAAAAATAGTAAAACGTTTAAATATTTCTTTACAAATACCCGGTTTTTGTTATAAAATAATATTGCGTATAAGGCGCACAAGACGGAGGACAAAATGAAGTATGTTATCATCGGCAACGGAGTTGCGGGCATCGCCGCGGCTGAGGCTATCCGCAAAAATGACGCCACAGGGTCCGTTACCATTTTGAACGGCGAGAGATATTACCACTATTCAAGGCCCAGGGTCATTGAATTCCTGTCGGGCAAAACATCCCTTGAACAGATAACCATAAAAAATTCCGAGTTTTATGAAAAAAACAATATACGCCTTGTCATGCTGGTCAATGTCACAAAAATCGACACCGTAAAAAAGAGCGTGAGCCTTGAGGGCGGCATAGAGGAAAATTACGACAAACTAATAATAGCCGCCGGGGCGAACTCGTTCCTTCCGCCGGTTGCCGGCTCGGATAATGAGGGTGTATTTACATTAAGGACCATTGACGATGCTAAAGCCATAATTGATTACGCAAAGGGCAAACGCGAGGCCGTGGTCATCGGCGGCGGGCTTCTCGGAATAGAAGCGGCCGTTTCCCTTACAGCCCTCGGGCTAAAGGTGACAATCGTGGAAGTTTTTGACAGGCTGCTTCCCAGGCAGCTTGACACGCAAAGCGCGGCCATACTTCAGGGAATCCTGGAGCAAAAAAACCTTTCGTTTCTCCTTCCAAGGCAGACGAAATTAATATCACGGGATGAAACCGGAAAACTGAAGATAACTTTTGGCGATAATACATCTGTCAGCGCGGACCTGATACTTTTTTCCGCGGGAATACGCTGCAATCTGAAAATTATAGAAGGCTCCGGAATTCAGGCGGCCAGGGGAATTAAAGTAAATGACCTTATGGAGGCCAGCTCCGCGGATGTTTACGCGGCGGGCGATATTGCCGAGCACAACGGCACGGTGTACGGCCTGTGGCCCATGTCCAGGGAGCAGGGAGCGGCGGCCGGAGCAAACGCTTCAGGCGGAAAAACAGAATATAAAGGCACGCTTTTATCGGCGCGCCTGAAAGTCGCGGGCATTGATCTGTGCTCAATCGGAGCCGTTGAAGAGGGCGAGGGGATAAAAACCGTGACAAAGCAGGGGCCGGGCAATATAAGGAAATTATTCTTAAAAGATAATAAAATAACCGGGGCGATACTAATAGGCGATATTTCAAAATTCCAGGAGATCCAGGAGCTGATAAAAAAAGGCGCGGCAATAGGCGATCCGGGGGCTGTTATTTAAAATACCCGGAGGGTTTTAAATATATGGGGGGGACGGTGTTTGAGGGATGCCGTATAATATTTTGCTTGTCGACGATGACGTGGAATTCCGGCGGGAATTCTGCGACGCTTTCAGCGATTACGGGGTAATACAGGCCTCATGCGGTGAAGAGGCGCTGCGCATACTAAAAAAGCCGAACGAGATCGACATAGCCGTGGTGGATGTGATGATGCCCGGCATGAAGGGCACAGAGCTGCTCTCCATTGTAAAACAGGACAATCCCGGACTGCCGGTTATCATATTGACGGGCCAGCCTACCAAGGAAATCGCGGTTGACGCTTTGAAAGGCAAAGCGGACGATTACCTGGAAAAGCCGGTGGACATCGAAGAAACCGGGGAAATAATAAAAAAAATACTCCATAAAAACCTGCTTAACGGCCATGCCGACGCGGGCGATATTGAAGGGAAGATCGAAAGGGTACAGGATTACATACTGCGCAACTGTGACAAAAAAATCACGCTAAAGGACGCGGCCGGGCTCGTGTGCCTGAGCCAGAAATACCTGTCCAGGGTATTTGAACAAAAAACCGGAAAAACTTTCATGAATTTCAAGACCTGCGTAAAGATAAAATATTCCGAAAAACTTTTCAGCCACAGGTTTAACATTAACCAGGCCGCCGAAAGAACGGGTTACGAGAATGTCGAGTCTTTCATAAGGGCGTTTAAAAAGGTAATGGGAGTTACGCCGTCGACTTTCAGGAAGTCACTGATGGAAAGGGGGCGCTGTGTTGAAAAAAAGCAGAGCCGTGAGAAAGAACGGGTTCGGGCATAACCACGGCGGGCGCGCGGCAAAAAATATCATGTTGTTTCCATGCACGGCGCATGACGGGGATCCTGAAACTGCGGCAAAGACCAAAAGGATTTGCGCTATGGGAATGCTTGCCGCGGCCGCGGCACATGAACTCAGGAATCCGCTGGGCGTGATAAAAGCCGCGGTTTACAATATAAGAAAAAAATCAGGCGGCCCGGAGCTTGAGCCGCATATAAAAACCATAGAAAAGGAAATTTCCGATTCCATGGGGATAATCAATAACATGCTTACCTATTCAAAAATAAGATTTCCGCGCTATTCCAGATTCAGCCTTTACGATTTGCTCGACGAATGCGCCGCAAACGCGGTTAAAAGATTTGACGGTGCCGGGGTAAAATTCAAAAAAGACACCGCCGGCATCAGGGAAGACGTCATAGAGGCGGATAATCTTCAGTTGAAGGAGGTTTTTGTAAATATTCTTAACAACGGTTTCCAGGCTGTCAGGGGAAAAAACCCGCGTGTGGCGCTCTACGCCGGGAAAAACAATGGATTCTTTGAAATTGAGATCAAAGACAACGGGGTCGGCATAGAAAAAAGCAGGATGGAACTTATATTTACACCGTTTTTTACAAGCAAGGCAAAAGGCACCGGGCTCGGGCTGCCCTTATGCAGGGATATAGTGAATTTACACAACGGCAGCATAGAAGTTAAAAGCAGGAAAAACAGCGGGTCCACTTTTACCGTGATATTGCCGGAAAAAAGGGCTCACTGAGCAGGTTTATTTTTTTTCCGCATAACGCAAAAACCCATTTTTCTTCATTAAAAAAAAGTCAAACAAAAGTATAATTCAGTGGTTACTTCCGGAGGCGTTTTGATATATTATCATTTGGCAAAAGGAAAAACGGCGGCACGCAGCCGGTCCGTAAAAAATGTTGACACGGCGGGGCTTATGTTGTAAATTGTATTGATTACAAAATTGTAAAAAAAACAAATTTGCGGGATGCCGCGAAGCTTTTTTGCGGATATCTTAAAACGGGGGATGAATTATAATGCAACCGGCAATTACCACCGGGGAAACCGGCGACAGGCTCAGGGCAAAAGGCATAAAACCCTCCGTTATCAGGATAAAGGTGCTCCAGTACCTGCTGGAAAACAGGGTGCACCCCGCGGTTGACACGATTTACAGGGCCCTGCTTAAAGAAATACCCACGCTTTCAAAAACATCGATTTACAACACCCTGAAGGCGCTTAATTCAAAGGGAATGATAATGGAAATAATGACACCCGGAGGCGAGATCAGGTATGACGGTTATCCGGCAAGGCATGCCCATTTTATGTGCTTAAAATGCGGCGCTATAAAGGATGTATCGCTTTCATGCGCCACCTGCCTGACACACGGCACGGAAGGATTAAAGGTGACAGAAGAGGCTGTATACCTGAAGGGATACTGCAAAAAGTGTTCTGAAAAATTAAAAATCAGTAACAGGAAAAGCTAAAAAAACCAAGGAGAAGAGCTCATGTTTGAGAAGAAACTTGCCGAAAATGTAATTTCAGTGGGAGCAAAACACTGGGACAGAAAATTTTTTGACGAACTAATACCGCTGCCGGACGGGACAACCTATAACTCGTACATCGTCCGCGGAACGGGGAAAACCGCGCTTATCGACACAGTGGAACCCGCAGTCATGGACCAGCTTTTTGACAATTTAAAAAAAGCCGGTGTTGTTAAGATAGATTACATAATAGCCAACCACGCCGAACAGGACCACTCGGGTTCCATCCCGTTCGTTCTCAAATCGTATCCCGGAGCAAAAGTTGTCACCAACGAAAAATGCGCCTCAATGCTGAAAGATTTTATGCTGGTGAAGGATGAGGACCTTATTATCATAAAAGAGGGCGAAACGCTCGAACTTGGCGGGAAGACGCTTGAGTTCTGTTTTACTCCGTGGGTCCACTGGCCCGAGACAATGTGCACATGGCTGAAAGAGGATTCAATTCTTTTTTCATGCGATTTTTTCGGCTCGCATGCCGCGACAGCCGACCTTTTTAAGGCGGAACATTTTTACAGGCAGGCAAAAAGGTATTACGCGGAAATCATGTCGCCTTTCAGGAACAATGTGAGGAACAACCTGGTAAAGCTTGCAAAATTCGAAATAAAGATAATAGCGCCGTCCCACGGGTATATCCATTTAAAGCCCGAGGGAATCCTTAATGCCTATAAGGAATGGTCGGCGGAGGAAGTAAAAAATGAGGCAGTTGTGGCCTACATTTCCATGCACGAATCCACAAAAAAAATGGCGGAATATTTGAGGGAGGCGCTCATTGACCGGGGAATTGATGTGCACTTTTTCAACATTCAGGGGGCGGATATCGGTGAAATAGCAATGCAGCTCGTGGACGCCGCCACTTTTGTGGTGGGCGCGCCTACGGTGCTGGCCGGGCTGCATCCGGTTGCCATGAATGTGGTTTATACGGCAAAC
Source organism: candidate division FCPU426 bacterium (assembly GCA_003159495.1). GTDB lineage: Bacteria > Oederibacteriota > PGYV01 > PGYV01 > Palsa-1178 > Bog-1181. The sequence goes on along the minus strand of PLPI01000108.1, from coordinate 15,694 downwards.
GCCCTGAGGCCGAAAACAAAATTTATTTCCATGATATCGTCGTTCAGCTGGGGCGAAAAGGCGACGGACGCGGTAAAGGCGGCGCTGACTAATTTCAAGGCGGAACTGCTTGCGCCGGTGGTTTCAAAGGGGTATCCGAAGGAAAATGAATTCAGGCAGCTCGACAGGCTGGCTGATGATATAGCCTCGAAACACAGGGCAATCGGCATATTGAAGTAATTAAAAAAATTTAAAAAACGGAGGATTCACATGGCGGTAAAAAAGGAAATTTACAAATGCATGAAGTGCGGAAATGTGGTTGAAGTTCTTGTTGGCGGAGGCGGCACGCTGGTATGCTGCGGCGAGGATATGAAGCTTATGGGCGAGAAGAACAAGGAAGGCGCCGGTGAAAAACACCTGCCTGTCATCGAGGAAAAGGACGGCGGGATACTGGTAAAAGTCGGGTCGGTTCCGCATCCCATGGAAGCGGACCACTGGATACAGTTAATCGAAGTTATACGAAAGGACGGAAAGACCGGCAGGATGGACCTGAATCCCGGGGACAAACCCGAGGCTTTCTTTTCAATGAAAAAATCGGATGTGGCGCAGGTCAGGGAACTATGCAGCAAACACGGCCTCTGGTCAATTTAAGAAACCGTGTAAATTTAAATTGGGGGTATATTTATGGCATCAGAAAAACTTCTCGGGATGTTAAATGACGCGATAGCAAGGGAACTGCAGGTCACGATCCAGTACATGTGGCAGCATGTTATGTGGAGCGGAGTTAAAGGTTTTGCGGTTAAAGACTCTTTCAGGAGCATAGCCATTGACGAGATGAAACACGCCGAGATAATAGCGGAGAGGCTCAATTATCTGGGCGGAGCGCCCACAACCAAACCCACCACTATTAATGTGGGCAATGACCTCAAGGCCATGCTGGAGCAGGACAAACTTGACGAGGAAAAGGCAATTACAATGTACAAGGATATAATGGATACGGCCCAGGCGGAAAAAGATTACACCACCAGGGAAATATTCGAGCATATTTTAAAGGACGAGGAAGAGCACCACGACCATTTCAGCACGCTGCTGGAAGGCGTATAAATTTCAACTTAATCAGGAGGAACGCATGGCTGGATTAAAAGGGACCAAGACGGAAAAAAATCTCCTCGCGTCGTTTGCGGGTGAGTCGCAGGCCAGGAACCGTTACACATATTTTGCGTCGGCCGCGAAAAAAGAGGGATACGAGCAGATTTCCGCGCTATTTCTGGAAACCGCCGATAATGAAAAGGAACACGCAAAAAGGTTCTTTAAGTTTCTTGAAGGCGGGCATGTTGAAATAACGGCCACATATCCCGCCGGGACAATAACCTCAACGCTTGAAAATTTAAAGGCGGCCGCCGAGGGCGAGCACGAGGAACATACCGTTCTTTATCCGTCATTCGCCGAGATAGCCGAGAAAGAGGGCTTTAAGGAAGTGGCATCCGCTTTCAGGGCGATAACAAAAGTCGAGATCGAGCATGAGAACAGGTATTCAAAACTTATATCAAATGTCGAGAACGGGGAAGTTTTCAAAAGGTCGACAAAAGTAAGGTGGAAATGCAGGAACTGCGGTTTTGTTTTTGAAGGGCTGGAAGCTCCGGAAAAATGCCCCGCATGCCTCCACCCGAAAGCTTATTTTGAGATAAAGGAAACAACTTACTAACGGTCCGCTTGATTAATTGTCAGGTCCGGGGCCGGAAGGCCCCGGATAAAAATAAATTTAAGCGAGGGTAAAAATGGCGGATAAACAGGCGGTAATTGTCCTTGCCGGAGAAGCGGGCCAGGGCATACAGTCCATAGAATCCATGCTGGTCGGCATACTTAAAAAAGACGGATTCAATGTTTTCGCGACAAAGGAATATATGTCGCGCGTGCGCGGCGGGGTGAATTCCACTGAAATAATAATTTCGGAGAATCCGGTCAGGGCCTTCCGGGAAAAGATAGACTTATTTATACCGCTTAACCAGAATTCGATTGAACGGTTAAAGGGAAGGATATCGGGTGAAACTGCGATTCTGGGGGATTCCACGCAGGTTAAGCACGAAAAACTCATAAATGTGCCTTTCCAGAGGATAGCTTCCGAATTCGGCAATGTGATATTTTCGAATACCGTGGCGGTCGGGTCCATATGCGGAATACTCGGCGTTAATGAAGAAATACTGTACAGCCATGTGAAATCAAAATTTACCGCCAAAGGCGATGAGATAGCCGATAAAAATTTGAAAGCCGCGTCCAGCGGTTATGCGATAGGCAGGGAACTTAAAAATAACGGAATAATAAAAATATCGGTGAAAAAGAACAGTTCAATAGAGGGGCATCTGCTTCTTTCAGGCACGGATGCCATAGCTCTTGGCGCGCTTTCCGGCGGATGCGACGCTTGTTTTGCCTATCCGATGACGCCGGGCTCAGGCGTATTTACCGCAATGGCGTCAATGGAGCATAAGGCGGCCATTGCCGTGGAACAGGCCGAGGATGAAATATGCGCGATGAACATGGCGCTTGGCGCGTCATATGCCGGGGCATCAAGCATGGTTTCCACATCGGGCGGCGGTTTCGCTCTGATGGTGGAGGGGCTTTCGCTTGCCGGGATGATAGAAACACCGGTGGTGGTCCATCTCGCTCAGAGGCCCGGACCGGCCACGGGGCTTCCCACAAGGAGCCAGCAGGGGGACCTTAACCTCGCGGTTTATTCCGGCCACGGTTTTTTTCCGCGCGCCATTTACGCCCCGGGAACCGTAAAAGAGGGGTTTGAACTTGCCGCACTCGCCTTTGAGACGGCGGATAAATTCCAGTCGCCTGTTTTCGTTTTGTCCGACCAGTATTTTGTGGATTCATATTATAATATGCCCATCTCGGAATTTCATGAAATAAAATATGAAAAGCATATAATCGAGACAAAACCCGGCTATAAAAGATACCAGCTGACGCGCGACGGAATTTCACCACGCGGCGTCCCCGGGTTCGGTTCGGGCTTTGTGTGCGCGGATTCGGATGAGCATGACGAGGAGGGGCGCATAACAGAGGACCTTGACGGCGTCAGGAATTCCATGGTTGAAAAAAGGATGAAAAAAGCCGCGCTTATAAAGGAAGCCGCGCTGGAACCGGTAATAACCGGGGCGAAGGATTATTCAAGGCTTATCGTGAGCTGGGGGTCTAATTTCAACGCCATAGAAGAGGCCCTTTCAATAGTAAACGACCCTAAAACGGCTTTTGTCCATTTTCCGCAGGTTTATCCGCTGCCGAAAAGTACGGCGGAAATACTCGCGCAGGCAAAGGAAATCATTGATATAGAACAGAATGAAACCGGGCAGTTTGCCGACCTGATAAAACTTGAGACGGGGATAGACATCAAAAAAAGGGTGCTGAAATACAACGGCATGCCTTTCAGTGTGGAAGAGATAGTGAAAGTTTTGAAATAATAAAAGCATTGGGATTGATTGGTTTTTGTTCCTGTATGTGCAGGCCCGCAATATTTATATCGGGTGATTATTAACGCACTTTACAAATTATAGGAGATGACAATGGAAAAAATTTTTGACAGGACGGGTGAAAACGCCTGGTGCCCGGGATGCGGCAATATTGGATTGCGGAACATAATGCTCTCTGCCATGTCGGAGCTGGGATTAAAGCAGGAGGAAGTTGTCTTTGTTTCCGGCATAGGCCAGGCAGCAAAGGCTCCGCAGTATTACAACGGCAGTTTTTTTAACGGCCTTCACGGCAGGGCCCTCCCGGCGGCGGCCGGCATAAAGGCGGCGAACCCGAATTTAAAAGTCATAGTCGAATCAGGCGACGGCGATATGTACGGCGAGGGCGGCAACCACTTCCTGCACGCAATCAGGCGCAATCCCGATATTACGGTAATCGCCCACAACAATATGGTTTACGGCCTTACAAAGGGGCAGGCATCTCCCACATCACAGGAGGGCATGGTTACGCCGATCCAGGTTGACGGCGTTTTTGAGGAGCCGTTAAACCCCGTGGCCCTGGCAATTGCCATGGACGCCCCTTTTGTGGCGCGCGGCTCCGTCGGGGAAATGGAAAAGACAAAGGAGATAATAAAACAGGCTGTGATGCACAGGGGGTTTTCGCTGGTTGATGTTTTCCAGGCCTGCGTATCATTTAATAAAATAAACACCCATAAATGGTTCAGGGAACACACCTATATAATGGAAGGACACGATCCGCACGACAGGCAGGCAGCTTTAAAAAAGGCGATGGAAACGGGGAATATGCCCCTTGGAATACTTTATATGAAAGAGGACAGGGCTGTTTTTGAGGACAAACTCGCGCCGTATGAAAAATCGAAGCAGCCGCTTTATGCAAGGCACAGGGAATTTGAAACGGTAAAAAAAATACTGGCCGAAAAGGCCTGAACAAACCCGGAGGTTAAGATGGCGCACATTAAAGAAGGGGAGAAATTCAGGGATTTTATACTGAAAAACCAGAACGAGCAGGACGTATCGACAGAGGGGCTTGAGGATAAAAAAATCCTTCTTTCCTTTCACCCGCTTGCGTGGACGTCGGTATGCGCGCAGCAGATGCAGTCGCTGGAAAATAATTTCAGTGAATTTGAGGAATTAAACACCCATCCGCTGGGCATTTCTATAGACACTTCCCCGTCAAAAAAAGCCTGGGCCGAAAGCCTGGGGATAAAAAATCTTGACCTGCTTTCCGATTTCTGGCCCCACGGCGGCATAGCCGGGGAGCTCGGGATATTTCTGGAAAAATTCGGATTTTCCGAGCGTGTGAATATCATACTTGACGAACAAAGGAAGGTCGAGTTCATCAAAGTCTATCCCATTTCACAGCTTCCGGACATAAAGGAAGTATTGCGGCATTTAAGGGAAAACAAGTAAAGCGCGGGTTACGGTTATGGATATATCACTTTTAAAAGTTATCCGGAAAGTGTAAAATATACCGGCGCGGGTACATTAAACCCGCGCCGTAAATTTTTGGAGAGGCGGCGGATATGGCAGGTAAAAAGCAGGATATAGACCAGCTTACAATAGACACCATCCGCCTTTTGTCGGTCGATATGGTTGAAAAGGCAAAGTCGGGGCACCCGGGGCTGCCGCTGGGCGCGGCTCCTTTTGTTTATACACTGTGGTCAAAATTTCTGAGCATAAACCCTTCAAATCCCGTTTGGATGAACCGCGACAGGTTTATCCTTTCCGCGGGCCACGGCTGCGCGCTTTTATATTCGCTCCTGCACCTTGCCGGATTTGATATTTCCGTCGACGATTTAAAGGCATTCAGGCAGTGGGGGTCAATCACGCCAGGCCATCCCGAATACGGCCGTACACCCGGGGTCGAGGCAACAACAGGCCCGCTGGGGCAGGGATTTGCCATGGGAGTCGGCATGGCAATCGCCGAGAGGTCGCTTGCCGGATGTTTTAATAAACCCGGCTTTAAGCTTATCGATCATTACACATACGCAGTGGTATCCGACGGCGACCTTATGGAGGGAGTGGCCTCAGAGGCGGCGTCGCTGGCAGGTACTTTAAAACTTGAAAAGCTAATTTATCTTTATGACGACAATGATATTTCCATCGAGGGAAAAACAAGCATAGCCTTTACCGAGAACGTAAAGGAAAGGTTTGATTCCTATAACTGGCACACCCAGGTGGTAGCGGACGGGAACAACATAAAAGCCGTCGAAGCGGCAATATCAAGGGCAAAAAAGCAGGCAGAAAGGCCGTCGCTTATAATTATCCGCACAAAGATAGGATACGGCTCGCCCAAACAGGGAGACGCGTCCGTCCACGGCGAACCGCTCGGCTGGGACGCGGCGCGCAGGACAAAGGAATTTTTCGGCTTTGACCCGGACAAAACGTTTTATATCCCGGCGCAGGTTGACAGGAATTTTGACAGGCTCAGAAAAAAATGGGCGAAGCAGGAAGAGGCATGGAACGAGCTTTTCGCGGAGTATAAGGAAAAATATCCGAAGGAAGCCAAGCTTCTTGAAAAATATATTTCAGGGCATATAAACAGGAACTTAAAGCCGAATCTTCTTCCCTTTGCCGTATCTGACGGGCCGATGGCAACCAGGACGGCCTCCGGAAAGGTAATGAACCAGGTGGAACTTTATATGACCGAATTCATAGGCGGTTCGGCGGACCTTGCGCCGTCCACAAAAACCCTTTTAAACGGCCACGGGAGTTTCGGCATTGCGGGCATGTGCGAAAGGAACCTCCATTTCGGGGTGCGTGAACACGCCATGGGCGCCATAATAAACGGGATGGCGCTTCACGGCGGGCTGATACCATATTCCGCCACATTCCTCACTTTTTCCGATTACATGAGGCCGCCGATAAGGCTCGCGGCTTTGATGCAGACGCATTCCATATTTATTTTTACCCACGATTCCATAGGCCTCGGCGAGGACGGGCCCACGCACCAGCCGGTGGAGCAGCTATCGGCGCTCAGGCTGATACCGGGGCTGACTGTCATCAGGCCGGCCGACGCGAATGAAACTGTGGCGGCGTGGTACCGCGCCATAACGGCGAAAAAACCCACTGTGCTGGTTTTTACAAGGCAGGACCTGCCGGTGCTTGACGCAGCAAAATACGGAATTATAGAGAACGCGCAAAAAGGGGGCTACTGCCTGGCGGACTGCGCGGGGAAACCGGATGTTCTGCTGATTGCCACGGGTTCGGAGGTGCATCTTGCCATGGGGGCCCGGGAAAAACTTTTTGCTAAGGGGATAAAGGCAAGGGTCGTTTCGATGCCGTCATATGAAATATTCATGGCCCAGCCCGACGCATACAGGGAATCAATAATACCCGCGGCGGTGAAAAAGCGCCTTATAATAGAAGCGGGATCGACGCCGTTCTGGCGCGGCCTCGCCGGCGACGCGGGCGACGTGCTCGGAATTGATATTTTCGGCGCATCTGCGCCGGGCAAAGTTGTGATGGAAAAATACGGGTTTACTGTCGATAACGTGGTCGCAAAGGCAGAGGCATTGTTTAAGCCGGGCAGGCAATAAAAAATCTTTAAGGCGGTGCATCATGCAGTTAGCCATTATAGGACTCGGGCGTATGGGCGCAAACATGGCGCGCAGGCTGGTCCGGGCGGGCCATACGGTTCATGTTTACAACAGGTCCCAGGCAAAAACGCGCGAGGTTGAAAAAGACGGGGCAAAAGGATTTTTTTCCATCCGCGAACTCATTGGTTCGCTGAAGGCTCCGCGCATTGTATGGCTGATGCTTCCGGCCGGCGATACGACCGGGCAGATTCTCTCGCAGGCGGCCGGTTTTTTATCGGCCGGCGACATTATAATTGAAGGCGGAAACAGTTATTATAAGGACGACATCAGGCGCGCCGCGGAATTTTCAGCGAAGGGGATATTTTACCTTGACGCCGGCATCTCCGGCGGCATCTGGGGGTTGAAAAACGGCTACGCGACAATGGTCGGCGGAGCCCGGGCGGCATTTGATACAGCCGAACCAATTTTCAAATCGCTTGCGCCGGCGGGCGGATATATGTACTGCGGCGCATCCGGATCCGGCCATTTTGTGAAAATGACCCACAACGCCATTGAATACGGAATGATGGAGTCGCTTGCCGAGGGGTTCGAGCTTTTGCGCGCGTCGCCATACGGTGAAAAAATCGATTTGAAGCAAGTGGCTACGACATGGAACAGCGCTTCGATAGTAAAATCGTGGCTGCTTGAGCTGCTTATAAATATTTTCAATGACGAGGGGGCCCTCGAGAAAACGCAGGGCTATGTGGAGGATTCCGGCGAGGCGCGGTGGGCGGTAAAGGAAGCCATTGACTGCGGCGTTTCAATGGAGGCAATAACCGCCTCGCTCAACAAAAGGTTCACATCGCGCCAGAAGGACGTTTTTTCCAGCAGGATACTCTCCGCGTTAAGGCACGAATTCGGCGGGCATATGACGGCGCAGGAAGGCGAGGACGTAAAAACAACCTCGCCCGGAGCGGGCGCCGCGGAACACGCCAGGCCCGAAAGCCGGGGATAATATGGAATTTTTAAAGGGATTCAAGCCGGACCTGACGGGCGCCTGCGAGCTTTCAAAAGCCGGCCCGTGCGCTTTCGTAATATTCGGGGCGTCGGGGGATCTGGCATCAAGAAAACTTTTCCCGTCCATTTATAAGCTGATAAAAGCAGGAAGCCTGGGCAACAATTTTTTTCTTGTTGGGGTGGGCAGAACCCAGATGGACGATGATGCTTTCAGGGCCCTTGTCGAAAGGTCCATAAGGGAAAATATGGACGTCCCGGAAGAACTTTTAAGGGGGCTTGTTTCAAGGTGCTATTATGTGCACGGAAAATACGAGGATGACTCCGTTTACAAACTTCTCGCGCGGCGGTTGGGCGAGTTGTCCGGAAAATATTCAACGCGCGGCAACTGCGTGTTTTCGCTGGCCCTGCCTCCGGCGCTATATTCCATTGTCGCGAAAATGCTGGCAAAAAACGGGCTGGTTAAAAAAAACAGGGGCGGTGAAGGGGAAAGTTTCAGCAGGATCATGTTCGAAAAACCATTCGGCACCGACCTTGAAAGCGCTAGAAAATTAAACGCCGAGCTGCTTGAAATAATGGACGAGGAACATATATTCAGGGTGGACCACTACCTTGGAAAAAACACCGTTCAGAATATACTCGTATTCCGTTTCGCAAACTCGATTTTTGAACCCATATGGAATTCAAGGTATATAGACCATGTACAGATAACCGTGGCTGAAGAGGGCGGGGTCGGCCACAGGGCCGGATATTTTGAGCAGGCCGGGATGATAAGGGACATGCTGCAGAACCACATGTTCCAGCTGTTGACCCTTGTGGCAATGGAACAGCCGAAAAGTCTTGATGCGTTTGATGTAAACAACGGGAAACTGGAAGTTCTTAAAGCGGTAATAAGGCCGTCGCTGAAAAACATCTCCGGGAGCATAATACGCGGGCAGTACTCGGACGGCATTTCGCAGGGCTACAGGAAGGAAAGCGGAGTTTCGGAAAAATCATGCACAGAGACATTTTTTGCCTCGAAATTTTTTGTAAAAAACAAGAGGTGGAAGGGCGTCCCTTTTTACCTGCGTTCCGGAAAAAGGATGGGGGCAAAATTTTCCAGGATAACAGTCGTGTTTAAAGGCGTTGAAAAATGCATTTTTTGCGTAAACGGCATTGATCATACCCCAAACACCCTGACCTTTTCCATATTCCCGGGACAGGGGCTTTCGATAAAATTCACCGCAAAGGTTCCCGGTGCAAAGATGTGCCTGGCGCCGCTGGATATGGATTTTTCCTATGACAGGGCGTTCGGAAGCGTGGATGTTGACGATTACAGCACGGTGATTTTAGACTGTATTATAGGAGACAGGACGATATTCTGGCGGAAAGACTGCATTGAGCAGGCGTGGGATATTCTCACGCCGGCGCTTTTAAGCTGGGAGAAATGCCCGCTTGAGGAAAAGAACAGCATGCTTCATTTCTATCCCGCCGGGTCTATGGGGCCCAAAGAGGCAGAAGAACTGATACAAAAAGACGGAAGGCAGTGGATATGAAGAATTCAATTGAGAATTTAAAAATTAAAACCAATAAGTGAAACCAAACGGAAGTACGTTTTTAATAAAAAGGAGCGTCAAGTTTGAAAAAGACCGTAAAATATTTCAGCAATCACAGGGTTTTAAGCTCTGCCGCGGCTAAATACATAACTGCTCTGGCAAACGCAGAAATAAAAAAGAAGGGTTATTTTACCATGGCAGTTTCAGGCGGTGGTGCGCCCGTGGCGACATACCGACTGCTGGCCAAAAGTAAAATAGACTGGAAAAGGACATTCATTTTCTGGCAGGACGACAGGTTCGTCAATTATGACGACAAAGACTCGAACGTAAAGCTGGTCTTTGAGAGCATGATAACACCCGCGAAAATCGCCTACAACATGGTATTCCCGGTGCCGGCGCCGGAATTTTCCGGAACCCCGGAAAAGGCCGCAAAGTCTTATGAAACAATCATCAAAAAAATATTCGGGCGGCTCCAGTCGCCTGCGGCAACACCGCGTATCGACCTTATAATCGCCGGAGTGGGCCCTGACGGACACACCGCCTCTCTTTTTCCGGGGGATAAAAAGGCGCTGGGTGAAAAAAAGAAACTTGTTATTAATGTAAAGGCCCCGGACTGGGCCGCGGTGAAAGAGAGGGTAACCATGACCCTGCCGATGATAAACGGCTGCGGAACGCTTTTATATATAGCCTCTGAAAAAGGAAAAGAGGAATTAATCAAAGAAATTCTGAAAGGCGTTAAAAAATATCCCGCGGCGCTGACAAAGGCAAAAAAAGAGGTTGTGTGGTTTATAGACAGGGCAAAATAAAAAAGGTTTTACGTAAAAAAAAGAGGGCCTGTTTAAGCAAGTCAAACGTATAAAAAACTTCCGTGGTATGATACATTATTTTTGGTAAGCAGACAAAAAAATAAAGGAGAAACTCAATGAAAAATTTCGCGATCTATAATCCGGTAAAAATACTCTTCGGCGCGGGCGAAATAAACAGCGCCGGTAAAGAGGCGAAATTAATAGGGAAAAAAGCAATAATTGTCACCGGTAAAAATTCCACCAAAAAGTCCGGGCTCCTTGATAAAACAGTAAAACTGCTCGAAGCGTCAGGCGTGGGTTCGGCCGTTTACGCCGGGGTAACGCCAAACCCCAAAAACACCGAAGTTGACGGGGCATCCGCGCTCGCGGTAAAGGAAGGCTGTGACATGGTCATCGGCCTGGGCGGAGGCTCGGCAATGGATGCCGCAAAAGGCGTTTCAATTGTCGCGGCAAGCGGCGGAAAACTCTGGGATTATATATCAATGCCGAATAAAAAGGCTGCGCAGGTGACAAAGGCGCTTCCCATAATGCTCATACCGACTCTGGCGGCGACAGGTTCCGAAGGCAATCCGGCGGCCGTATTTTCAAATCCGGCGCTGAACCAGAAGGCCGGAATGTACAACCCGGGTAAAATATACCCGGCGGTTTCGATAGTCGACCCGGAACTCACACTTACGGTTCCGGCAAAGCAGACGGCCGAGGGGATTATAGACGTAATAATGCATGTGCTCGAGGAATACCTGACCGGTGAAACAGACTGCGATTTACAGGACCGCATGACCGAAGGTGTGATTTTGACATGCATGGAAAGCGGCGCGGTTGTTATGAAAAATCTTTCAGACAGCCACGCAAGGGCGCAGATTTCCCTGGCCTCGACCATAGCACTGCAGGGCATGCCGAATTCGGGCCGGGGGGGCGACTGGGTTGTGCATCCGCTTGAACACGCGGTCACGGCTTTTCACGACAACATAGCGCACGGCGCGGGCATCGCGGCCATACTGCCTTCATACCTTAAATATATGGGAGAGATAAAACCGGACAAGGTCATCCAGCTCTCAGACAGGCTCTTTAACGCGCCGGCGGGAACAAGCGGACAACTAAAGGTGGATTTCTGCATAGAGGGATTCAGGAGATTCATAACATCAATAGGGTTAAAAGACAACTTTCACGACCTTGATGTAAATATAAACGAGATGGAAAAATTCGCCGACAAGGTGATAGAGACGTGCGGAATGCCGTGGAAACTTAACCGCGACAGGCTGGTAAAAATATACAAAGACGCGTTTTAAGAACTTAAAAGAAAAGCCGTATGCCGGTAATTGCTCGTTGTTAATTGTCCTATTTTGTTGTAAAATACATATACGATAAACAATGGGACTCGCAATAAACAATACGAGGCGGCAATGGCTAAAAATGGCGGCTCTGGTATTCCTGATATAAAAATCTATATAATAACTATATGCCATAGGCCTATGCCGCGGGCAATGTGTTTGGCGTACTGATAATAAATGAGTATTTTAATGACCACTGCCCCACATGCCCGAAAATAACATAAATTCACAACCTTGTGTGGGCGTGCAGGAGTTGTAATTCGGCGAAAGGGAAGACGGGGCTTTATAAATATTATAAGAAGATAACAAAGGAAAACGGGAATTATTTCGATATTATCCCGCCGCTGCTGGAAAAGAAATATTTGAAGACGATATATTACTGTCACGAATGCGCATGGACACTGGATAAAACGCTCGACCCGAAGAACGAGGACAGTTATCTGGAACCGGATTTTGAGGTTTAATTTTTTGATTTGTCAGGTGTCGGGTTAAGATCTGGCCCCGAAAAATAACGAGGGTAAAATCATGGAAAATTTTCCGGCAGTTTTTGAGGATTTTGAGATACGCAGGTTTTATGACGAAAAAAAAGAGGTTTGGTTTTTCTCGGTTGTGGATATTATCCGCGCGCTGACACAACAACAGGATTTTAAAACAGCCAGAAAGTACTGGAACAAGTTGAAAGAAAGGCTGTTACAGGAAGGAAGTCAGTCGGTGACAAATTGNNAAACTCTGGCTGGCCAAAGTCGGCTACGAGCGCATGCAGGAACTGGCCGACCCTGAAAAGTCTCTGAACAGGGCGCGTGAGAACTGGCAAAAGCATGGTAGAAGCGAGAAATGGATACAACAGAGGATGACAGGCCAGGAAACCAGGAATAAACTTACAGATTACTGGAGTAAAAACGAAATCAAAAAGGATGAGGAATATGCCATCTTGACAAATATAATCCATAAAGAATGGTCCGACCTTGACATAAAGCAACACAAGAAACTCAAAGGATTGAAGCAACAGAACCTGCGCGATCATATGTCAGAAGCGGAATTAATTTTTACAGCGCTTGCCGAGCTTTCTACCAGACAGATTGCAGAGACGATGAAGGCAAAGGAATGAATGAGAATAGTGCGGCGGGAAAAAAAGGCGGAAAGATAGCCAAGAGGGCAAGGAAAGAACTTGAAAATAAAACAGGAAGAAGTGTCGTAACAGGTGAAAACTTCCTGCCGCCGCAGAAGGAAAGAAAAGAATTAAAATAATCTATGTTATGCCACAAATTGGGGTCTTAAGGATTTAAAGAGGAATAAAAGGATGGTGGGGATATGCCGTATGTAAGCAAGGCTCAGGAAGCTTATTTTAATGTTAACAGGAAAAAGCTGGAGGCCCAGGGGGTTGATGTGGATGAGTGGAACGCCGCGAGCAAGGGGAAGAAGCTTCCTAAGAGGGTAAAAAAGGCAGGGACGGGAAAAGCGGGGAAAAAGAATGCCATGGGGAAATGACGGGATAAATAGGATAATGAATCAGGACCTGAACCTGTTTTTCCTGTTTTTGTGTATCAAAAAACGGCAAAAATGTTACACAAAATATTTTGTGCATATGTTATGATACACAAATAAGGCAACAAAAAGGAGCTTGTTTTGGGCGATAAAATNNGCGCTTCTGGTACAGGCCAAAGAGATAATAAGACAATCGCAGTATGAGGCGCTGAAAGCAGTCAATAAAGGGCTGATAAACATGTACTGGGGGCTGGGAAAGTTAATATCAAAAACGCAGATACGAGGCACACATGGAAAATCCGTGGTGGAAAAAATGGCCTCTGATTTGCGTAAAGAGTTTCCCGGCATAAGCGGATTTTCGGCGCAAAATTTATGGTATATGAGGCAGTTTTATCTGGAATACAGTAAATTGTCAAATCTCCAACCGCTGGTTGGAGAAATTAGCTGGACGAAACATCTCATAATTATGGCGCGCTGCAAGGACGGCCTTGAACGCGAGTTTTATATCAGGATGACAAAAAAATACGGCTGGACAAAAAACGTCCTGATACATCAGGTAGACAACAAAACATATGAAAAAACAGTAACAGGGCATACAAATTTCAGCAAAACACTCCCGGCGGATATCCGCAACCAGGCAAAGCTTGCCGTTAAAGACGAGTATACTTTTGATTTTCTTGAAATGTCCGGGGATCACAGCGAAAGACAGCTTGAGGACGCGTTGATCGACAGGATGGATGATTTTTTGAGGGAAATGGGCGGCGCTTTTGCATATGTGGGAAGGCAGTTCAGGATGGAAGTCTCGGGAAAAGAGTATTTTATAGATATACTTTTGTATCACAGGCATTTAAAATGTCTGGTGGCGTTAGAACTTAAAACAGGGGAGTTCATGCCTGAACATTCCGGTAAAATGCAGTTTTACCTGACCGCACTTGATGAAACCGTCAAAGGCAAGGGTGAAAAACCGTCAATAGGTATAATAATTTGCAGGACAAAAGACAAAACTATAGTAGAATATGCATTAAGGCAGTCTAAAAAACCGATTGGAGTTGCTTCGTACCAGGTGACCAAGAAATTAACCGGCAATTTAAAAAAGGAACTGCCTGCCCCGGAACAGATAGAAAAAATACTTAAGGGCTTGGAANNTTCTTGGAATGAGGGACAATATGAACGGAAAATCGGAAGACATACTAAAAGGTAAGGTAAAAGAGCTGAAAAAAATATTCCCCCAGGCCATAACCGAGGGCAAAGTAGATTTTGAACAGCTCAAAGCCACCCTTGGTTCGGAGATGAATACCGATAATGAGCGGTATGTGCTTAATTGGGCCGGGAAGAGCGAGGCTTTTCGTGTGCTGCAACAGCCTACAACAGCCACGCTCGCGCCTGCGCCGAAAGAATCTGTTAATTTTGATACTACTGAGAATATATTCATAGAGGGGGAGAANNCCGTAATTGTTCATTGTTAATTGGAGATTTTTGTTATATAATTCAAATACTATAAACAATGGGACTGACAAAACATAATATGAGGCGGCTATGGCTAAAAACATGGGGTTGGATATTTCCGGTATAAAAATCCATAAAATAATCATATGCCATGGGCCTGTGCCGCGGTTCACCTTCCGGGTGGCAAAATGCCAATAAACGGCGCGAATTCCATTAAAAAACTCATTTATTACCAGTACGCAAAACACATTGCCCGCGGCATACTTCATGTCCATGACACTGAATCGGCCAAAAAGCATTTCGGCCTGATTATGGCAAAATTCAAGGAACTTGAAAACGGCACGATACACTGGTCGGATATAACAAGGGAAGACAAGCAGTTCACGCAGTCGGAAAAAGAGTGTATTTACTGCGGCAAAAGCGACGACCTATCCTGGGAGCACATAGTTCCGAAAAGCCTGCATATAAACGGCCGCTGCCCAACATGCCCGAAAATAATGGAAATTCACAACCTTGTGTGGGCGTGCAGGAGTTGTAATTCGGCGAAGGGGAAGACGGGGCTGTATAAATATTATAAGAGGATAACCAAAGAAAACGAAAATTATTTCGATATTATCCCGCCGCTGTTGGAGAAGAAATACTTGAAGACGATATATTACTGCCACGAATGCGCAGGGACGCTGGATAAAACGATAGACCCGAAGAACGAGGACAGTTATCTGGAGTTGGATTTTGATGTTTAATATACTGAACATGTAAAATACCGAAATGGGGATAAATAGAATCAGGAATCAAGACTGACCCCGAAGTAACCATACTGAAAAATAGAAGGCATAGGAGGTTAAAATGTCCGAAGATATGGGAGCACTTTATGAACGCGCGGATGGCAGTCCGGTGAAAGGATATTTGCTTTTAAAAAGTCAGGGTAAAAATATACCAATAAGTTGGGCACTCAGGTATCAGGAAAATAGAAAGAAAAAAGAAAAAGAAGTTAAGAAAATACTTCAAAATGGAAATTTTGAAGGCTATGAAAAACTCATAGAGTGGGAGAAAGATTATTTGAAAGAGATGTCGCGGAAATTTTGCGATGGT
>PLPI01000077.1 GCA_003159495.1 candidate division FCPU426 bacterium | reverse complement strand
GAAATGCTTGCGATGACGAAGCCCAAAACATTCAGCGAACTGGTGTATATTGCGGGGCTTTCCCACGGGACGGCGGTCTGGCGCGGCAATGCCGAGGACCTTATAAAAAACAAG
The DNA here is from genome assembly GCA_003159495.1 of candidate division FCPU426 bacterium. Lineage (GTDB taxonomy): Bacteria > Oederibacteriota > PGYV01 > PGYV01 > Palsa-1178 > Bog-1181. Next base: position 10,931 of record PLPI01000077.1, on the reverse strand, counting down.
ACCGCCACGCTTAAAGAGGTCATATCGGTCAGGGATGATATTATGAACTTTCTGATATCAAAGGGGCTGGCAAAGGACATATCCTTCCAGATTACCGAGAGCGTTAGAAAGGGAAAAGGGCTAACCCCGGAATGGGAAGAGCTTATGAAAAAACACAAGGTGCCGGACTGGTATATTCTCTCCTGCAAAAAAATAAAATATATGTTTCCCAAGGCGCATGCCGTGGCTTACGCCATAATGGCTTTCAGGATAGCGTATATGAAGGTTCACGAACCGCTATATTTTTACTCGGATTATTACAACAGGGATAAGGCGGGATTTGAATATGATTTTGCCCTTATGGACCTGAAAAAGCTTTCCCACACCAGGAGGGAGCTTGAATCGAAATTCAGGAACGAAAAGGGTAAAAAAGAGGAATCACAGATGAAAGTGGTGGAGGTCATGTTCGAGATGAAAGAGCGGGGCTTTGAGTTCCTTAATGTCGACATATACCAGTCGGACCCGCATATTTTTATGGTGAAGGATTCCAAAATAATAATGCCGCTTACGATAATACCCGAACTCGGGGAAAAAGTGGCCGAGGCAATAGCGTCTGAAAGGGTGAAATCAAGGTTTAAGTCCATGGAGGATATGGCAAAACGCACGAAAATCAACAAAAATGTCATTGAATTCCTGATTACCAGGGGGATTACGTCGATACCGGCCACGGACCAGACCGTGCTGTTTTAAACCATAAAAAGATACCGGGGTAAAATGATAAAAATAAAATCTATTTATTTGTCCCTTGCTCTTGCTCTGGCAATAATCATCTCATCCGCGGACATGCTTTTCTTCAGGGGTGGATTTTCTTTAGGGCTTGTAATGGTTTATATCATTCTGCTTTCACTGGCTCCTTACACGCTTCATGACATAAAAATAGAAAAAAAAGAATGGGCTTCCGCTTATTTGTTTATTGCGGCGGTTGCGGCGGTTTCAGCGGCCGGGTACCTGTTTTCTTTTCATGACAGCAGGCTTCTGCCGTACGGGATAATCCTGATGGCGGCGGGGCTGGCACTGATTATCATAAGGGCCGTATCTACGCACCCGGCAGAGGCTGAAAACGACGGCTTAAATATGGGGCGTTGGCGGGAGATTGCCTGGCTGTTTGTGATACTGGCTCTTGCTTTTGTAATAAGGATATACCGCCATGATTCAATCCCGCCGGGGGTCTGGTTTGACGAGGCGCAGAACGGGCTGGAAACAATGGCGATAATAAAAGGCACGCCTTTTCAGGTATTCATACCGCGGCTTACCATGATGCCGGCGATGTATTTTTATATTGCCTCATTTTTCACGTCGGTTTTGGGGGCGAATATATTCGCGATGAGGCTTGTTTCCGTAATTGCCGGGGTTTTATCAGTGGCCGCCTTTTATTTTTTTATCAGGGCGGTTTTTAAGGATATCAGGCTGGCCCTTGCGGGTGCGGCAATGCTGGCAATGTCACGCTGGCATATCACATTTTCCAGAGTGGCATTTCTCGGAATTTTGACGGTTCTTCTTGAACTTGCCTGCTTTTATTTTTATTATAAAACCCTTTCAAAAAAATCACCGTTATACGCCTTGATTACCGGCCTGGTGATGGGGCTCTCTTTTTACAGTTTTTCAGCGGCTAATTTTATCCCGGTAATCCTGGCGGTTCATTCGGGAATACTTATTATAAGGCGCGGAAGGAATTTTTTCCGGGAAAATCTTAAAAACATAGCGCTCATATTCGGGGTTGCGCTGGTTGCCGCAACCCCTTTGCTGACATACGCACTGCGGAATCCGGAAATGTTTTCAAGAAGGATGAATGAAGTTTCCATAATGAACGAGATAAAAACAGAAAAGTCAATAAGTCCTCTGGTTAATTCTCTAAAAGAACATCTGCTGATGTTCAATTACGAGGGGGATTATAACGGAAGGCACAACCTCTATAAAAAGCCCATGGTTGATTTTATCGCCGGGGCACTGCTCGCGGCCGGGGTTTTTCTAACTCTTGCCGGTTCGGCCGATATTTTTTACCTTATATGGTTTGCGGCAATGCTTTCCGCGGGTATTTTGACCCTTTCAATAGAGGCTCCGCAGGCCTACCGGACAATTGCAGTAATACCCTGTGTTTATATATTTGTCCTCATTGCGTTAAAAGAGGCGCTGAGGGCTTTAAAGGTTATAAATCCGTCTAAAATTCTTTCAACAATATTTATTATTGCCGTTGTGTCCTGCGCCGGAGCCGTGAATATTTACCAGTACTTTGTGCTATACCCGGCTGAAAAGGCCACATACCTCTCTTTTTCGCCGGAAGCTAACGCGATAGCGGAATTTACCAAAAAAAACAGCGGGGACTATTTAATATACTCGTCGACTGGAAAGGAATTATACGGTTTTTATCCTTTTGAACAGAAAGTGATTTGCGATTTTGTGAATTACGGCAGGGACGGATATATGTATATGACCGACGACAATATGGTGGACAAAAAACTTCTTGCGGGCAAAAAAGGCATAATAGCCCTGATAAGGGCAAATGACGCGGTGGAAAAATATTTAATCAACAAAATGTATCCGGCGGCGGTAAAAAAGGAGTTCAGGAACAGAGTTACTGACGAAGTTATGTTTGTGTGTTATTATATTGATGCGTCAATGTTGAAAAATAAAACAGACGCTTCAAAACCCATGATATTTTACACGCGTTAAATAAGCTGGAGGTTTAAATGCCGAGCATATTTGAATACGAACTCGGGAAAAATTTTATTGCCGTGCCGGAAACCGCTACAGCCGCGGAGGCCATTAAAATGGTTCGTTCGTCCGCCGGCGAGCATATGATATTTTATGTTTATGTTGTCAGCGGTTATAATATTTTGAGGGGCGTATTGCCGCTTAGAAAACTGCTAATCGCCGGCGCTGAGGATCAAGTTTCAACCATAATGAACACCTCCCTCACCGTCATAAACGCCAAGATGACGCAGGAGGAGGTCAATAATCTTTTCAGAAAGACAAAATTTCTGGCCATTCCGGTTGTTGACGACGCATACAGGCTCATGGGCACCGTTACCCTGGAAAAGGCCGTGGACGACATTGCCATGGAGAATGCGGATGAATTCCTTAAGATACAGGGCGCCGACATAAATGTCTTCAACGGGTCGTTTCTCACAAGACTGGGAGTAAAACTGCCATGGCTTCTTACGACTGTAATTTCAGGGCTTATATGCGGCTTTATCATGTATTTCTTTGAAAAATCGGCCCTTTCAAAGGTGCTTGAGCTGGCTTTTTTTATACCGCTGATTACGGCCATGGGCGAAAGCGTTGGCGGGCAGTCCTCCGCGATTATTATCGAGGGGCTTGTCCTGGGAATAGTGGATGAAAAACTTGTCCTTGAAATACTTTTTAAGCAGTTTGTCGAAGGGGCGGTAATGGCTGTGGCCATCGGAGCGATTGTGGCTGCGATAACGCTGCCATGGCTCAACAACCCCATGATAGCAATACTCACCGGAACGACGATATTTATAACCATTCTGATTGCTACATTTAACGGTACTCTGGTTCCCCTGCTGCTTAAAAAATTCAATATCAATCCGGTAGTTTCAACCAATCCTCTGGTTTTTGCAATTACCGATATAATGGTGCTTATATTTTATTTTATAACGGCGATATTTTTGATGAGGTATTTTAAGCAATGAAAAAAATGGCGGCGGTTATTGTTTTCATATTCCTTGCTGCTGCGGCATGCTGCATTGACGGGCAACCCCTCAAATTCCGCGTGTATTACCTGATAAAAGGGGAAAAACTGCGCAAGCCGGAGGCTTACTCCTCCGGGGTTGTCGGCGTTAAAAAATTCCCCCTGCGCGTGAAAACTTTTCTGAGGCCGTCAAGGTATTACGATTTTGAAAACAGCTCGTTTAAAAAAAACGCGGCGGCGCTCTTTTCGGCCCTTGACGCGTCGGATAGAAAAAACAGCGTCAGGATAGCCGGATTCGTGGAATCTTATGTTGCAAAAACCGTCACGGCTTCTCCTGAAGCAACGACGCCGACGGCCGACCCGCACGACTCATACAGGCCGGCTTCGGGTATTTTGAGGGACGGAACCGGAAATATTCTTGAAAAATGCAGGCTGGCCGTAGCGCTTTTAAGATACGCCGAAATACCGGCACGTGTCTCTTTCTGGAACGATTCCTACGTTGTTGAATATTATCTTAAGCCGGAAAAAAAGGACGATCCATCATGGCAGGTGATGGATTTTTCCGGAGCATACGAAAACTCCGGAGATACGGTTATACCGCGTTCATGGAACCCGGTGGACAGCGGGGAACACCTTAACGAGGAATGGAAGCCGGACACGCTCAGCGTCAGGGTGGATTCCGTGAAAAACATCTATTCGGGTATGGATGAAGCGGAAGCCATGGCGGATTTTGCCGTTATTGAATCGGGGGCAGAGCCGGATGCCCGCTCCAACACGGGGCTTTCATACTTTTATCTGTTTAAAATCATTGATTATGAAATTTTGCCGTCAAACCCGTCGGGACGGTTTTCCATTGAACTGACAATGCCGTTTAATGAGATAAGGCCGTTCAAGACCATGAAGTATTTTGTGAAGCCACTGTCAGCAGGGCTGGAAATTAAAATGAGGCGTTCGAGAACATACATCAAGCCGCTGGTTAAGGGAATGATGTACGTTCTGCCGCTTGATTTTTCCATTAAATAATGGGCAAAATGGTTATTGAAAAAAACCTTTTGTTATAATATTATAGGGTATATAAATAAAACAACTTCAGGAGGAATTTATGAAAAAATCAATAGCGGCAATTCTCCTTATTTTATCCCTGGTAGTTTTTTCAGGATGCGGCCAGCAGATGACGGCCACTGTTTACAGCTCGATTCCTCTCGTCGGCATGGAGTGGGCGGCGGTTGACGCCAATACGGACGGCAATGACCAGGTATTCTGGCCGACAACATATGCCCAGAACTCTAATCAATGCAATTCAACCAACAGTGTTACTTTTAATATTAAAGAGAACCAGACACTTACGGTTTCAGCAAACGGGCAGGTGATTACAGATGTCTCCACCAACTCGCTTACGGCCTTCTATGTATCACCGACAGCCCAGGTTGTTTATGGAGAATTTTTATCCACGCCGCACTGGTACGCCGAAGTCAACCTTGCTTCGGTGATTTTTTATAAAAAGTAAATACAGCATGGAAAAACTGCTGTCGGGAATATTTTTCGCGCTCAGGAAAAGCATCCTGAAGGGGCTTTCCCCAAAGGCCATCGGCGTGAATAACAAGGGCGATGTCACAAAATATTTTGACCGCTACTGTGAAAAGTTCATAATCGGGAAACTCAGGGCTTCCGGGCTGAAGGCTGTAATTATTTCCGAAGAACTGCCGGAGCCTATAACTATAAATCCGCAAAAAAAATTCCCGTTTTATTATTGTATAATCGACCCGGTGGACGGTTCGGACAATTATCTCTCCGGGGTTCCTTTTGTATGCCTGGGCATTGCCTTATTTGACGAAAACATGGAGCCCGTATATTCGCTGGCGGCCAATTATTACACGGGGGACTGGTTTTATGCTGACAGGAAAACGCTGAAATTAAACGGAAGAAAATTCATCGAAAAACCGGTTGCAAAAATAAACGGACTGATTTATTTTGCATTTCACAATACGAGCATAAAGGTTGACGGGGTTTTTAACAGGTTATTTTTGCAGGGCGCGGATAAGGCCAGGTCCATGGGTTCGACTATAGGCGAGATAATGACCGTCATAAAAGGCGGGGCAAAATCATTTATTGATATAAGGGACGGACTTACTCCGGAAAATTTTGCGCCGTTTTTCCTTATTGCGCGCCATTTAAGGGGGGCCTTTACGAATGAACACGGAAAAGAATTTAAGCTCAGGAATTTAAAGCTGACGGAAACTTATAATGTGATATTTTCCAATACCGCGGAGATACATAAGAAATATGTCGGGATGGTAAAAAAAGTTTTATAGGGCCGGTTATTCTATTTGAATATCTTTTTTATCAGGCCGTAAACATTGACGCTGTTGGTTCCGAATAAAAAGACGCTCCCGGACATGCACAAAAATATAGCGTCCCTTATTATAGCGCTCCAGCCAACCTTGTCCTCGATCCATGGTATCATGTCAAAACAGCCGCATTCCATTGAAAATCCCCTGGCAAAGGCCTGGGCAATCGCTATTATATAGGCGGTAAGCAGCCCTGAAAGAATCAGCGCGGCGCTCTGTGAATAAATATCCAGTATGAACATCATTCCGGCAAGTATCTGCAGCCAGGGGACTACCATGGCCATCGGGTAAACAAGGCTTTCCGGCACAATCTTGTACGCGTCGATTGAATCCATGAATTTTGCCGGCGTCTGAATCTTTGAAATTGACGATATAATAAATAAAAGGCCCAATAACACCCGGAATATTCCGAGTGTTATTGGGCTTGAAATAATTTTGAAAAAAGTCTTCATTGATCCAGCGAGCCGGATTCCGTATAGGAACCGGTTGCGTTCTTGGTTTCAATGGGATACTTGTGCTCGTTCCATTTCGGCCATCCGCCGAAGAATATAACAAGCTTCCTGTAACCGGCGTCATACAGCAGGTACGCGGCCTTGTCGGAGAGATGGCAGCCGATGCCGTGGCAGTATGTAACGATTATTTTGCCCTCGAGTTTATCCTTTAATTTTGCGATATAATCCGGGGTGGAATTAACAGGAATATTTACGGATCCTTTTATATGAGCCTCGGCGTATTCGTTCGGCCCTCTTGCGTCGACGAACAGCGCACCGTGTTCATACAGGTATTTTGCGTCCTCGATATCAATCCTGTATATGTTGGCCTTTGAATCAACGGGCTTTCTGTAAGCCCTGCACCTGCGCGGGATATTAGTGGAAGTGGGAACCGCCACGGGCGGTGTCTGAGCCTGAGGCGCGGCTACCTTTGCCCCCTGCGCCGCTACGGCCGCTGCGGTTGCCGCCTGCGCCGGTGTGAGATTTGTTGTGGACGCGGACGCCGGTTTTACGTTGATTGTTTCGGTCCTGTTAGAATTCGGGTCCTTTATGACAAGCGTCTGGGGATTTGAAGTGACAACTATTGTCGGGATTGGTGTCGGAATCGCGGCCTGTTTTGCGAGCTGGGAGGCGCGCATCCGGGAGAGAACCATTCCGAACGCAACAGCCGCCGCCAGAATTACAACGGCGATAACGACGGTGCGTACAAGATTTGAACCTGACTTCTTCGGAGCTTCCTTAACGGCGACAGGCGCGGCAACGGGTACCGCGGCTTTTTTCCTTTTAGTGCGTAAAACCTTTTTTTTTAACTTCTTTTTTGCCATCTAAAACCACCTCTTTATTTGATTTTGCGCAGTTTGTTGCATTTTCATACCGTAAGTTATGATATTTTATTTTTGCGAAAAAGTCAAGCATTACGTTAAAAATTCAAAACTTAAAAGGCAAAACCAAAAAGTGCGAGTTTTAACTCATTAAGTAGGACAAAGGGCGGATACACATCACCCAGCCCTCTCCTATTTTTCCCTCTCCCTATGGGAGAGGGTCAGGGTGAGGGGGCTTTTAAACTTTTTGGTTTTGCCTTTTGACTTTTTAATTGTTAATTGACAAAACCCCTTTCGTAAATTACAATATCAATTATGCAATTTAATCTTTCTTTAAGGGAGGTTAGTATGAAGAAGCTTCCGCTCGCAGTTCTGCTTATCATTTTCACGTTAACATTTGCGTTCTCTTTTGGATGCAAAAAAAACAGCCCCTCAGGGCCGGTTCCGACTCCTACTGTCCAGGATACCGCCCTTTATTCATTTGAAAACGGGTCTCTTATGGGATGGGGAACAGTTGCCGGAGACATAACAGCTGTGTCAAATACATCGCCTATGGCATATGCTGGCACACATTCACTGGCGCTTTCATGCCAGCTTTCATCTATGGGTTCCGGCAATGTGCAGTGTACAACGCCGCTATTTACAAGTGTTGTCGGAAAGCTGATAGTTGCAAGACTATGGATTCCTTCTGATTTTCCAACAGGCGGAGGCGCTATATTTATCACTTCAGGATCAGCAGGCGTGTGGCAGGATGAATGGTTTAATTTTACAAAGGGTGCATGGAACACTCTCATGTTTGATCCGACGCTTTTAACTTTATATACAGCGACCGGGGTTACTAATCAGGCAGATGTGAAAGCTATAGGAGTACAGATAGGCGGTTACAGCAACTCGACATGGAAGGGAACAATTTATCTTGATAGTATTAATCTTATTAATGCCCCGCCGGTCGCGACGCCAACATCAAATTCCGCGCCTACAATAACACCCACCCCAAACAGCGGCTACGCAAGCGACCCGTACATACAGTATTCCGGAAGATGGGATACTTCGGATCCGACAAATTACAGGGCTGACTGGGGCGCTGTTTATATAAACGCCAAGTTTACCGGCACTTCAATAGGCGTCAAGATGTGGGACTCGGCTTACCAGAACAGGTATCAGTATATTGTTGACGGAGGAACTCCGATACAGTTTTACGCAAATACTTCCACGGCATATTCCCTCGCGACAGGGCTTGCAAATACAACCCATACAATAACTTTCATGCGCCAGACAGACTGCAACCTTAACGGTGCAGATATAACAAATTTCTGGGGATTTACCGCGGCTGATGGGACACCGGCCACACTCGTACAGCCGGACCCGAAACCCGCAAGAAGGCTGGAGTTTATAGGGGATTCCATATCGGTTGGAACGGCGGATGAAGCTGCGGCGGGATCCAATCCAGGGAATATGCCAACAAATGAGAATGGATATATGGCTTTCGGGCCGCAGACGGCAAGGCTCTTGAACGCCGAATACAGCGTCATAGCCAGGGGCGGACTCGGCGTTTACCATAACTGGAACGAAGCCTATGCGGGGGCCGAAGAGCATGCCCTTGATTATTACAAACAGACTCTCTACAATTATTCAACGCCGCAGTGGAATTTTTCGAACTGGCAGCCCGATGCGGTGGTTATCGCCCTTGGCACCAACGATACCAACAGCCAGTGGGACACATCGGCGTCATCGCTTACAACCACAGCTTTTGAAGCGGCGTATCAGAACCTTGTAACATTCATTGAAACGCAGTATCCTTCGGCGCAGGTATTTTGCATGGAACCGATACCGCAGTGGTGCATGCAATATGACGGTGCCGGCACCGGGTCGATGCCGGGCCAGACGTATATTCAAACTGTGGTAACCAACATGGCGGATTCCAGGGTACATTACCTTCAGGTGAATACATCCTATAATACGCCGCTGTTAACCTCGGCATATTATGAGGATTCCACCACGCATCCGACAATTGCCGGCGATACATTGGTGGCAAATAAACTCTCCCAGCAGATAAAGGCGGCAATGGGCTGGTGATGATTATTTAGAATGTAAAAAATTTCAAAAGGGCCCCTGAAAAGGGGGCCCTTTTTTTATGCCTGCAGTTTTTTACAGGCGCTCTGTGGATAGGTTTACGTTTTAAATAATTGTTTTTATGGCGCCGTTGCCGTTGTATAATACCGCCATGGATAAATCAGGGAACACAGCTTTCAGTCTCAGAGAACCTCTTTTAATTTATGGCGCGGCCAAAGTGTTTACTTGGGCGGTTTTGCTATCGTGCGCCGCGCTGGTATGGGGGACGGGCAATTTCGGCGCCGTGATAAAACATACCGTCATAAACTGGGACGCAATATGGTACCTAAAAACAGCTCTTGAAGGATATGCAACGCCGCGGCAGGCCGCATTTTTTCCCCTGCTTCCGGCGCTGATAAAATTTTGTTCGTTTATAATTAAAGACGCCGCGTGGGCGGGGCTTGTAATATCCAATATTGCGGGATTCGTGTGCGCGATTTTTTTATATAACCTTACCCTAAAATATTTTACAAAAAAAGCCGCCGCATATGGCTGCCTGATTTTTGGCGCGGCTCCAACCGCGCTGTTTTTTACATCAATATACACAGAGCCGTTATTTCTGGCCCTTTCATGCGCCTTCTTTTTTGTTCTGCCGGATAAAAAATGGCTCGCCGCGGCTCTGCTGGCGGCATTTGCGTCGGCATGCAGGGCCACGGGAATTTTTCTTGTCGTCCCCTTTGCTGCGGCTTATTTTACAGCCGGCAGGGAAAATTTCAGGCCGGTAAAACTTATGATTTATTTGCTGATAATGTTATCGGGTATTTTATCCTTCATGGCCTTTCTTTATATAAAAACAGGGGATCCTTTTCTTTTTGTAAAAGCCCAGGGCATTCTATGGGTCAGCAGGGCCGGTTTTGCCGCACCATTCTCGGCATATATTAAGGAAACCGCAAATTTTATCCGTGATTTATCGGGGTTCAGCGGCCAGAGGACGGCTTTAAGCGTGATTTATTTTACTTCGGCGCTTGCTTTTATTTTTATGGGTATATTAGAATTCAAAAATGCCGGTTTTGAAAACATATTATATTTCATCATATTTGTGGTTTTTTTGTCAGTTCAGCCGACGACGATGTCGTATTCGCGGTATCTTTCATCAGCGCCGCAGTTCTGGATAATACCGGCCGTATATTTATCAGGAAAGAATGTCCCGAGAATTCTTGTGTTCGCGGTTTTTGCCGCGCTTTTTACATGGCAGGCATTGACAGCTTTGCGGTGGATAGCCGGCTTCTGGGTGGCCTGATGCTTTTCCGCTTTATGAAACAGCAGAGAAAAACCAATTAAAATATAAAAAAAGCGCTTGACACCACGGGCTAAATTTGTTAGATTTTAGGCTCTACAGTTTTTTGGAAAGCGTAGTGTTTTATTTATATATAAATAAGGAGATTTGCTCAGATTGCGGCAAGCATGAGCCTCACGGGATAGGTGTGTGCGGTTCATATTTTTTTATTTGTGTTTTTTTATTTTTTTT
>PLPI01000123.1 GCA_003159495.1 candidate division FCPU426 bacterium | reverse complement strand
TTGTTTGGTGCTGTCGAAAAACCCCGCCAATGTTGCCAGATCCCGTGTATACGGCATTTTTATCGGCCTTGCGCCGCTCATCTGATGGCCTCGCAAGAGGCCGTCTTTATTATACCGGGCGACCTGCTTCGATAAACTCAGCATCCTGAGCCTGTCGAAGGAATCCAAGAAAAATACCATATACCCGGGATAAACCGCGCAACTGGTTTTTCGGCAGTATCAATAAGCCCGTTTTACCCTAATTATATTTTTCAACTATATTTTTTATTATATCTTTCGTCGAATGGTCCTTCGGGTCCCCCACAATGGCTATCTTTATTCCGAGCTTTTTAGCTATATCTTTTTCCGGGACGGTATCAGCAGTATAGTCCGTCCCCTTGCAGTGGTACGTCGGCCTTAATACCTCAAGCGTTTTGTCAACCGTAAGCTCGTTAAATATCACTATATAATCAACGCAGGAAAATGCCGAAAGTATTTCCGCGCGTTCATCCTGGTTTACAAGGGGTCTTCCTTTTCCCTTTAATTTTCTCACCGATGAATCGGAATTAAGGCCGAGGACAAGCACATCAGCCTTTGCTTTTGCGGCCTCAAGGAACCGCACGTGCCCCACATGCATTATATCAAAACATCCGTTGGCGAAAGAGACTGTTTTGCCCTTTTTCTTAAGCGCTGTTATTGTTTTTGCCAGCAAATCCCTTTTTTTAAGCTTTCCCATTTTCAAGCGCCCCTTTGAGTTCCTTTATGGTTACCGTGGCGGCTCCGCGTTTCATTACCACGAGTCCGCCGCCGATATTCGCGATATAAGCCGCGTCTTTAAGCGGCGCGCCGCATGCAAGCGCGGCGCATACAAGCGATGATACCGTATCGCCCGCTCCGGATACATCCACTATCTCATCGCCTCCAAAAGGGGCCACCTTTGAAATTTTTCCTTTTTCAACAACCATCATGCCCCTGCTGCCGCGGGTCACTATCATTCCCCTGGCTTTCATAAGTTTCCAGAGTTTTATTAAAATAAATTCCACGTCCTGCTCGCCGTATTTTTCGTGTCCCACAGCCGGCCCGGCTTCGGTCTCATTCGGCGTCGCCGCGGCCACATACTTGTATTTTTTAAGGCCGTAACGCGAATCAACGACCACTTTTTTTCCCGCTTTTGCCAGGGCGTTTACCGCGCGTATGACATTATCGGTAATCATACCGCTGCCGTAATCCGAAACAAGGATTACTTCAATATCCTTTGCGGCCGAATTCAAGTTGGCTATTAAATTATCCTCCGCCTGTTTGTCCAGTTTTCCCCCGTTATACCTGTCTATCCTTACCACCTGCTGTTTTACCGTATGAACCGAACCCGCCATCACCCTTGTTTTTACAGGTATGGAATAACCTGGGACCCGCACTATATTTGAAATATCAACCCCTTTTTGTTCCATCATTCCCAGCAATATGTCGGAATATTCCTCGTTTCCCACGATAGATACCGGCACAGCCGTCGCTCCCAGGTCCACTATATTCATTACCGGGTTTGCGCCACCGCCGGCAAGATAAACAGACTTGTTATATTTAAGTATCAGAACCGGCGCTTCCCTGGAAATGCGTTCGGTTTCGCCGTAAACATATTCGTCAAGTATAAAATCGCCGAGAACGGCGATCTTTTTGCCCTTGAATTTATCTATAATTTTTGAGTATTTATTCATTTTAAGCTCCTTAAATATTCGTAACTATTAGAGAGGGAGCAAGCCCCCTCTCTACGTTATTTGTTCTTTACCAGCATCCTTACCGCCTGGTAAAAATCTTTTGCGACTATATCCGGTCTGTCGTAATCCGTTTTAATCAGTTTTTTTTCCTCTTTGCCGTAACCCGTAAGCACCAGCGCCGTTTTTGTACCGGCATTCTTGCCCAGGTGGACATCGGTAAGTTTGTCTCCTATGGTAAAGCTTTTTTTCAGGTCTATGTTGAATCTTTTTACAGCGGCCTCTATCATACCGGTTTTCGGTTTTCTGCAGGAGCAGTCCGCCAGGTATTTTTTTATCACCGCCTTTTTAGGATGGTGCGGGCAGTAATAAAAAGCGTCTATTTTCAGGCCGTATTCCGCCAGCATGGCGTTTATTTTTTTATGCGCGTTTTTTACAAAACTTTCGGGTATATACCCCCGCGCCACACCCGACTGGTTTGTCACCACAATTATTTTATAGCCGCTTTCACTGAGCAGTTTTACAGCCTTAATGCTGCGCGTGTAAAATTTTATCCTGTCAAGCGAGCTTATATATCCAACCTCGTGTATCAGGTTGCCGTCCCGGTCGATAAAAGCGGCCCTGTTCATTTTTCCACGGCCGCCGCATCAATATTTAACCTGAACTGCAGGTTGTAAAGCCTGGTATAAACCCCGTTTTTTCCTATAAGTTCGTCATGCGTACCCTGCTCCACAATAGTCCCGCCGTCGACGACTATGATACAGTCCGCGTTTCTGACCGTGGAGAGCCTGTGCGCGATTACAAATGTGGTCCTGTCCTTCATGAGGTTGTTTATGGCTTCCTGGACAAGTATCTCGGATTCGGAATCAAGGGACGATGTGGCCTCGTCAAGTATTAGTATCGGCGGGTTTTTCAGGATTGCCCTGGCTATGGCCATTCTCTGCCTCTGCCCGCCGGATATCCTGGCCCCCCTGTCTCCGATTACGGTTTCGTATCTGTCTGCCATTCTATCTATGAACTCTGCCGCATTGGCGGCGCGCGCAGCCCCTTCGACATCGGCCATCCCGATATTTTCCTTGCCATAGGCGATATTGTTCTTCACGGAATCGTTAAAAAGTATGGTCTCCTGCGTGACTATGCCTATCATATTCCTTATTGAATCGATCTTAATTTTCTTTATGTCAATTCCGTCGATGGTTATTACGCCGGCGTTAACGTCGTAAAACCTGGCCAGAAGGTCCGCAAGCGTCGATTTCCCGGCGCCCGACGGCCCCACGACGGCGAAAACCTGCCCTTTTTTGATATTGAAATTTATATTGCTGATGACCGGGGTTCCTTCGAGATATTCAAACGATGCGTTTTTAAAGGCAATGGTATCCTTAAAATCATCCATTGCCACTGCCTGCTTATCCTCAACAACATCGGGCTTTGTGTCAATAATGGAAAAAACCCTTTCCGATGCCGCAAGGGCCTGCTGTATAACATTGTTCATGTCGTTCATCTTTTTAATCTGTGGGTAAAGCTGTGTCAGTCCGACCATGAAGGCAAAAAAGGTGCCTGTCGTGAGCGCCTTATTCACAACGGCCGACCCCGCCACCCAGACCAGCGCGGCTATGCCCAGCGCGCCGATTGTTTCCATTGTGGGCGATGACAGGTTGTAAGCGCGCACGCCTTTCATGGTCCAGTCAAAGAGCCTGTGAAGTTCATCGCTGAATTTTTTTCTTTCATATTTTTCCATGCCGAAAGCCTTCACTATCCTGATGCCGTTAAACGTCTCATTAAGTATTGAGGTCATATCCCCCATTTTTTCCTGGACGTTGACGGCCGAGGCCTTTATCCTTTTGCCGAATTTTGTAATGGGCCAAACCGCGAGCGGAAATACAACAAGGGTGATGAGTGTGAATTTCCAGTTAAGGTAAAAAAGCATGCCGACGATGCCGATTATCGTGATAACGCTTCCAATGACATTGCCCAGGACGTTTGATATCGCCCCCTGCACGAGCGTTACGTCGTTCGTTATCCTCGAAATCAAAACGCCTATTTTCTGGCTGTTAAAAAAACGCATTGACAGCCCCGTCACATGGTCGTAAAGCTGCCTTCTCATATCCAGAATTATCTTGTTCCCGACCCAGTCTGTCATATATTTCTGGGCGTATCCGGTGACGCCCTTTAAAACAAAGATTATAATAATTGCAAAAGGCATTATTTTCAGGTAATTCATCGCCTCCGCCTTATTGGGGTTTGCGAATATCTGGTCTATAACCGGTTTTAAGACATAGACCGAAAGCGCGGTGAACGCGGCGGTCAGGACCATGAGAAAAATCGCGATAACAACCCTTCCCATATATGGTTTCATATAACCGTAAAGCCGCTTGTATATTTCCATATGACTCCTAAGTAAAAAATGTTTTGATTTTTATTTATTGTAGACGATTTTTTAAGGGAGGTCAATAACAAACAATAAGGGCTGTAATAGGGGCAATGTTTTGACTGAAAATCTGTTTTATGGGCTTATTTTATGGTTTAAACGGCCCGCAACATCTTTTATATCCTTTTGTCGCTTTCCACCATGCCGTCGCTCAGCACAACGGTCCTGCGCCCCTCTTCCATGACGCGCTGGTCATGGGTGGAAAATATAAAAGTCACTCCGTGCTCTTCATTAAGTTTTTTCATTATTTCCATTATTATGCGGCCGTTTTCCTTGTCAAGGTTTGCCGTGGGTTCATCGGCCAGCACCAATTTCGGGTTTGTTACAAGCGCCCTGGCCACGGCGATTCTCTGCCTCTGTCCGCCGGATAATTCATCCGGCTTGTGTTTGATGAATTCCTGCAGGCCCACGTCCGCGATAAGTTCCATGACGCGTTTTTTTCTATCGGCCTTATCCACCCCCTGTATGATAAGCGGGAACTCAATATTTTCATAAACATTCAGCACCGGTATCAGGTTGAACGTCTGGAAAATAAACCCTATGTGGTCGCGCCTCAACAACGTCGCCTGTTTGTCATTAAGCGTGGAAACGTTATATTTACCGAACAGGTTCACCTCGCCGGAAGTCGGGGCGTCAAGGCATCCTATCAGGTTTAACAGTGTCGTCTTTCCGGATCCCGACGGCCCTATTATGCACATAAAGTCCTTCTGCATCACCTCGAGGTTCACGCCGTTCAATGCATGTACCTTTGTTTTGCCAAGCGTATATTCCTTTTTTACATTTGTTATGCTGACAACATTTTCCATGATAAAACCTCCAGTATTTTGTCCATATTTAAACTAAAAGTAAGCGTTTATCCTGAGCTCTGTTTCGCTGTAAAAGGGTGTGGAATAATTGCCTTCCCTGGTTCCGCCCGCCGTAAGGTTCTGCAGAAAGTAAAGCGACACGTCAAAATTCTGGTTCCCCACCCATCCTATGGACGGATACATGAAAATCGTGCCGTCGTCAAGGCCGTGAATGCCTGTCAGCGAGAACTGGTACGTCTCGTTCCACGTGTATGAACCGGAATAAGCTATGTAATCCTTTTTCGACAGAAACGGCCCGATACCCGAAGTATTTACCAGGCTTGAATAAGCCGCGCTGCCGAACCCGCCGCCGTTCCTGTAATATTCCGCGAATATGGAAGTATCCTGGCTCACCATTTTCATCACGCCCAGCGTCATTGCCGTGGAATATGGCCTGCCGCCGAGTTGTATTGTTTCCGCCCCCTCCGGCGGGTCGGCGTCAAGCGCCGCCTCAAAATTCACCACAAAAAATCCTGTGTCCCACGAAAAAGCCGCGCCGGCCGAGTCGCCGTCCGGCCTGTATATGTAATCCAGGTATACATCGCACGTCCCGATAAGTTTGTAAACGCGCGCCGCCGCGTCAAAGGCGCTGTCAGGCTGTGAGCCGTTCAGGCGCGGCATTATTACCACGAGAGGAGTGCAAAAATCCGTTGTCAGTTCTCCCCTCAGGGCATAGATCCCCTCAAGGTCCTCGGTCGGGTTCAGTATATTTACGGCCGGCTGCAGCCTGTCCGTGGGGTTGAAAAAATAAGCCGTCCCCCATTTCATGCGCTGTTTGCCCGCGGTTAAAACAAACTGCCCCTGCGCATATGAAAAACAGGCGCTGTCCACCGTGTAAGTCACGCTTTCTGTCTGCGGATAAAGGTAAGCCCGGGCGTCAAAATCAAATTTTACCTGGCCTATGGTATCTTTTGCCTTTACCCTTATCTCTTCATATGTCGAAAACGCCGATGCCGTTTCCGCCTGTGCCATCGCGTCGTAAGCGCTGTTCATCATGAAAGAGGTATAGGTAAAATCCGACCTGGCGTCAAGGTTAAAATCGAAAGCAAAAACGCCGGCCGCAAAAACAGCAAAAAAAGCCGCAAATAACAATCGTTTCATAAATCTCCTTTTATTCCGGGCGGCCACATGGGGCCGCCCCTATAGGGAAAATAAACGGCCCCGCCGTTCTTTGCTCCCGCTACTATCTCCTGTCTACTTTCTGTAAGTTCCTTCCTTATCTCCCCATCTGTGTCGGGTCAAAGGTATATTCCGGGAGGCTCTCAAGGGCCTCCATTGATTCAAGTTTTACCTGCGTATATGACCCTTCTTCTATCAAATCGTCCATTTTCATATCTATCGGCCTCATTATACCGGCTATCTTCTGTATGTTGGACATGTACATTTTTTTTATTGCCTTTCCCGACAGGCCGTAATATGTCATCTCCGTGGGTATCTTTGTCGTGTCATCCAGCCACATATCTATCCTGGCGTATGCCACATCGTTTTTCTTTGCCTTAAGCGTCAAAAGTATAAGTGTATCTTTCTGTTTGGTTATCTCGGCCGTATAATTGTCTTCCCAGCCCGATGATGCCAGATCCTCATTTGAAAAAGTCGATCCCATAAAACTCTGATTGGCAGAGAGCCTGATGGGCCTGGATATGTCCGGCATGAACATCCACAGGTTGTCGCCGTTTTTTAATATTTTTTTTCCCTTGTCCCTCGCCGGCGCGGTTATTTTCATCAATGATTTATCCGCCCCTTTTGACAGCACCTCGAATGTATTGGAAAGCGGATTGCGCCCGGCCCTGACCGTTGTCATTGTAATGACAGACTTGTAAACCGCCGGGTAAAGGCTTTTATCGACTGTTTTTAAAAGGTCCTCCGCGTATGCCTTTGTGTATTTGGCGTCAAGGGCAAGAACAGATGCGCAGAAAACGGCAATAAGGCCGGCGGTTAAAAAAGCAATTTTTTTCATATTTGTTCTCCTCATAATGTAAGTTTTGCAACAAGAACATGACAGTCGGGGCTTTTTTACGGCCCGTCGTCCAACATCAACTACCGTGTCAATCAAGCAAAGGTAAAACTTTAATGTCAACGTACTTTCTTCCGGTCTGCCTCAAGCAAAACTTCGGACGACTGCGCCGTAAAAAAGTCCCGGCTGTCATGTAAGCCGGCGCTTATCTTACCCCGCGTTTTAACGCATTCACCACGTTCATGTCGGCCGCCATTTTTGCCGGGAAATACGCCCCCAGCACGCCGGAGATTACGCATATCACACCCGATATTATCCAGTCACCGGGTGTGTTTATGGCCTTTAACACATCGGTCAACGGCATTGCGGTTGAAGAGGCTGTTTTCATAACGTCAAGCACAAGGCCGTGCACGTTTAGATAATAAATAATCGGTGCGGAAAGTATCCAGCCTAAAATCACCCCTAATACGGAAAGGAAGAACCCTTCAAGGATAAACATCTGCATTATGTATCCCTTTTCAAAACCTATGGCGCGCAGCGTGCCTATCTCCGCCGTGCGCTCGTATACCGACATGGTCATTGTATTTACTATTATAAAGAAGGAAAGGAACAAAAATACAAGGGCCATTACCTTAAAGCTGCCCATCTTTGCCTTTGCAAGCTCAAAAAGGTCCGCGTTCTCTTCCTTCCAGTCAACCACAGTCAGCCCGGGGAACCCCTTCGCAAGCACCTGCTGGATATATTTTTTTGCCTGAGGAACGTACCCGGCATTTTCAAGCCTGATTATTATTTCAGTGGCTTTGTTGTCCATATCAAGGAACTGCCTGGCGAATGCTATGGGAACATATATCTCGGCTTTTTCCATGGCGTCAAATCCTATTGAATAAACCCCTGATACATCCGCGTCCACCAGGTTGTTCATGTTTCCCGATGTCTGCGAGAATAAAAGCAGCCCCGAGCCGGGTTTGAATCCGAGCATGTCCGCAAGAGCCTTTCCGCAGAGAACATGGGCGCCGTCTTCCGGCAGAAGAGATCCCTCGACATTATCATACGCGGTCAGGATCTTTTTCTCTTTTTCCATGTCAATGCCGTTTATCACTATTCCCATCTTTTTTTTGGAATTGCTGATGATACCAGGGTGTATAATCCGCTGGCTCGCGGCAACCATATGCGGCGTTCCCGCAATGGCGGCCAGTACCTTTTCCGGATCGTTTATCACCCTGTCCAGCGGCATTGTCGATTTCACAGCCGGATAATCTTTGTTGTATATTTTTATATGCCCGGTGCGCAGGTCTATCATACGCGTGTAAATCGCGTCAAACTGCCCCTTTATCATGCCGAACCCCAGCAGTATGACGGATACACTAACCGCGAAGGTCAGCATGTTGAGTATGGAACGGCGTTTGTTCTTAAAGACGTTCCTTAATGCGATGCCTATCATCTCTTTTTTCATTCGAGTACCCTCATTATCTCCGATGGCTTTTTTGAAACGGCTATCAGCGCCGGATAGGATGAGGCCAGCACCGATATCAAAATCCCGGTCAATATCACTATCGCGAATGTCGCGGGCACAAAAGCGGTCCCGATGGAAGAATCCATTGCCCCCATCGGGGTTCCCTGCATTGTGCTCAGTATCCTTTCATAATTGAAGGGATGCGCCTGGTAATGGAGAACCAGGGCCGTTCCCGGTATTATTGCAAGTACGGTCCCTACTATGCCGAGAAACAATGACTCCGTAATTATCATAAGGAACATCTGCCCCTTACCCAGCCCCATTGCGCGCAGCGCGCCGAACTCCGGCAGGCGGTTCATTACGTTCATAAGGAACGAATTGATTATCCCCATTGACGCCCCGAATATTATAATGAAGGCTATGACAAATATTGAAGCGTCGAGCAGTTTAAGATAAGAGACTATAAAAGCCTGCCCTGTCTGCCACGGCACTGCGATGAGCCCGGCCGGGAGAATTTTCTGAAGCGCCTGCGCCCCTGCCGGCGCCAGGACGGGATCGTTTAAATTCACAGTCACCTTTGTCGCGCTGTTTCCTATTGAAAGCAGTTTCTGCGCCAGCGGCAGAGCGCACAATACCCCGCGCTCGTCCATCTGCGCGTTAAAAGTTTTATATATCCCCACGACATTGCCCTCGACCGCGCTTATGGAGCCGTACTGGTCCACGGATAATATTACAAGTTTTTGCCCGATGCCTGTCCCCAGAAGTTTTGCGCCGCGCTCCCCGANNAAGTATATCCTTATCCCCTTTGATGAAAGAGCCTTTTATAACGGAAGAGGCCAGTTTGGTGTAATTGTCGGAGGCATTCTCCGGGTCAATGGCCCTGACCATGCATTCAAGGTTTTCCGTCTGCGTGTTTGCGATGGCGCCGAAATTTATCTCCGCCCTTACTGTTTTAACGCCGGGGACGGTTTTTACCGCCTTTAAAAGTTCCGGCGTGAGGTTCACGTTATATTCATTCATGACAAAATCCATTTCCTTATAATACCTGGAATCGTAAATGTTAATGTGGCCCGCCTCGTTCAGAAAATCGCCGAGTATCTTTGACTTAAAACCGTCCATGAAGGCCACGCCGAAATCCATAAAAAAGACGCACACAAAAACCACTATAAGAATGGTTATAGACGAGCGCCTGTTCTTTAAGACATTTCCCCACGCAAGTTTCAGGAACATAAACATAATATTTTCTCCTTTGTGTGGCTTAAATGCAAATCCAACCGCTACTTGTATATCCCGTTCTTCAGTACCCTGTAAATAAGGCCGAGCCTCTCACTGTACATGGCCTTTATATCTTCAGCCTTTGTTTTCGGCCCTATCTGTGCCATTACATCCTGGTCTATGGCGTTATCTATCCAGCTGAAAAGGGTCGCGAATTCAGCCTTCGTTATACTCAAACTTTTAAAATCAGTGCCTGTCAACAACTCGTCCATAAGCGGCTCAACATAAGGCTGCCACTGTTCCCTGATTTTTGTCATCATCTCGCCGCCGCGCTCTGACATGATCCTTGAAAAAGCCCTGTACAGCTTCATGTCCCCGCCGAAAAGGTCCATGGTATCGGTCATATAGGCCATGTACCTCTCGACAACGCCTTTTGGCATCTGCGGCAGTTTTTCTTTCGCGGCCGAAATGTATTTTTCCAGTATGTAGTTCACAACAGAAAAGAACATTTTTTCCTTTGTGCCGAAATATTTGAATATGGATCCCTTTGCGATGCCTGCCCTTTCCGCTATCCTGTTTGTGGAGGCCGTTTCAAAACCCTCCTCTGCAAACTCATCTATGCACGCGTCGATTATCTTAGCCTGTTTTTCCGGAACAAGTTTCCTGAAAGCGGTTTTTGCGTCTTTGAACCAGTCAAGTTTCAAATAAAAGCCTCCGGGATCTGTTTTTGAGCCATGGTTGCGGGCGGCCACACGGGGCCGCCCCTACAAAAGCTTTGTCTTGTCTACTCTCACCTATCTCCTATCTGTATGTTCTTGCCCTTAATTCTGGTCCGCGTAGCGCCACCAGCCAGTGGTTTTTCCCGCTCCGTTCAGGCCGAGAAATCCGTATATCTCGCCTTTTTTGACGCTGAGCGATACGCCGTCAACTGCAAGCACGTCCCTGTATTGTTTTGATATTTTTTCGGTCCTTATTATTTCTTCCATTGAAAACCACCCGGCTTTTTTCATCTTAAATGACCATCCGGTCATTTTTATAAGTTATACACCGCCGGAAGGGGTTTGTCAAGAAATAAATGACCGTGTGGTCATTTGTTTCGGCCGTTAATTAATTCCCCGTAGGGGCCGCCTCATATGGCGGCCCGAAACATGGCATTGTTGTAAAACCATGTTGCGGGCGGCCACGCGGGGCCGCCCCTACAGGGGCAAAACAAATCCAAACAAAGTTGACCGGGCGGTCGGGTTTTTTTTACGGCCAGTCGTCCAACAACAACCACTGCGTCAATTCAAGCAAAGGTAAAACTATTATGGCAATGTTCTAACCGGGCGTCTGTTTAAAACAACTGGGACGACGGCCGTAAAAAAATTCCGGCCGCCCGGCAACAACCCGTGTGAACAAAAATACGGGGGGGAGCTGGTTCGGGCCGCCACACGGGGCGGCCCCTACAGGAATTTTTTTTTAATAACAGGCCGGGATTTTTGCTTGAAATCCCACTTAAAAGATTGTAAACTCAATTGCTTTAATCAATTGGTTCAACTTATTGGTTTTAAATTCTAACTTTTAAATTTACGCGGAGCGTATATGACCCCTATCGAGATTGAAAAGGCAAAGCGCGCGGCGGACGGCATCAGAAAACGGGTCCTTGCCCATACCATAACCAACAACGGCGGATATTTGAGCCAGGCCTGTTCCTCGGCCGACGCCCTCGCCGCGCTATACACTTCAATAATGAAACTCGGCCCCGTGGAAAAACCCCTCGTGCCTCCCCCTTTTCCAGGCGTTCCCGGCCCGCTTAACAATAATTATTTCACTGGCGGCGCTTTTAACGGCCCCCATGGCCCGGAATATGACAGGTTCATCCTCTCCCCGGCCCATTACGCGCTGGCTTTATACGCCTGCCTTATCGAAACAGGCAGAATGGACGAAAGCGGCCTTGACCACTTTAACAAAGACGGCTCCTCGGTTGAAATGATAGGCGCTGAACATTCACCCGGCATGGAAGTCACCAACGGCACGCTCGGCCAGGCCATAAGCCAGGCAGCGGGCATAGCCCTTGCGCGCAAACTGAAAAAGGAACCGGGCCGGGTATTTGTTTTTCTCTCCGACGGGGAACTTCAGATAGGCCAGACATGGGAGGCTTTCCAGTTCATGTCCCACTGGAAACTCGACAATATGATTATTTATGTTGATGTAAACGGCTACCAGTGCGACGGAAAGATGGAAAATGTGATGAATATAGAACCTATTAATTCCCGCCTTGAATCTTTCGGCGCCCGTGTGTTTACCGCCAGCGGCAATAATTATAAGGAACTCTCAGGGCCTCCATTTCTGCCGGCTGACGGCAGGCCGTCGGTGATTCTTTCATATTCCTGCCCGTATGAAGGCATTGAACTGATGAAGCAAAACGCGCCGAAATTCCACTACATGCGCTTTAAGAGCGAAGACGAAAAGAAATCATATATGGAGCTGTTAAAATCATGGAAATCCTAAGCAGGGTGCACGCCAAAAACCTGGTTGAATGGGCGAAAAACAGGCCCGAAACTCTTGTGCTTTCAGCCGACCTAACAAGCTCAACCGAAATAGACCTTTTCCGCGCCGCCTATCCTTCCCGTTTCATTTCATGCGGCATTGCCGAACAGAACATGCTCAGCGTCGCGGCCGGGCTCGCGCGCGAGGGCTTTGTCCCGTTGATACATACTTTTGCAGTTTTCATCTACCGCAGGGCCTTTGACCAACTGGCAATGTCTATTGCATACTCGAACCTTCCCGTTAAACTTTTCGGTTTTCTTCCGGGCATCACCACCCCCGGAGGCGCCACGCACCAGGCGACTGACGATATCGCGGTGGTGCGCGCCCTGCCAAACATGACCATTTTCGAGGCAGGCGACGCAACGGATGTGGAGAGTATGCTGGATCCGGTAATGGAAACAAACGGCCCCGTATATATAAGGATGCTGCGCGGAGAAATTCCGCGGCTTTTTGACAAAAACGAGCCCTTTAAAAAAGGGGTTAACAGGCTTTTATCCCGCGGCAGGGATATCACCCTTTTCTCGTCGGGCATCTGCACCGAAGAGGCGCTTAAAGCCGTCAAAGCAATGCAGGCAAAGGGGCTCTCTGTGGAACATTACCATGTCTCGACATTAAAGCCCTTCAATTCAAAACAGGTTATGGATTCGATAGCCGCCTCAAAATACGGCGTCATCACCATGGAAAACCATACGGTAATCGGCGGGCTCGGGACCATAATATCAGAGGCAATGGCGCAGGCGGGTGTTTGCAAAAAAATACACAAACTCGGACTGCAGGACAAATTCGGCCACGGCGCCTCAAGGGAATATCTGATGAAAGAATATGGCTTTGACGCGATGGCGCTGGTTTCAAAGGTTGAAGAAATAACAGGGCAGAAATTCGGGATTTCAGGCGAAGATCTTAAAACAGTAAAAATTGAAATTATGCACAAAGATATAAAGGCGGAAGACCTTTAATATTTTACAATACTGTAGAGAGCCGGCTTGCTGGCTCTCAGCCCGGTGCGGCAAGAGGGGGCAAGCCCCCTCTCTACAAAATGCATGGAGCAAAAATGTCAAATATAAAAAGATTCTCTGTTATTTATTCCCTTACAGGCGCTGAAAAAGATGCCATGCAAAAGGCAAAAGATATCTGCGTTGAGCAGACCATTGAATTCCCCGTGGACCTGGTAAAAAACGAATACATAAAAAGCAACATCGTCGGCCGCGTTGAATCCTTTAAAAAATCGGGCAAAAAGCATATCGCTGAAATCAGTTATTTAAATGATACGGCAGGCGGAGAATTCACCCAGTTCCTTAATGTCGTATTCGGCAACTCGTCTATCAAACCCGGAATCAGGGTGGAAAAAATAATCCCGTCAAAAGAAATATTTAATATTGTCAAAGGGCCGCGCTTCGGCGCCGCCGGCATACGCGGCCTCACCGGAATTTACAACAGGCCCCTTTTATGTTCAGCATTAAAACCCATGGGGCTTTCAGTCAAAGAGCTTGCCGATATGGCCTATAAATTCGCCCTCGGCGGCATTGACATCATAAAAGACGACCACGGACTGGCAAACCAGCCCTTTTCACCATTTGAAAAAAGGGTGGAAGCCGTATGCAAAGCGGTTAAAAAAGCCAACAGGGAAACCGGGAATAAAACACTTTATGCCCCCAATATAACGGCGGACGCATTTAATACCGTTAAAAGGGCAAAATTCGCGAAGCTCTCCGGCGCGGGCTGTTTAATAATATCACCGGGGCTTGCGGGGCTCGAAACCATGAGGGCAATCGCGGAAGACGCCTCGATATCACTGCCTCTGTTTTATCACCCGGCCTTTCACGGCTCGTATGTTGTCAACAAAGATTCCGGCATCTCGCATTACGCCTTCTTCGGCCAGTTAATGAGGTTAAACGGCGCCGATGCCGTCATATTCCCGAATTACGGCGGAAGGTTTTCGTTTTCAAAGGATGAGTGCGCGCAGGTTGCCGCCGGCTGCCGCGATGTTTTCGGCGGATTAAAACCCATCCTTCCCGGCCCGGGCGGCGGCATGACAATGCGGAGGATTCCGGAAATAAAAAAGTTTTACGGGGCTGACGCGGTTTTTTTGATGGGCGGAGGGCTTTTCGCGGAAGGGCCGGACATTACGGCAAACTGCAAAAAATTCAGGGAGCTTGTCGGCTAAACCGAAACAATCCCTGCAGCGGGATTTTACAACCCCAGCAGTTTTACCGCGTTCTTATAATATATTTTATCCTTTGTTTCCCCGCTTAATATCGTGTCGTATTTTTTCGTTATATCGGATGCTCGCATCCACGGAAAATCGGATCCGAACAGTATTTTATCCTCCCCGTGGCCGGCTATTATTTCCCTTATCAGACTGTCTGCCATTTCTATCGAGTATGCCGTGTCAAGGTAGATATCCTTCCCTACAAGACATTTGAGTACGCCGTCCCACATTTTATAGCCGCCCATGTGCGCGAAAATCATCTTCAACCCTTTTATTCCGGCAACCTGCGCCATGCGTTCCGGCGTCGAGTGGACGCCGTCATAGGCCATGTCAACGCCGGTATGGAAAAGTATGATCAGGTTGTTTTTTATGCAGGCATCGTACATTTTTTTATGGCGCGGCTCATCCGGATAAAACTGCTGGTATTCAGGGTGGAGTTTAATCCCCTTTATCCCGCTTTTCGCGATGTGTTCCAGTTCGGCTTCCATGTCTCCTATTTCGGAAAAATCCTGGTGCATGGCGCCGAAGCAAATGATATTTTTTTCCGTCTTGTTGGACTCTATCATCCTGCGGTTGATGCCTATAACCTGCTCCTTTTTGGTGGCCACGGGCACATTAACCGATATATCCACCCCGTCCTCGGCCATGTAACTTTTAAGGGCGGCAAGCGTGCCGTTGCCGTAGGATGGTATAGGGGCCGTAGACTGGGCCAGGATATGCTCTATTGTTTTCGGCCCAATGGAATCGGGAAAGAAGTGGGCGTGTATGTCAATAAGCTTCACGGCTGTTACTTCGTTTCGCTTTTGTAATGTATTACGTTTGCTTTTTCCAGCGTTACAAGTCCGCCCATATGCATTTTTTCTATTATGGGAAGAAAATTATTGAGTTTGTCCTCGGTGTCCACTATCTCAATGACCACCGGCAGATCCGACGACATTTCCAGCACTTTCGCGGATTTTATCCTGGACGTCCTGCCGAAACCCAGGATTCCGCGCAAAACCGTGGCGCCCGCCATGTTAAGCTCCCTTGCCTTCATTACAATGACCTCGTAAGCCGGCCTGCCGTTGATCTTTTCCCCTTCGCCCATGAATATGCGCAGAAGCGATGATTCCCTCGGTAAATCCATTAAATGCCTCCTCTTAAACCCTTTATGATATATTTTGCCGTGATAACACCGGCAAATACAAGTATGAGCGAAAGTACATTATTCGCGAGAATGTTCATAAAAGCGGCCTTGACTTCGCCGTTGTCAAAAAGATTATAACTCTCCAGCGCATATGAAGAAAATGTGGTAAATCCACCCATGAAACCGACCATCATGAATATCCTTATTTCCGGCTTCATTGTTGTCTCAGTTGATACGCCCCACACAACTCCGGCAAGAAACGAACCAATCATGTTCACAGCCAGTGTCCCGTATGGAAAAATCGATTTTACCTGCATAACCTGGTTGACCCATGTGGAAAGGGCGAACCTTGAAACCGAACCGATGGCCCCGCCTATTAACACAAGCACAAAATTGAACATGTTATTTCCTCATTCCCGCTATTGCGGATTCATTATATATACGCATGTTTTGCCCGGCCTTGTTCATGGAGTAAAGGTGAATCCCCTTTGCCCCGTGTTTTATAAGATGGTTTATCTGATTGACGGTATATTTCACGGTTTCGTCGCAGACGGGATTGTCAATGGCGCACGTCGCCGTCGCCGTCCTGAAACGCTCCGGTATCGATACACCGCACATGGCAGTCATTTTCTCGAGGTTCAAAAGTTTTGTCGCCGTCATTATGCCCGGTATAACCGGCACATTAATTCCGGCCTTTTGTACCCTGTCCCGGTAGGAATAAAAAAAATCATTGTCCAGAAAAAGCTGTGTCGTGATAAAATCCGCGCCCGCGTCGACCTTGATTTTAAGGTTTTCAATGTCCTTTTCCATCGAAGGGGCGGCCGGATGTTTCTCCGGGTATCCCGCCACGCCGATTGAAAAATCAAAGCCGCTTTTTCTGATAAAAGCCACAAGGTCGGAGGCGTGTCTGAAATCCTTTATGGGATCCTTTACGTCCTTTGGCAAATCCCCGCCGAGGGCCATGATATTTTCCACCCCTTTTGATTTCAGCTGTGTAAGCACTTCCATGATGTAATCTTTTGTGGCATTAACGCAGGTCAAATGCGCCAGCGCGGGTATTTTATAATGGTTGTTGATACGGTCGGCAATTTCCACGGTCCTGCCGCGGTTGGATCCGCCCGCGCCGTATGTAACTGATACAAAGTCGGGTTTTAATTGTTTAAGTTCGTCCAGGGTTGAATAAATGACGGATATATCCGCCTCGGGTTTGGGCGGAAATATCTCAAGCGAGAAAACAAATTTTTTTGCCTTTAAAATGTCCCTGATCTTCATTTTTTTGTCTCCGTATAATTATATTTCAAAACATGGACATTATTATATAAACGGGGTGTTTTTACAAGAATTTTTATATTGTACATAAAAACATTTTCCTGTAGGGGCGGCCCCACGTCCTTCGATAAACTCAGGATCATGAGCTTGTCGAATGATGGCCGCCCGCGACAAGGTTTTAATACAATGCCATGGTTCGGGCCGCCATATGAGGCGGCCCCTACGAGGCAAAAATAAAAAAGGGGCGGCCGTTTAGGCCGCCCCTTAATCTTAATCTACTTTCACCTATCTACTATATGAAAGTTCTTGTTTTAATAAAAATTTATTTCTCCTATCCAGAGGTTCCTTGTCTGCGGATAAACATTGACCTGGCCCACGCTCTGGAACTGCAGTTGTTTCGCGTGCTTTAGGACAACCGATATCGGGCATCCGCTTGCCGCGTCGGCGGGAAGTCCCGGCGTATTGCCCGGAGTTGTCCTTGTGCAGCCGTTCCAAAGCCTCTTGCCCGCAACATCGGCCGTCGCACCCCACCCAAACTGTGTGAGTGTTGAGAACGGTATGGTGATTTGCGTCCATGTGGTCGGAGCGGAGAAAACAAAGTTCCACTCGTCACTGCCGGTGAACGATGACGGTTTTGTGTAATCCGATTCATCGCAGTTCCCGTTTGCCGTTGTGGTAAAAGGAACCTTAAATTCCCATCCGGAGGCTCCGCTGACGCTTGATATTGGGTAGCCATCACCTTTTGCCCAGAATTTCACTCCCGTGAAACGGCTTATGTCCGTTTCATAGCATGTCGGCTCCCCTGCGTTAAAAACAAGCTGAGTTCCCATACCGATAAAACCATACTGGTAACCCGTGGCCGTCTCAGTTGGAGGTTTTGTTGCAGAAGTATTCGTCGTTACATATCCCGTAACCGCTGCCGCGCATCCGGAACCCGTATATCCGGGGGTTGACATTGCAAAAGGTGGAAGTGTCAGTCCCCATCTTGTCGCCCAGGTCTGCGACATGGGCGAAACGTATGACGTGCCGTTATTGACCGGGCCGTTGTCATCATAGGTTATCCAGTAACCTCCCCAGTAATTGCCGTTGACACAGTCGGCGAAGTCGTCAATAAGCGCGCCCGGCGTGTTTGTTGGCGTCATTGTGATGGTAAAAGTTTGTGTGATCGTAAAAGTCGGGGTGATGGTGGAAGTATTTGTAAATGTCGGTGAAACAGAGAATGTCGGTGAGATGGTCGGCGACAGCGTGACGGTTTTAGTCATTGTGATGGTGGGCGAATCCGTGGCAGTGCCCTGAGGCCCGGCAGCTGTGATAGTATTCGTCTTTTTACAGCCGACCCAGGACAGAACAAGAACAATTAATAAAACTGAAATTAATTTCCCCTTCATGGATATCCTCCTCAAAATTTCATTCCATAAACCAGTAATTTTCCC
>PLPI01000085.1 GCA_003159495.1 candidate division FCPU426 bacterium | reverse complement strand
GGATTTATCAATAAAACATTCATTTTGTCCTCCAATTAAATTCGTGGCAGCAATATACCCTCATTTGTTATATCAAATCCATAGATACTGTCAAGTATTGTATCTGTTTCTTTTTGCCGGTAATAACCGGTGTAATAACCGGTGGTCAAAAAAACTTGACAAAATAATAGGGGGGGTATAATTAAATCAAACAAATATCTTACAGGGGGTACAAAATGAATAAAACAGTTTTATTTTTTGTTTTGGCTTTAGTTGCCGCATTCAGCTTTATGACGGGCTGTGAACACAGTTCTTCACCATCGGGCCCGGTTGCAACAGCGACAATTGCCTATTCAGAGCTTGCATCAGTTCCCGGAGGTACATATACTCAGACAGATGGAACAAACAGCTTCAGTCATGCAATATCTGCATTTAAAATGGGAAAATACCAGGTTACGTATCAGTTGTGGTATACGGTTTATCAGTGGGCAATAGCCAACGGTTATACTTTTAACGATGCAGGCGCAGAGGGTTTTAATGGCATACAGGGCGCCGCGCCAACATCCGCGAAATATCAGCCAGTAACAACTGTAAATTGGCGGGATGCTATAGTGTGGTGTAACGCATTCAGCCAGAAAACAGGTTTGACTCCTGTGTATTGTTCGGATTCAGGGTTTACCACAGCGATTAAGAGTTCTGCAAGCGGTTTGTATGGAAGCAGCATTAATACAACAGCAGGCAGTTTTGACAATCCGTACGTGAACTGGAACGCTAACGGATATAGACTTCCTACAGAAGGAGAATATCAGTACGCAGCAAGCTATAAAGACGGAACATCTTGGACGCCGTATAACTATGCCAGCGGCGCCACAGCGGACACTACACATGAAGCGGCAACGGATCTTGTAGGATGGGATAGTGTGAATTCAGGAGGAACGACAACAGAGGCTGTTGGTGGTTTGGCCGCAAATGCGCTTGGAATCTATGATATGTCAGGTAATGTATGGGAATGGTGTTTTGATTGGTATGGAGATTATCCTACAACCGCACAAACAGATTATAGAGGACCAGCGAGCAGTTCCGTGCCCGGCCGCGTGATTCGAGGCGGTAGCTTCGGTGCTTCCGCAGACAATCTACAGGTTGGCTATCGAAACCGCCTTAACCCTGATAACACGATCAGTGTTTACGGCTTCCGTTTTGCGAGATCCAATTAACATTTTGGATTTTTTACTTTTGTAATGATTTTTTTGTATTGTGAGTTTTTGATTGCATGAATATTCTGCCCTGCGTGGCTGCCGAAAGCAAAGCCAACAGGGCATTTTTTTTGATTTTTTCCCCCAGGGCTGCACTTTATTATTTTCTGTTTATATGATAGAATTTTACACATAATATTATAATAAAGGCGGGGACATGGAAGAACAGGATGCACTTAAACATTCACTTCAGGCTCTTGCGGGGCTTGATAACTACAACAGGTGGATTTACGACAATATAAGCCGGTTTCTGGGAAGCAATATCCTGGAGATAGGCTGTGGAATAGGAAATATAACAGATTATTTCATAACGCCCGGGAAAAAAATAACTGGAATCGACATATCCGATGAATTTACTGCAATTGCCGCAAAAAAATACCGTGACAACCCGGATGTAACCATTGTTACCGGTGATGCCCTGAATTCATCGGGGCCGCTTCCTTCGGGATCTTTTGATACGGTCGTGCTTTTAAATGTTCTTGAACATATAAAGGAAGAAAAAGCGGCCATGAAACTTATACATAACATGCTCGTTACAGGCGGCAGGGCAATCATCCTTGTGCCTGCAATGAGATTTGCTTTTGGAGCGCTTGATAAAAATCTCGGCCATCATAAAAGGTATGAAAGATCAGATATGACAAGGGTTTTTAAGGAAGAGGGATTTGAAACGGAAAAAATATTTTATATGAACTGGCCCGGCGCGATAGGTTGGGCAATAAACAGCCGCCTGTTGAAAAAAAAGTTCATTCCCGAAGGCCAGGCCGTTTTGTTCAATAATTTGTTTGTTCCGTTTTTAAAGATCACTGAGAATTATATAGCCCCGCCGTTTGGCCAGTCCCTGATAGCTGTTGCCAGAAAAAGATAAAATAATAACAATCAACACATTTCCGGCATCTATATCAATAATCCTGACATTAATGGAATTTTTTTCAAGATATGAGGCTATGTATGCAAGCCCCAGCGGGGGCATTGAGCCTTCTATTTTCTTCCAGATATTTCCGCTGCGTATCATCCAGCCGGGATTTATCAATAAAACATTCATCGTTTCCTCCATTAAATTTACTTTGCTCAAGCGCTGCTTTAGATACATATTTTATCACAGTAAAAGTTAATGGCAAACATCAAAATGGCGCAAATACGGCTTATTTATATATTGAATATTGCGATATAAATGTTATTATAAATATACTAATTGTTATAAAAACCGAATATTAAAGGTGAAGTTTTAATGGGAAAAAGAGTAATGGCCGCAGCGGCCTGGGGATTT
Organism: candidate division FCPU426 bacterium; assembly: GCA_003159495.1. Lineage (GTDB taxonomy): Bacteria > Oederibacteriota > PGYV01 > PGYV01 > Palsa-1178 > Bog-1181. The sequence continues at coordinate 11,451 of PLPI01000085.1, read as the reverse complement.
ACCGCGGTTTTCTTGGTTTTAATGGTATTTGGATGCAAATATGAAAGCTTTAACGGCTCGGATATACTAACAATAATAAATACAGTTATTCTGGCCGCGGCGGCGTATTTTGTAAGGCACAGGTACGGCAAACCCGGAGCCGGAAACCGGTTTATGGATATTTTGTGGAAGGCATTTATATTTCTTGCCGCGGTTTCTTTTATTAATCGCGGGTTTGAGGTTTATTCTATGGCCGGAATATTGAAATCACTGGCATACCTTATACCGGGAATCGCCGGAATCTTTGTTTCGGCCGCTTTGTTTGATGTTGAGCAGGAGCAATACTTGTTCGTTACTCCTGTTTTTATAAATGAACCGGCCAAAAAAACTGCCTTTAAAATATTGTTAAGCCTTTCGCTGGCAGGATTGGGCGTCTTTTTATTCAATTACCACCATGATTTTCTCGGCACTATTTCATATGCAGGATCAATTGTTCAGCTTTTTCTTATATTAAAAACAGGCCGCGCGGATGTTATAACACGGACCGAGAGCGTGGAATCGCATGAACTGAAGGTTTCTGAAAAAGTATTATCGCTCGCGATGATATCGACCGCTTTTGTTTTTTATTACCTGTCCTTAAAAACCCTGAAATTAAACCAGGTCCATTTGTCCCTTTTATATTTTCTTCTTGGAAGTTTGTTTTTCGGAATAGCTCCGGGAGCAAATATGGCGGGTACGGGAACTACGGGCGACAAAAAAAGCAGCGGCTTTGATATGGCTTTCGGTATTTTTATTTTTATATCAGGGCTGCTGTTGTTCAGCCATCGCATGATGGATGTGCCCCCGGGCATTCACAGCGACGAGGGTATATTTATGGATGTGATCGGCAACATAAATTCCGGCGTCAATTACCCGTTGTTTATTCAGGACCCCAAGGTCATATCCCCGTCATTCAGTTTCTGGCTTCTTGCGGCGGTCTGCAGGGTTTTTGGCACAAATATCATTACAACAAGATGGGTTACAATTATTATCTCGTCCGGCCTGCTTGTGGCTGTTTATATGATGGTCAGGGAATTGTACAACAGGCGTGCCGCCGTGATGTCGTCCATTTTTATGTCCTGCTTTTTTATGGTCCTGCTTTACAGCAGGATGACAATAACCTGGATGTATGTGCCGGCATTCGGAACTTTCAGTTTGTTCCTGCTGTATAAGGGGCTAAAGAAAGGGAACCCCTATTATTTTATATTCTCGGGGCTGCTGCTCGGGTTTAATCTATACTTCTATAACGCAGCAAAAATATCGCCGCTGATCTATCTTGTTTTTCCGGCATTTCTGCTCGCAAAAAAGGAAACGCGCGTGTTGGTTGCCTCAAACTGGAAGAATTTAATGATGCTCTATTTTTCCGCCGTTTTGATACAACTGCCTATGGTCACTTTTGTCGTGCTCCATTCCGGTGAATTTTTCGGCAGGGTGGGCGCCGTGAGCCTGTTCAAAAGTTTTCCTCCTCCTTCCGGAGATTATTACTATTTTATTGAAAATATTTTAAAGCAGGGACAGATGTTTTTCAGCCGTTCCGCCAACGGTTCCGGCCATAACATCCCTCAAAAACCGTTTTTTGACGGCCTGACCGGATTTTTTGCGCTTGTCGGTGTGGGTTATCTTTTCTTCACCTGGAAAAAAATAAAAAGCGGATTTATGAACATATGGCTGTTTACGGGAATGCTGGCGGCGTATCTGTCGGTTCTTGGCGCCCAGGATCCGTATCCATGCAGGGTGGTGTTTGCACTGCCGGCCATAATTATTGCCGTATTGCTCGGAATTGAAAGGTCATGGTCCAAATTAGAAAACTTATGGCCGCGTATTTTAAGGTTTGTAATGCCGGTTTGCGCCGTATTTATATTCGCCTGGTTTGCTTTTTATAACCTTAACAATTTTTTTGCGGTTTATAAAAATGATCCGAATGTACAGGTTTTTTACAGGTCCAGCGACAGGCTGATGGCAGATTACGTTATAAAAAACAGCGGAAAAAAGATATTGTTCTCGCCATTTTTTGACTTGAATTATTATAATTCCAGAATACCACAGATGCAGGGGAAACGGTGGGGTGATTTTATCATCAGCACGGACCTGACAATGTTTGACATTTCCAGGCTGTATGATGAGAAAAAAAGGGACGCTGCCCTTATCGGCGAGGGCATCTGCGCTGGTATGTTTCCCGCATATGTCCGGTATTTTCCGGATGCAAAGTTAAAGACGGTCTGGGATTACAATTTCTGGCAGTTTGACAAGTCATCGGATATTAAATATTGTTATGATTGGCAGGATCCGGACTCTGTTATTGAGATGAACAGGCTCTGTTCCAGCACATATGTTTACGACCCGCTGGAGCCGCTGGTTAAAATGGTTTTTTTAGAGATACCATATGCGGATATTGACCGTACTTTCTCTTTACATGCAGATTTCAAAAGGGATGGCAGGGTTTCCGCCGTCCGGGATATAAAGTCTTCAGCTGTAAATTATGAAAAACAGTATGACGCGGTTGTGATAACCGGCCTGCTTTATGTTCCGGAATACGGAAAATATGAATTTAATATTTCCGGGCCCGGCGGCATTGTTTACATCAACGGGGCGCCTGTCAATTCAGCTGTCGAGCTTTACCGCGGGCTGAACCGTATCAGGGTTGTTTGCGCCGGGCATGCTGATTTTCTTGAATTGATGTGGAAAAAACCAGGCGGCCTGTCTTTTACCGGCATCCCGCGTGAATATATGATAAATTCCGATAAAATTTACGGCCTGATTGCCACATACACGCAGGGGCGTAAGATTATATATAAGGAACTCGACCCGGCGATTGATTACAGGGAATACTGGGGCAGTCCCAGGCAGGTTTTCAGGCAGTCTGATGACGGATGTTTTAATATATCTTGGAACGGTTTTATCAATATTGATGATTCGGGAATCAATGAATTTAAGCTTGATTCAAATTATGACTGCGAAGTTAAAATTGACGGCAGGGCTGTTTTTAAAAGGGTTGACGGGAAAGAATACCGGTCCGGTTTTAACAATGTGCGTCCCGGGAAAAGACCAATCAGCATAACCGCTTATTATGTGGCAAACGATTCCACCGAGAGGTATTTCAGATTGTTGTATAAAACCGGGGAAAAGAAACTTTTCATGCCGGTTACGTACGGGATGCTTTCGCCGGGCGCCGCTGATGGGGAGTAAAATATGAAATCAGTTAAGGAAATTAAAAGATTTGATTATACCGTATTTCTTGCTTTTTTGGTTTTACTGGCCGTGTTTATCTGTGTGGAAATAGTGGTTCCCATAAAAATAACGGAATTTAACCTGGTCAGGCCGGATGTTATCACCATGTGGCAGCCCGGAAACGGGGCGCTCGGGCTGACTTCGGTATATCTTTACGGCGATAATTTGTATTACATGGATTCAACAAGGGGATCAATTATTGAATATGATGTTATGACCGGTCGATATATATCCAGGTTTACACTGCCTGATGGTATAATCAGTATGGGACAATTTTCCGGAGGCGGGGTGATAACCCTTTCCAAAGGCAATATTATCACACTGTTTTCAGGGACAAATGGCAAAGACCTGCGCTCGCTGAGACTTGATGGATGCGTTGAAGCTGTTTCGCTTGCGGTTGATTCAAAAGACAATATAATTGTGGCTGACAGCTCTAATAAAATAATAAGGTACGACGCGAACTTTAATAAAGAATCCGAATTTGCGGTTGATAAATCAGGGTCTGTCGGAAAGGTTTATATCGGGCCCGGCGATTCGGTTTACCTGCTTGATTATTATCCTTCGGGGCGGCTTTATGTAGAAATATTTAACAGGGATGGAGTATTTGTCGGGAAAATTGATTCATTGCGGTCGAAACAGTTCCTTGGTTTTGAAGAACTGGCCATAACGCCGGACGGAGGATTTTATATAAATTATCTGCAGGGAAGTGAAATATACTATTATTCCGCGCACGGAAAACTTCTTGGTAAATTTAACAGGACTTCCGACGGGATTACAAAGATATCAAGCCCCGCGGGAATATGCGGGGGGAAAAACGGATTTTTTGTTATTCCTTCATTTGAAGTCATGGTTTTAAAGAATATTAAATCTTAGGCGGGGAGACTTGTGGAAAATTTTGAAGAACTTAAAAAGATAAAATCAAAATGCGTGTCGACGCTGCTGCGGCTTTATAAAAAAGCCGGCGCCGGCCATATAGGCGCTTCGCTGTCATGCCTTGATATACTGATTTATCTCTTCTTTTTTAAGATGAAGAAAGGGGATAAGTTCATTCTTTCCAAGGGCCATGCGGCCGCGGCTTTATATACCGTGCTCGCGAAAGCCGGCCTCATCCCTGAAGAACAGCTTGAAACATTCTATGCGGACGGGACGCTTCTTGCCGCGCACCCGCCATGTTCGGGCAAAATAAGCGCCATACCATTCGGTACGGGAAGCCTTGGCCACGGACTGTCGCTCGCCTCCGGGATGGCCATGTCAACGGGGTTTACCGGGGAAAAGTTCGATGTTTACTGCATCCTTTCCGAGGGGGACCTGAACGAAGGCTCCACCTGGGAAGCGGCCCTTTTTGCTGCGCATAATAAACTTTCAAATCTTCATGTGATAATAGACAACAACGGACTGCAGGGATTCGGCAAAAGCGGAGATGTGCTCGGGCTTGAACCGCTTGGCGGTAAGTTAAACTCTTTTGGATTCGCTGTATCAACAGCGGATAACGGCAACAGTTTTGAGAGCCTTGACAGGGCGTTTAACGAAAATGGAGCGGTCAAAACCGGGCCCGTGTGCGTAATCGCGAAAACTGTCAAGGGGAGCGGCGTGTCGTTTATGGAAAATAAAATGGAGTGGCATTACCTGCCGATGTCCGACGAACAGTACAAAAAAGCACTGGATGAAACGGGCGGGCGCAATGCGTAAAGAATTTTCAACGGCAATGGAAAAATACGCCGCAAAAGACAAACATACGATATTTATAACCGGCGACCTTGGTTTTATGGCGCTGGAAAATGTCAGGGATGCCATGAAAGAGCGTTTTATAAACGCCGGCGTTAGCGAACAGAATATGATATCGCTTGCGGCGGGGCTTGCATCGCAGGGGTTAAGGCCGGTCTGTTACAGCATCGCCCCTTTCCTTGTTTTCCGACCGGCGGAACAGATACGCCTTGATATTTGCCTGCACAATATGGATGTAAAACTTGTGGGTAACGGCGGCGGTTACGGATACGGTATAATGGGGGCCACGCACCACGCAATAGAGGATATAGCGGTCGTATCGTCATTTCAGAACATGCGCTGTTATATACCCGTGAGCGGGGCGGATGTTTTTGGCGCTTTTGAAACCATGATGGGAATGAAAGGGCCGGCATATATGAGGCTCGGAGCCGGGGCTCTTCCTGCGGGCGTGGTTTTGCCCCAATTCGCTCCCGTACGCAGGCTTGTAAAAGGGGAAAAGATTACGGTTGCTGCGCTCGGGCCGGCTGTACTTAATGTCTTAAACGCCGTCGGGCCGGAAAACAACATATCCGCCGATATATTTGCGGTCTCTGAAATACCATTTGAGGGCCGCTGTGATGAATTATTAAAGAGTATCAGCGCCACGGGAAAACTTTTGATTGTGGAAGAACACGTTAAAAGAGGCGGCATGGGCGAGAGCCTTGCTCTTATGCTCCTTGAAAAAGGAATCTCCGCCGTGGCGCGCCATTTACACGCGGCGGGCTATCCGGGCGGCACTTATGGAAGCCAGTCATATCACCAGAAAATGAGCGGGCTTGACCCGGAATCAATCTTACAAACAATAAAGGAGCTTTTATGACGGATAATGAAATACTTTATTCGGATAACTGGGACAGCCAGACCAAAGAAAATGTTAAATCGCTTCAGGGGCCTGTTTTAATTGTCGGGGTATCCGGTTTTATAGGTTCAAAATTATATTTTTCCATAAAAAAAATCCGTGATGATGTTTATGCCTGTTCCAGGAACCCGATGAACAACTGGCGCCTGATAAACAGGAGCACTCCGGATATCATCAACTGCGACATAACCGATTACGAAGCCTTAAAAGGGTTGATCAATTCAATAAAACCCATGACCGTGTTTAACCTTGCGGCTTACGGCGCGTATTCACGCCAGACCGACGCGGAAAAGATTCACAGGACGAATTACATGGGTACATTAAACCTTTTGCGCGCCCTTTCGGAGGCCGGATGCGCGGCCTTTGTGCAGGCAGGCACATCATCTGAATATGGTTTAAATTGCGCCGGGCCGGATGAAAATGCGGAGCTTATACCAAACAGCAATTACGCGGTCTCAAAGGCGTCTGCAGGATACATCATAAAATATTACGGGCGTATACTCAACTTCCCATGCGTTAACATGAGGCTTTATTCAGTTTACGGGCCATGGGAGGAAAAGGACCGGCTGATACCGAACCTTATCACGAACGGCCTGAACGGAAGATATCCCAATTTTGTAGATAGATCAATATCGCGTGATTTTGTATATATAGATGACTGTAACGCAGCGATGGTGAAGGCGACCCTTACAATTTGCCGTACACATCCGGGAATATCTGTCAATATAGCTTCAGGGGTCAAAACGACGCTTGAGGATGCGGCTAAAGCCGCAAAAAAGATATTTAAAATAGCAGATGAACCTGTTTTTGGTTCCATGGCAAACAGGAAATGGGACCTGCCGGAATGGTACGGAAACCCATCTCTGGCGGAAAAGCTTATGGGGTGGAAAAGCACCACTTCATTCGAGGAGGGCTTAAGGTTGAACGCCGAATGGGAGCAAATTTCCGGGGCGGCCTTTAAATATGTTTCGGTGCCGAAGATTGACAAAAAAATATCAGCTGTAGTGGCGTGTTACCGCGACAACCTTTCCATACCTGTTCTGCATGAAAGGCTTACGGAGGCTTTCAGGAAAACCGGATACGATTACGAGATTATATTCGTCAATGACGGCAGTCCGGCCGATGACGGCAGGGTGATACAATCATTATGCGAAAAGGATACGCATGTCATAGGCATATCGCATTCCCGTAATTTCGGCTCCCAGGCTGCTTTTGTCAGCGGCATGGAAGTGGCATCCGGCGACGCGGTGGTGCTCATGGACGGAGACGGCCAGGATCCGCCGGAGTTGATACCCGATTTTGTAAAAAAATGGGAAGAGGGTTTCGATATAGTTTACGGCCAGCGCATTAAAAGAGACGCTCCTTTTTATATGCAGTTTTTTTACAAGCTTTTTTACAGGATATTCAGGAAACTTTCCGATATTAATGTACCGGTTGACGCGGGTGATTTTTCACTGATTGACAAAAAAGCGGCCGGCCATATACTGAAATTCACGGAAAAGGACATATTCCTCAGGGGGTTAAGGGCATGGGTTGGTTTCAAACAATGCGGTGTGCCTTACACGAGGCCGGAGAGGCTGTTCGGCAAATCCACCAATAATTTCGGGAAAAATGTCTGGTGGGCCAAGAAAGGTATATTTTCTTTCAGTATGAAACCACTTTACTACATACAAAATTTGGGATTGTTCATTTTTGCTCTGACTGCGGGATTAAGCATATTTTACCTTATTAATTACTTTATTAATCCTCCAAAAGCGCATGGCATTACGACTATAGTTCTTATTGTTCTTGGCCTTGGAAGCCTCCAGCTTATTTCGCTGAGTATCATAGGGGATTACATAGGTAAGATAACGGAAGAGGTAAAAAACAGGCCTAAATTTATCCGTGACAGGATTGTTTATAACGGGAAAGTTTATAATAATGATGAAAATATCCTGAAAATAATCGACGGGATCAAAAAGGAAAAAAGTTCATGAAAGAAAATTTTAGGCCAATAAGCAATACGGCGCCCTCAGGTGTTTCGGGAAGCATTAAATTCTATGCGCGTTTTATTTTCGACCTTCAGAATTTTTCAATATACATCGGTTTGAAACGGTATTTAAGACCCCTTAAAGGCAGGATACTTGACATGGGCTGCGGAGACTCTCCTTACCGCCATCTTTTGAACGGCGGCTGTGAATATATAGGCGCTGACATTGAAGGGCAAAAATCGTTTGATTATGATAATTGTTCCATTATCAGGTTTAAAGGCGGGAAATTGCCCCTTGAAAATATTTCGGTGGATCATATTATTTGTACGGAAGTATTGGAGCATGTGGAATCTTTCGGCAAGTTTGTGTGGGAAATGCGCAGGGTGCTGAAAAAAGGGGGGACCGCGTTCGTTACGGTGCCGTGGTCGGCGCGCTATCATTATGTACCTTATGATTTTTTCAGATACACACCCGCGGCGCTGGCGCATATATTCGGGGATTTTTCCTCGGTTGAGGTCGTTGAACGGGGTACCGATATCACGTCAATTTGCTCAAAAATAATAGTCGCTTGCGCCCGTTGTTTTACGGGTTTTAACGCGGTTAAGATAATTTTACTGCCAGTGTCGGTTGTTTTGGCGCTGCCACTACTTGCAATTGCGGTTATTATAGGGCACCTGTCGCTTGCCGCCGGTCTGGGTTCCAGGCAGGACCCGCTCGGTTATACAATATTTCTAAAAAAATAAAAGGGGTGTTTTTTGGCTGATATAACGGACGACAAAGGTTATAACCAGATATGGGAAAAGAACGAAGCCGTAAGGGTAAGGACGGCAGGAAGATGCGGCCGCATAATAAACGCCATGGACAGACAGTCGGGCGCAACTGTGCTTGAAATTGGATGCGGGACGGGGGAGATATCGGCAATGATGGCTGCCGGGACAAAAAATATGATTACCGGCATGGATATGTGCGCTCCTTTTATAGAAAATGCCGGGAAAACATTTAAGCTTCCCAACCTTGAATTTATCACAGCCGATTTCAACGAAGCCGGCGGCCGTCCGGAAATTCTCAAAAACCGGAAATTTGACTATGTTGTCGGCAACGGAATACTTCACCATCTTTACGGCACGATAGGCGAATCGTTGAAAAACATATACAATCTTCTTAACTCCGGCGGAAAAATGATATTCTGGGAGCCAAATCTCCTTAATCCTTACTGTTTCCTGATATTTAATTTCGGTTTTTTCAGAAAAGCGGCAAAACTTGACCCAAAGGAAATGGCATTTACAAAAAGGTTCATAGAAAAACAACTTTTCAGGGCGGCGTTTACCTCAATAAAGGTTGAATACAGGGATTTTCTTGTTCCTGGAACCCCGGAACCGCTGATAAAACCGGTTGTTCTGGCTGGAAGTCTGCTCGAAAAAATACCGGGAATCAATTGCTCCGCCCAATCGCTTTTTATACGGGCCCAAAAACTATAAAATTAATTTTTAATAAAAAAATATTAGCGGATTTGGAATCCGTGTCATTCCCCTTTTTATGGTGTAATTTGCGCCGGGGATGTATTTTCTTATGGCGGCTGCGTATTGCTCCGGGGTTCTAACGAATTTACCCCGGTCATTGCCAAGGACCAGGCGCTCCAGCGGCGATATTTTTTCGTCATACACACCGTCAAAAGAGCAGAATCTACCTCCGGGTTTAAGCAGGGTTTCTATGGAACGCATACATAAATCCACCTGTGCGTCACTGAGATGATGAAGAACTCCGTTCATCATGACGATATCGTATTTATGTGGCTCCATTTTGCTTATCTCGGAAACATCGGCGCACTTGAAATTTACATTCTTACCGGAAAATTTACTTACTGCTTTTTCAATGTATCCTGGATTAATATCTATCCCGAGATATTCTATGTTTTTAGATAGATAAGGAACCATTACTCCTGGTCCGCACCCCACATCAAGCAGGGCAATTCCCGGGGATGGACGGACAAAAGTATCAATGTACATACGCCTTAAACCGGGGGCGCCAATGATGTTTTGCGCCAGTTCGTAAGCCCAGGGAAATTCCAAAATTTCTTTTAACATTCAGGCAAACCTCTCCAGTTTTTTTAATCTTGATTATATATTATATAACACATTTAACCGGCTTAAAACACCAAAAAATAAGGGTATGTTATGTTTCCGCCGGCCCCCCTGGGATTTTCCCCTGGGATTTTCATTAAAACCCATTGATTATAGTATTAATACGTTATATAATTATAAAAATTTGTACGGGTTATGTTATCCGGCCTGAAAGGGCAGGTTTCATGCCAGTTACTAAACCGGGAGGTATAATGATTTTTTTTAATGTGCCTGCATATACCGGAAAAGAAATTGAATATATAAAGCAGGCTGTTTCTGACAGAAAATTAAGCGGAAACGGAAATTTTACAAAAAAATGCAATGCTTTTTTTAAAGATGCGATGAAGTGCCCCGGAGTGATGATGACAACTTCATGCACGCATGCTCTTGAAATGTCCGCAATGCTTGCCGGTATTAAAACAGGCGATGAAGTTATTATGCCGTCATATACATTTACTTCCACCGCAACAGCATTCGCCCTTAGGGGGGCAAAAATAGTCTTCGTAGACATCAGGAAAGACACCATGAATATCGATGAAAAACTCATTGAAGCGGCTGTAACGGAAAGGACCAGAGCCATTGTACCTGTGCATTATGCCGGAGTGCCATGCGAGATGGATGAAATAAACAGGATAGCAAAAAAGCACGGACTTCTTGTTATCGAGGACGCGGCGCAGGCGGTTTTGTCAACGTACAGGGGAAAGCAGGCCGGAACGCTGGGAGATATAGGCTGTTTCAGCTTCCATGAAACGAAGAATTTTACATGCGGCGAAGGCGGCGCTATAATTCTCAACAGGGCCGGATTTATTGAAGAAGCCGAGATAATATGGGAAAAGGGCACCAACAGGAACAAGTTTTTCAGGGGAGAAGTGGACAAATATACCTGGGTCGGGCTCGGGTCCTCATATCTTATGTCCGAATTAAATGCCGCCTATTTGTGGGCGCAGCTTGAGATGGCGGATTCAATTACCAGTGACAGGATGAGAAGCTGGAATTATTATTTCAATTCATTAAAGCCGCTTTCTGAAAAGGGTTTGATTGAGCTTCCGCAAATTCCAAAAGAGTGCACGCATAACGGGCATATGTTTTATCTTAAAACAAAGGATCTTAAGGAAAGGACCGCGCTGATAGCATATCTTAAAGACAGGGGGATAATGGCAATCTTTCATTATATACCCCTTCACTCATCGCCGGCCGGACTGAAATTTGGTATTTTTTCGGGAACTGATAATTTTACCACAAAAGAAAGCGAAAGATTGTTGAGGCTTCCAATGTACTTCGGGCTATCCGGGGATGACGCATCATATATATCCGGCGCAGTCCGGGATTTTTATAAAGCCTGAATATAAAACTGGAAAAGGTGCCTGATGAATGAATTGATAAGCCGGATAGATACCGAACGGTTCGGATTTAAGGTGGCAAAAATAACCTCTTTTGACCGGCATACCGCAGGCATCGTTGAAGAATTAAAGGGTGACGGCGTCAGGATGAT
>PLPI01000076.1 GCA_003159495.1 candidate division FCPU426 bacterium | reverse complement strand
TCAAAATTAAATACTCCCGGCGAAGAGAGCCCGACGTTTACATTCAGTTCATTCGTGGAGGCATTGCTGTAAATATACCCCACCGCCACCACGTAATTATACGGTATCGGGGTTGTGAATTTTACGATATTCGTATTGTAGTCCACCACATAGTCGACGCCGGAATAGAGCAGGTCAAAATGGAACTTGCCGTCTGAAGAAGGTATTGCCGTGGCGTCGTCCGTGGCAACGGCGTCGTCGCGGTAAATCATCACAGAACCCGGTTTGATTACCACTTTGGGGTTCTTTGTAAGATAATAATACTGTCCCGTTATATACCCTGTATCGTAAATATCAACTCCCGATCTTCCGTTGGTAACCTTTTTCCTCAGGTTCCCGGTGAAGGTCTGTATATCGGTTATGCCCTTTGACTGCGCCGCAAGAAGCGTAAGAGCCATTTTATCCCCGAACTGCACCTTTCCCTTTATTCCGAAAAGCTGCTGGGGCGAATAGCTCAGGTACTTTGTGGAGGGCACCTGCAGGGTCATGTCGCCGAACTCGACATCCTGAAGCGTCTCGTCCTTGTCACCCGTGTATGAAATGGAAATTTTCGTGTATTCATCCGTCAGAAGCGTCTCGTCATAGTTGACGTCGACTTTAATCTTTGTCCCGATGTTGCCCGTCAGTTTGAGCCTTAATTTCTGCTGGATGTCAAAGTTGTCGGGCTGGTTGGTGGTGTTCTTCCACCATATGTGCTCATAGCTCATCTGGAGGGACTTTTTTCCCGAAAGGGAAAGGCTCGATTCCGGCGGAAGCCCGTACTGGGAAATATCGGCCGTAAGCATGCCCGTCTGCTGGACATTCACAAGCTGGATAACCCCCTTTACGGCGTCGCTTGGCGCTCCCATATTGCCCCCGGAATCAACAGGTATGATTTTGTAGTAATATTCAGTCCCCGGCAGCGGTTTTGATGATGACCATATCATATTGTCGTGATAGAAAATTTTCCCGTCGTCGCCTTTTAAGCCGGGCCAAACGGCCGGGTTAAGGGGTTCCCGGGGAAAATTGGCCGGGTCGGTGGAACGGTAAATATTATATCCCGACACCTCGAATGTGCCGCTTTTTGGCGCGTCCCACGAGAGCTTTATGGATTCCGACGAAACAGCCTGTGCGGTCACCTTTGCCGGCGTTGAGACCGCCTCGTAAGGTTCCGAGGTAATTGCAGCCGACAGCGGCGAAGTGTTGCCAATGGTATCCACCGTCTGCAGCATGTACGAATATCTGGCCCCGTTTGTGAGGCCGGTATCGTCGTATTCCACCGCGGTGATTGTTGCCGCGTTTAACTGCGAAAAGAGCGCGGAGCCTGTAGACCTGAAAATATTATATCCGGATACCCCGAACAATCCCGAAGCTTCCGGCTGTGTCCACTTGAGCTTGATTGAGTTCATGCCGCCGGCAGCTGTTACATCATCGGGGGCGGAAAGCGTTCCGACCGGCGTTACAAAAAGCGTGTTTGACGCGTCGGACTCAACCCCGTCATCGGCCGCCGTTAAATAATAATAATAGGTCACATTGCTTTTTAACGGCTCAAGGGATGTTTCTTTTGTGTCATCAAACTGGTTGTCTGACACAGGCGCCTTGTTGATTTTCACAAAACCGTCCTTATCCGAGGTGGAACGGTAAATGTTAAATGTTATTTTGTCATTTTCATAGCTCCCCCACACCAGGCTGACCTTCATAGAATCCGTTGTGGCCTGGAGAAGGTCCGGACTTCCCGGCTTTGCCGCTTTTGTGACGGCTTCCGCGGACCCGGTTACTGCCTGCGACGAAACCATGCCCGACACCGGCGCGGGATTATCCGCAGCGGCGGCGTAAAAAACGCCCGCAAAAACAAACGCGCCGGTTAAAAACAATGTTTTTATGGATGCGGCTCGCTTTATTATCATGTCAGTTCCCCATACTTCCAAAAACAGAATCCAGCGCTTCGGTCCTTTTGAATAATTCCTGCACCGTGGCGTCAAGATTTTCCATGCCCGCGGTTTCTTCCTCAATGGAAGCGGAAATATTCTCGATGTTGGCGGCCATGTCGCCTATCACCTTTTCAACTCCGGCTATTATAACAACTATTTCGCGGACATTGTTCACTTCGTCGCCGGTGAGCGCGTCTATTCCCGCTGAAATCTGCATTGTCTCCTCGATAACCTGTTTTATATTAACAAAAGCCTCGGCGGCTTCATTTGCGATATTGACGCCGCTGGCAATGGCCGCCGCGGCAGATGATATTTTCTGTACCGTTGCCTCGGTGGACCTGTTTATGTCCTTTATCTCCCCGGCTATTTTCTTTGACGCGGCCGCCGTGGATTCGGCCAGCTGGCGTATCTCATCGGCCACAACGGCGAACCCCCTGCCTGCTTCGCCGGCGCGCGCCGCCTCGATGGACGCGTTAAGCGCCAGAAGGTTTGTCTGCTCGGCTATATCTTTTATAAGCGCGGTTACCTTGCTTATTTCCGTCGTCCTTGAACCGAGGCCGTCCACGGTCGAGGTCAGATCCCTCATGGCTGAATTGGTAAGGTGTATTTCCTCTATGACGTTATTTATGGCCTTTTCCCCGGCCTTTGCGGTTATATCCATTTTTTTGCTGAACTCCACGCCGCGCCCGGTTTCTTCCCTTATTTTTCCTATCTCATCCGATATTTTTCCGGTAATGACCCCTGTAGATTTTATATTTTCGCTGTATCCGGATACTTTTCTGGCGAGTTCCTGCGCGGATGATGAAATTATGTCGGCTGTCGAGGTTATCTCGGTAAACGAACTTCTTATTGTTGAAAATGCCCCTCTTATGGAATCAAACTCGCGCTTTAATCCCTGTACTCCGGCTTTTTGAGCCGCGTCCGAACGGCTGCGTTCGCCGGCCCGCTCCAGCACGCCGAACAAACCGAGAAACTCCCCGTTCCCGGCCGTTTCCATGCCGGAATCAAAAAACTTTCCGATCCCCGCGCGTATGCCGGTAAAAAACATCATCGCCCACGCGAAAAGCATTAATGTAAAAATCATGGATACGGCAAAAAGCCGCCTGAAAGATGAATTGACAACGGCCATGTAATTTTCATCCGCGGAAACAGATGAGGAAAACCTTGCGCAAACCGCGGCCGCGCCGTCAATCAGCGCCCTGTTGGCCACCATCGCCGCGGTCAGCCCTTTTATGCCGAGATTTTCCCAGTCCGGCGGCGATACCAGCGAGGCTGTCTTTAAAAGTTCCGTCCTCGCGCTTTTATCCGTAATTGCGCCGATAATCCCCTCGTAATCCGGCTTTTTATAAACCGGATAAAAAACGCTTTTGGCGCTGTCGTATTTTATATCCCTCAGATAACGCAGCACCTCGCCGTACGACCTTGCCGCGGACGCCAGCGAGTTTGCCGCCGACAGGTTTTTTATGTCATCGGCTTTCCGGAGCGCGCCGTCTTTTAAGCCGCTTTTCGCGCCGGCCGCCGTTACCGCGAACGCCACGGCGTTCGCGAGAACCGCCGCCGCGAAAATGTAAAGTATAAAATTCCTGTTATAAATAAATCTCCATTTCGACATTATTCACCGGCACTTATCAGCCCCGTCTCCGCGGCCGACATATTGTCTTTCTCCATCACCTCGCCGACACCTTTCGCGTACCATACAGTTTTGTCCATCCTGGCGGATTTATATTCGACCCTGTATGTTTCAAATTCTCCGGCCGGGGTCGACAGGCTTTCCTTTGAAACCACCGTGCCCTTTACCAGCGTGCCCATATAATTTGCCGCGTTAAATACCCTGCCGGTTTTTAACCTGTAAGGCAGTATTACAAAAACATCCTTTACGGGCGCCGCCGAATTTTCGGAATATGCCAGCCTGGCTATCCCCTTTTTTTTGTCAACCGCGTAATATTCGCGCGACGTCAGGAATGTTCCCTTGTCCATTTTATCAACCACCGCACAGTCATAGCCGTAAATATCCGCGCTCTTTTGTTCCACCTGCCATTGCTGGGGGCTCTTGCCCTTCACGTTATATACAAGTTTGCGCCCGGCCGTGGGCGGAAAATAATCCGAAGCCGGTTCGCCGATTATAATGAAAAATAATATTATGCCTGCCGAGGCAAGGACAGCAATCACGGCTGCCGATACGGCTGCCGTAAGCGCCGTTTTTTTTGCCTTCTCGCGCCTTTCCTTTTTTTCCTGTTTTTCCAGCATGCTGTCTATGTCGATATCGGCCACTTTAACGCCTCCATTTTTCACCGGCAGTTTTCAGCCTTTTTTTACCGCCTCAAGCAGGGCTTCAAGCTTTAAAAACACTTCCATGGCCTCAATCCCGTTCATGCATTCTATGGCCGTGGGGCACGCCATTTTGTCGCACGGCGCGCAGGCGAGCTTTGAGTGTACCTCGGCGTGGCGCGCGTTACCGGCAGGAACCCATGATTTGTAATTTGTCGGCCCGAAAACGGTCACGCCCGGCACATCAAGCGCGGTCGCGAGGTGGTTGGGCGCCCCGTCATTTGACACGAACGCGTCCATTCGGGCAATCACGGCGCCGAGCTGTTTTAAGGTCGTCGGCGGCGCCAGAAAAACCACGCTTTTGTCCGCTGTAATCAGGGATAATATCTTTTCAGCCATGGGTTTTTCACCAGGCCCCCACACTATGACAATTTTTTTTCCTTTAAAAGAACCTATTATAATATCAGCCAGCTGCGCGAATTTGTATTCCGGCCAGCGCTTTGTTATCCATGTTCCCGCCGGGTTCAGCCCGATTACACTCTCCCCAGATTGGACGTTTATGGACGAATAAAAGTTTTCGGCATATTTTTCATCCTCTTTATCGAGAAAAAAATCCGTCTTGCCCCCGTCATCGGGTATCCCTATGGCCTTCAAAAGGTCCATATGATAAAAGGCGTTATACTTGGGCGGTTCGTCGGGTTTTACAACAATATTATAAAAATACTTCCTGCCCCTGAAATTGAACCCCACCCTGGCTTTTGCCCCTGTCAAAAAACTCATTAAAGCCGTGCGAAGATTTCCCCATAAATCAAAGACAATATCATATTTCCGGCCCGCAAGCCCGGCGTAAAACGCCGTGGTATCCCTTATTTTCACACCTAAAGGCGCCTTTTTCAACCTGTTTTTTTCGTAAACAATTATATTGGAAATATTGGGGTTTCCCCTTAAAACCTCGACTCCCATGGGTTCCACAACCATGTCAATTTCGGCCCATGGCAGCGCCTTTTTCAGCGCCCTGATGAAAGCGGTTACAAGTATGATGTCCCCTATTGCCTTGTGCCTTATAATAAGGGCTCTCCTGATTTTTTTAAGTTCAACTTTCATGTTTTCTCCGATTGAAATCAATATAATAAGATTCTTATTTTGTCCTTGTTACAGCCTTTTTTTCCATCCTTATGGCGGCAAATGCCAGCCCCATCAGGTACCAGAATATCAGCGCCACCTGTGAAGAAAAGAAATTATACTCAAAAAATCCGTTTAAGAAAAAACCGATATTTACGCATAACGCCGCCATTACGACGTACCTGAATACCGCGTTTTTTGTATCCTTAATGGCCCTGTAAAGCTCGATCCAGAAAGCAACAAATATCCACAGGAAAGCCGCGAGACCGGGCAGCCCGTCAATCACCGCTATCTGGATAAAGTCGTTGTGCAGGTGTCCGGCGTCGCGTTCAACAGCGGATGGATTGATGTATTTCGGGTAAACCTCGTCCACATTTCCGGTTCCTATGCCGATAATCGGCCTGTCTTTTATCATTTTCAGGCCGCTTTCCCACATAAAAATACGCTCGCTCTGCGAATTGCCCTGTTTGAGGTCGAAAGATTCCTTGAACCTCTGCATAAATGATGTATTCCAAAAAAGCCCCGCCGCCACAACCGCGGCTATTATCAGGATAAAAAAGTATTTTTTGTCCACCATAAAAACAAGCAGCGCTACGCCCGCCGCGGCCCCTATCCAGGAACTGCGTGTGAATGTCCCGAGCAGCCCCAGCGTTATCAACAAAAGGCCGCCGGCATAAAGTATTTTAGGCACATGGTCGCCGTTTTCATTCTTCATTCTGAAAAGGACGATGCCCGCGGTGGTTATCAGCCCCATCATCAGCATTCCGCCCGCCATCATATGATTTCCCGAGAATGACACCGCCCTGAAATTCACATCGTGGCCGATATATTTATGTATAACCGTGTTTACCACGCACCACGCCCCGACAAAAGCGGCGCCGCCGGCAAAAAATCCCGCTCCCATACGCAGGGGATAAACATCGGTATAAACATTTATTGCGGTAAAAAATATAAGGATCAGGTATACTTTCCTGAAATCAAAAAGCCCGGCTTTCATATCCACGCCGAAAAGCGCGTTAATAAAATGAAGCGCCGCAAAAACAACTATTGGAAGGGTCATCGGGGTTGAGAATATTTCGCCGAATTTTAATTCTTTTTTTGCCACCCGGACCGCCAGAATCAGCATTGCCAGGATGAAGAATATTTCCGCAATTGTTATTGAAACCGGCGCAAAAAATGCGTAGCCGAGCATCGCATAAAGCGCCATATCCGCAAGCCTGCGTTTAATTTTTATCTCCATTTAGCTCTCCTGTTTATATAATATATATAGTACTTAATTATAGAACAAAACAGGGGAAAATGCCAAAATTATTTTGCTATTTTTCAGTCATCTTTTGATGACACGGGCGGTTATATTTCCGGTTAAATGCGTCTTTTAACAGAATCCCTCACTATAAGTGTGGTGGGAAACACAATTGTTTCGGCCGTGCGCTTTTTGGTGTTTATCTCATTTACCAGTATTTCCGCGGCTTTTATGCCCATCGCCTGCTTGTTGATGTCCACGGTGGAAATTGAAGGTATAAAATGTCCGCTTAATTCTATATTGTCAAAACCAACCACGCTAACGTCGCCCGGGACGCTCAGCGAATTTTCCCTGAGCATGTTTATCGCGAGGATAGCGTTCACGTCATTGCAGGCAAAAATCGCGTCTATTTTTTCCGCCGGAGACAGTATGCCCTTCATCCAGGCCGTGCCTTCGGCTTCCGCCTCGTTAAAAACCATTATGCTTTCGTCTATTTTAATCCCGTTGTCCACAAGCGCCTTTTTATAACCCTCGGCCCTGAGCCTAAAGCTGTACCTGGAGGAAGGCCCGGAAACGTATGCAATCCTTTTATGTCCGGCGTGTATAAGATATTCGACCGCGCGGTATGCCCCGTCGGCATTGTCCATGATTATTTCAGTAATCCCGGAATCTTTCATGTAATTGTCAATCATTACCGCCGGCGGAGACTTTTCAATGAGCATTTTCACGAACTCTTCGGGCATGTGGCCCAGAAGTATGACTCCGTCAACCGCCTTTTCTTTCACCATTTTGGGTATTTCATTGGCCATGGCGTGTTCCCTGCGCAGAACATTGGTTATCAGGTTCAGGTTTTCGCTTATAAGCCTCTCCTCAATGCCCTCGATTATGCGGGAATAGAAAGGGTTTGTGAGCACCGGCGCCGGGTCATAGCGCACCGTTATGACGCCTATGTTCCCCGTCTTCCTCATGGCAAGCGCGCGCGCAAAATGCGAAGGTTCATAGTTAAGCGCCTTTGCTATCTCCCTGATGCGTTGCTTTGTTTCGTCCCCCACGTCTTTTCTGTCATTTAAAGCCTTTGACGCGGTCGAAATGGAAACGCCCGCTTTTTTTGCCACATCATAAATGGTTAACTTCATATAATTGTCACCTGCTCAGATTTTTTATTGCCTGCAGTTTTTCCCTGGATCTTGCTATATTTTTTTTCGCTTCGGCATAGTTCGGATCCATGGCAAGCACTTTCTGCCATATTTTTATGGCGTCTTCAACATCGCCGTTCACATATTTATCCACTCCGTCATAATAAAGTTCTTTTATTTTCCTGGCGTCCACTGCCGCCGCGGACTGTGTGCCCGTCATGGCCACAATCTCTTTGTCCGCTTCCTGGTTATCCGGGTCAATCTCAAGTACCTTTTTATAAAAAGAGATCGACTTCTGCCTGTTGCTGCCGCTGTACTTCTTGGCGGAAGCCATGTATTTATCCTCATCCGCCGCCATGGCCGCGTTCACTCGCGTTATCCCGTTCAGGGCCCTGGCGTTATTCCTGTCATATTTAAGGGCCTCGCTGTATTTGTTCAGAGCTTTTCTGAAGGCCTTTTTAGCGTAAAACACATCCGCTTCGGAAACCGCGGTCTTAACGCTTGAGGTTAATTTTGACATTAGTGAATTTAAGCTGTCGTTTATCTCTTTTTTCCTGGATTTCGGCGCTATCTGCGCTATGGCCGAATACTCGCTGATGGCGCCCGCAAGGTCCCCTTCATTTTCAAGGTTCTTTGCCTTTACCATCCTTGCTGAAACCAGGCCGTTAAGATTTTTATCGAGTTTTGCCATCCCGTCCTTTGCCTCGCCGTTTCCGGGATCGGCTTTAAGGACAAAATCCCAGTCATTATACGCCTCGCCGTAATTTTTCATGTCGAAATTTTTGGAAGCGGCCTGGAGTTTTTCCGGTATAGATTTGCTGATGGAGTCATCGGCCCTGTCGAGAAATTTCCTGGTTTCAGCGTCGCCCGGTTTTAACTCGAGCGCCCGTGTAAACTCGTCACGCGCCGCGAAAAGGTCGTCGCCCGTAAGCGAAGCGGCTCCTTTTGATTTATAGTACTCATATCCGGTCGTTTTGGCCTGGGCCAGCAGGGCGTATGACGCGGCATCGTCCGGGTCGAGTTTTATGGCCGTCTCAAGTTCGGTTATGGCCTCGTCATACATGTTCCTGTAAAAATAAGCCATGCCCAGGTTGTAATGGGCGCTGGCAAATTTCGGATCTATGCTTATGGCCTTTTTATAGGCCGCTATCATCCTGTCATATTCTTTCTGCTTGAAATAGTTGAGGCCGAGCTGGTACTGGGCGTGCAGGTTGTCCGGGTTTATCTTTATGACAAGCTGGTAATTCTCCACCGCCCTGTCGGCGTTGCCGAGTTTGTCGTAAATGTCGCCGAGATATTCCCTGGCCTCGGCCATGCCGGGTTTTTCCGCCGCGACTTTTTCAAAGAACTTGAGCGCGCCGGAATAATCCTTTTTGTCATAACATATCTGCCCTATCCTGAAATTTATTTCCGCGCCATTGTCCGCCCCGCTGGAAAGCGCCTTTAAAAAATATTTCCTGGCTTCATCCGCATTTCCGGCCTTTTTGAGGGCAAGCCCCAGGTAATATAAATTATCGGCGTCGGAAGGTTTTAATTCCTGCGCTTTTTTGAAAAAATCCACAGCCTGCTGTGTGTCGTTCTTAAAATTAAAATATATTATCCCGAGCAGCTGTGCGCTCTGGAAATCTATCCTTGAATGCGCGGCCGCATCCTGCCTGTTGTTATCCAGGGCAGCGCGCAGTTGTTCGACGGCGTTGTCATACTGCTGGTCCTGGTAATAAGCCAGCCCCAGGTTATACCGCGCGGCCACATTGTCCGCGTCCTTATCCACAGCCTGTTTGTAATCGTCAATCGGCGAGGCTGATATTGCGGCCGCCATGGCCGCCGCCAAAAAAACGGCAAAAAACACCTTGGAAATTTTCATAAAAGTCCTCCGGGTCATTTGTTTCAATTTATATCCTCAACATACCTGCGCCCCAGGCTGCATATATAAAATGTATCCGGGTCGTTTTTTCTTGAAAAAACAAGTTTTCCGCCGTCCTTGGACCACGCCATCATAACCGGATCCGGGCATGCCCGGTTTTTATCCAGAAGCGAAACGCTGCTTCCATCGCGGTTTATTATCCAGAGCCTGCTGTTATAGCAGAAAATTATCTTTGACGTTCCGGCATCCGGCGAAACGGCCAGCATCGGGGATACCCCCTTTGCCCAGAATATATCGGAAGTTTTTCCTGTTTTTGAGTCGTATACTTTTATATGCCTGGGTCCGCGATGTCCGGCCGCCGTTGTAAACACTATAAACCTGCTGTCCCAGGACCACTGCGGGGCCGAGGCGCCTTTGCTTTGAGGTATCCTGGAGGAACTTTCCCCGGCGGCGCCGTAATAAAGATAATTCTTTTTTATTTCCGTATAAAATTTACCGTCAGGGGATTTAACCCCGTCAGAAATTACCCCGCATACCGGAAAAGCGTCCCTGTCAAGCGAGGCGGATTTTTCCAGTTTTTCCACAAATACCGATGATGCGTCCAGGGCAAGCAGCCCGGCTCCGTCGGAATCCGCCGATTTAATGATATTTATTGTATTGTCTATCGCCTGAAGCGTGGGTGTGCCGCCGAATTTTTTCGCGTATGCATCCCTGATTTTCTGCGCTTTTGCGTCGTCATGGAACTCCTGGACATAAATATTTATCAGCTTTTCGTAAACTTTTTTCAGCCTGTCATCGCCGCTGAATTTTACGGAAAATATCACAAATATTTTCTCCGCCTCGTCATATCTTTCCGTCTTGTAGAGCAATGTGCCGAGCCTGTAATAAATATCGGATTTGTATTTTTTAAAGGAAGGATAGTCGTTCACAAGGCTGTAATAAAACGTTATGGCCGACGGGTCGTCTCCTTTTACCATGGCCTCGGTCGCCGCGTTAAAGACCGATTCCGCGCTGGTAACCGGCTCAGGCGCCCGGCCGCACGACATGAAAAAAGGGATGAAAGCCAGGAATATTAATAAAAACGCCCTTTTCATTGTTTGTCGCCAATCAGGATTATTTCAACCCGCCTGTTTTTTACGTTTGCCCCTTCACTGTTCCCGTCGGCCAGCGGTACTTCGGCCCCGTATCCGGCCGTTGTCATGGACAGCGGCGAGAGCCCGCGTTTTTCGGCAAGATAACGCAGGACGCTTTTGGCGCGTTCCCGGGATATGTTCATATTAAAATCGGAATCGCCCTCGGCTGAAGAATGGCCCTGTATGTAAACCTGAAGGTTGCGGTATTTTGAGGCGTTGGCGGCAATATCATCCAGTTTTTTCATCATTTCTCCGGAAATGACGGCGGAATTTCTCTCAAAATATATTCTGGGCGCCATTTCAATTATCTTTGTGTCCGTCGATATCACAAATGTGTCCCTCATCGGGCGTCCGGCTGTTATAGAATCGCTTTTGCCGTCCGTTCCGTTTACCACAAGCGCGTATGCGCAGTTTTTCATATCATNNTGCCGAACGAGTCTTTTCCATCCCAAACAATATATGACGGAAGCGCGCCGCCGCCCGATATTTTTCTCAGCAGCGTTTTATCCGCGCCATATATATCGAATTCCCAGTCTTTTACCCTGCCGGTCTTTCCGCCGGACATGACAAAAGGTACGCTTTTACGCTCCTGCGCTCCAGTTGACACAAGCAGGGTTACCGGGACAACCAGCACTTCCATTCCTTTTTGCGGGACAAACCGTTTGTCCTGCGGTGTTACAAAAGCCTGCTGTTTCGGCTGTATGACTCCGCCCGAGGAATTTATGGTTTTCCCCTCGTCGTTCTTTGCGTTAAAATCATACACATAATTCACATCTGATTTGGCTATACGGCCGTACGCGTCGGTGCCGTCCCAGTTAAGGGTCTTCGGAACCTCGCCGACTCCCGAAAAAGTCTTGACTATTTTTCCGTCGGATGTCCTGATCGCCAGGGACCATTCCTTTACATTTTCCTGGGGAACATCCGGCTTGAATGAAACAGCCTTTATCTCGCCGTCGGAAACGCTTACCTGAGGAGCCTCTGCAATTTTCTTTTCTATTTTTTCATCCGGAGCGGCTTTTGTTTTTTGCGAAATGGAATCGCCGAATTTAACCTTAAGGGTAAGCCTCTGCACCTCTCCCAGGTCCCCCATCGGCGTGAATGCGTAATCGATGGTTATAAAATCATTTATATTAACGCCGGCGCCGGCAGAAAGAATGACGAGGTTCTGGATGTTTGAGAGGCTCATTGAGCTGTTTTCAAATGCGTTATTGTAATGCACCCCGAATCTGAGCGCCACCGCCCTGAACACATACCCCTCAAAACCGAACCCCGCGTAATATTCGTCGGAATTAAGTATCTTGCGAAGGTCAATATCCATGTTCATGTAATTAAAGGACCCGTCGTAGAGCCTCCAGCCGAGCCCGGCCCCCGCTTCCGCCGGAAGAGGGTCCGCCGCGCCGGATAAAATTCCAAAATTGGCGGCCGTCAGCCCGAGCACAAGGTTTTTGGACCCGAGTTGAAGCGTGGCCCCGCCGTTGACAGAGAATCCCATTGAGGATGAATTAACCGTCCCGGCGGAAAAACTTTCATACAAGCCGCGCAATTCGGCCCCTATATTCAGATTTTCCCCGAAGCTTTTTGCCGCGCCAAGATTTATCAGCCCGTCCTGCATTGAAACTGACGGTGCAATCCCGCCCGTGGAATCAAAGCTGCCGTAATTTATCCAGAGTACGGAGCCGGCAATGCCGAACCCCTCCGCCAGTGGATACCCGGCCGCCGCATGTATCATGTTAATATTATCGAACCACATTATGCTCGTCGCGGATGCCTCGCCGTTGTCCATTGAAGCGAGCCCTGCCGGGTTATATTGCAGCGCGGAGGTGCCGTCGGCAATGGCCATGTATGACTCTCCCATGCCCGCGGGTCCTGCTTCCGGGTTAATAGTGAGAAATTGCGCGGTATCGGTCCCGAAAGATGACGCAAAAACAGAGATAGCCGGATACAATAGGAAAAACGGCAATAATAATGATAAAAACAGCTTCAAGGGATTTATGGAAAGCTTTTTCGAAACTTTATTGTGTTTGCGCACGGGTAAAACCCTCCGCAAAATAATTACTTTATTTGATGAAATATAACATTTACGAAAGAAATAGTCAAGCATTTTGTATATAAATTGTCAGGTTTTATCCATTCTGCAAAAACTATAAGTCATACAAACTACGAAAGTTTCGTTCTTTCGCAGCGAAACTTTCGTAATATAGTATCGTCAATCTGCTGTATATACATAAACGAAAACTCAAAGTATATTTTGTGGTTTGACTAAATAGAAGAGCCATTTAAAACAAATTGCTCAGACATGAAGTCTGGTTCCGTGCATTTTTTTTGCAATTGTAGGGGCCGCCCCATGTGGCGGCCCGCACCGTGCCCCGGTTTGCCGTGCGGCCCGCGCGTTCCTTCCTTGTCCTGTCCTGCCTTAACTTTAATACTTTTAAATTGTACTTTTTAGTTTTGCTTTTTAACTTTAAACTTTACCCGGTAATATATGGTAAAATTATTGTATTAAAATCAGTTTTATGCTAAATTATAAAAAACCGGAGGTACTACATGCAGGATAAAAGGGCAAACGACAGGCGCAAAAAAAACTTAAAGGTAAAATCAGAGCGGCGCAGGGGCCCCAGAAGGCTCGTCTGCGGCTGCGGCGGCAAAATCGACGTAAAAATCATCCCCGGCGTCAGCGAAACATTTGTCTGCCTTAGATGCGGCAAAATACAATAATTTTTTTACAATTTTTTTTACAATAAAATAAAGGTCCCCGGCTTTAATATTTCCGCGGCTCCCTTTGTTTGCTTCAATATTATCCTGAAATAATAGATTCCTTTCGAGTATTCCTGCAGATACTGCCCGGCCAGGTCAATTTCGTTCATTCCCTGTTTAAAAGTCCCGTTGATATTAATAGCCCTGACGAGCCTGTACGCCCTAGTATAAACAAGCATCCTGAAATTATCCGCGTCATTCTTTGCGTAGAACCTCACAGTTACCCGCCCGTTGGTCGAAGGATTTGGATAAATTATCGGGTCAGTAACCAAAGTCTGCGCAATGGTCGCAGTCGCCGTAAGGGTCGCGCCCGGTACAACAGTGAGCGTTATACCCGCGGTTGGAGTGTATGTGGCCGTTGCTGTAAATGTCGCGGAAATAACGGCCGTTGCGGCCTGCGTCTGTGTAACAACCGGCGTTGCGGTATTAGCCTGCGGTATATTTGTCGGGGTAAATGTTAATGTCGGCGCGGCCGGTGTCGGTGTAAATGTTTTTGTCGCGCCGGTTGTCGCGGTGTCAGCCGGGACAACCGTGTATGTGGAAGTAGCCGTCGGCGCGTTTGTCTGCGTCTGAGTCGGCGGCACCGGCGTATTTGTCCTTGTGGCGGTCAATGTAATTGTCGGCGTATCCGTCACAGTTGATCCGGGAATTACATTTGTAAATGTTAACGTTGCAGTCGGTATTATCTGTGTGTTTGTTTTCGTGGCGGTAAGAGTTATTGTAAAAGTTTTCGTCGCGGGAACCGCCGTTGATGTAAATGTCGCTGTTGCGGGAACGGCTGTGGATATTAAAGTCGCGGTCGCGGGAACTGTCGTGTATGTATACGTCGGGGTCGCAGGAACGGACGTGGATGTTAAAGTCGGGGTCGCAGGAACCTGCGTGAATGTAAAAGTGGCTGTCGGCGGCACCGGCGTATCAGTCCGTGTGAATGACGGTGTTATGGTCCTTGTTGCGCTCGGCGTAGCCGTGAAAGTCGGCGTCGCCGGAATGTTTGTGGATGTAAAAGTTGATGTCGGAGGCACAGGAGTATTTGTCCGTGTAAAAGACGGCGTTATTGTTGCGCTTGGCAGCGGCGTCCTTGTGAATGTAAAAGTAGGCGTTGAAACAGAGCCGTTGAAATAATATTTCCCTTTTGTGCAGTAAGCCCCCACCGCCGTCCTGATATATCCCCCGTCGTTATCGCTGAGCGTTGAGCTCTGCTTGCCCCATGTATCGGCTGAAAAACTGCCTGCGTTATTATCAGAGCCGGGATTATAAACACCGTCGCCGGGAAGCGCATCCCTTAAATGTGTCATGTCATGGGGTGAATAATTTGAATCATATCCGCCTTCGCCGAAGAGAACCCCTATCACGCCGTTCTGCGCGTAAAATCCCGGCCCTGTTGTCGTGCTGGAAGACGAATAAGCGTCGCCCGGCGTTCCGGATGAACCGTTTGCTGAAGTGGAAGGCAAAAATGACTGCGAGCTGTAATCCCTGTAATGGCCCGATGTATTATTGCATGTCTTAAAATAAGTATTGCCGTTTGGCACCTGCCATATCATAAACCGCCTTGCAAGCGTGGTCGACGCCCTGTTGATTATATACGCAATCCTGCCCCAGCTGCGCGCGTCGGTATATGCAAGCCCCGGATCTGTCCAGCGTGTATTGGACCCGCCGCCCTGTATCCTGTACCAGTCGGCGTCCCTGTCCGAAGGGTCGGAAAATATAAGGTCATACGGATGTCCGTTTTCCACTCCGCTGATAAATGTTGTTATCGCGTCGACCTGAGTGTTTGTCGCCGACTGGTTCATGCCTGACGAATTTATATATACGTCATTGTTTGTGGCCCAGTGAGTGAAGTGGTGGGCCAGAAGAACCTTTCCTTTGGCGTATTGGTTCCTTATCCTGTAAAGCGCCTCGCTCCACCCCTGTATTGTGTTGGGCAGCGAAGTTATATTGACGCCGTCGTCGGTTTCATTGAAACCCGACCCGCTCATATTTACAGTGCCCGTCGTTGTCGGGGATTTTCCGGCCTGCTGCCAGTATCCCATAAGATCGGGTTCGATATGCACTATTACAACCTTGGTTGTATTAGCGGCGCATACCTGCATAAGGGTCTTAAAATCTGATAAATATGTGTTCATCCATGAACCGGTTGTATAATTTGAAAGTGTGTAAGGCGTATAATAAAAAGTGAATACCTGTATCTGCCCCTTGCTTTCCCAGTGCTGAAGCTCCTGCTTTGCCCACCCTCCGCCGGAAATCCAGCCGGTCCAATTCGGTGTAAGGTATGCATAGCTGTAATCCCAGCATGCTGAAGGGGGCGTCAGGTCCTTAAAAAAATGAGGGCCGTCTACCGCGTAGCTGTCGGCCTTGTCTATACAGCCAAATCCAAAATATCCCGGAAGCCCCGCAGGCACGGTTCCGCCCATGGAAAAAATCAAAGAAGATATCATGATAATCGTCATCGTGAGCGCTGTTTTCTTAAAAATCATGTTATTCCTCCAATTTGAACCAGTTTAAACATTTAAACAAAATATCAAAAAAAAATCACTTCATTTATACCATATCTTTTATATTTTGACAATCTTTACGTGAAAAAGTTTCGTTTTTTCTCAACAAAATATAGCCTTTATGCTTAAACGGTTAATCCCACATTGTGAAATGCATTTCCACAGTTTTTAATTAATTAATATTATTTTTCCGGGTTTTGTCACAGCAGATGT
>PLPI01000112.1 GCA_003159495.1 candidate division FCPU426 bacterium | reverse complement strand
CTTGGGCCCCATATCCTTCACATCAAAATTGAGGTTAAGGCTTTTTATACTGTTTACATAAGGGCTGTAAATGCCTGATGAGGAGAAATATATGTCCCTTGCGCTGGAATAAAGGTTGAAGTTAAGCATGGACATTCTGTCAACGTCAAAACCCGTCTTCGCCGTATCGGTAAGCAGGTTGTATGTGGATGACACGTTCAAATTTATCGGCCCGAACCCCCCCGTCACCACCCCGGAAAGCATGTTTGTGGTTATGCCGGCATGTTCTGCCCCGTTAAGGTTGTTTAGCATTTTTGCATAGCTGTGCGTAATCTGGGCTCGCAGGAAGCCGCCCGGTATTATATCAAGAGATGCGGACTCGTTGGATGTGATGGAATTAGTGAGATTCCCGTTAAAAAATCCTTTGGCCAGCGAATCATTGGAATTGAGCCACTGGGATGAGAGCCCCGCGTTGGCGGAAAGGCTCAATATATACATATACGGCGCTGAAAAGGCAAGCTGAGGGGCAAAGGTTCCCGTATCGGTGTAATAATTTCCCAGGCCGACAGCGTAATTCCTTGTCAGATTTACCGAATGTGAATAATAGAGCCGTGGAAGAATCTGCGTTGAGGTCATGTTATAAGAGAGGCTTGGAAGAATCCTCTGGGCCGTATAATAGGAATATACCGGGACAGGCGTCGGCGCCGCCGTATCCGTAGTTGATGAATAAGCCGTGTTTGTAAGTTCCTCCGCGTCGGACGCGGTAAACGCAAAAGTCTGGTTGCCGAATGACGTGGCAAAATTAGCCTGATAATTCTGGCGGAACATGTCCGCCCCCTGCGAATTAAGATAATCGGTTGTGATGCCCGCGTCGGAAACAGACTGGGCCAGCAGACCGAGGCGCGTGGTGCTGTTAAACTGCTGGTTGTGGCTAAAATCCACGGTCCACCTGTTCCTTTTTTCAATTATATCATTGGTAAAAGTTCCGGCAAATGTGCCGTTTGAATCCTGGTTAAAACCGTATGAACCGTTGAGTAAATATTCGGAGCCGGCTAACTGCATGAAATCATAACCGGCCGTCCATGTGTTTAAAGGGTTGAAATTTATGGTATAGGTTGTATCAACATAATAACCCGCGTATGTATTGTGGCCGAACTGTATGTCATAGGGCCTTTTTTCCTGTTTTAAAGGCTGTGAAAAATACGGAAAATAAAATACCGGGACGTCGCCCAGGTACAATACCGTATTCCAGCTCTCGATTTTTTCATCTTCATAAATATAAATATTCGAGGCCTCCATCCTGTAATGCGGATCTCTCGCGTCGCAGGTGGTGAATACCGGATTTTCTATCTCGCTTTTTTTACCCGTTTTTTTCATCTGCTTCCCTTTCACTATCCATGGAAAAGCAGTGACATCCACATCTTTCGCATACGCGTCCTCGGTCTTTGTGTTCATATAAAGCTTCTCGGTGTAAATGGATGAGCCGTTCTGTATGGCGAGAACCCGCCCCTGCGCGGTCAAATCGCCCGTATCAGCGTTGTAATTTATGTTGTCACAAAATATGGTCGTGTCGTCGTTCCTGGCGATAACATGGCCTTTTCCGATAATAATGGAGTTTGCGTTGGAATAGTCGAGATTATCCGCGGAAATATAAAGAGGCGACGCCGTATTTATCTTCGCGTCAATAACTGGCATTTTAGGGGTTTGCGAAGCCGTCGCTCCCGCCGCGGGGGCAATTGATGCCGCCGCCGGTGTTATCACCGCAGTCGGCGTCATTGTCGCGTCGGCATGGCATAATGCGGGTAAAACTATTATAAACACGGCAGCCCCGAAGAGCAGCCCAAAATTTAGTTTTTTTTTAACATTTGAAAAACAAAGCCTTAAATTATGGCGCTTTCGGTCTGGGAATCAAAGAAATGGGCCTTGTTCATGTCAAGCACAAGCTCCACTTCCTGGTTCACTTCAACCTCGGCTTCAGAATCCATCTTTGCGATAAACGGCGTCTTTCCCGTCGTGAGATACACGTTTGACTCGCTCCCGAGCTGTTCGACAACCTCTACCGTCGCCACTATCGTATTGTCCGCGCTCGCGTTCGGCGCGTACACCTTGTCATATATGTCCTCCGGCCTTATTCCCATCGTCACTTCCGCCCCCATCTTACCTTTCAGCTTTTCCATCATCGTGTCCGGCACCCTTACCTCAAAATTCTCCTCGTTGAAATACATCCCGCCCTTTTTCGACTCCAGAGTCCCTTCTATGAAATTCATCGACGGGCTCCCTATAAATCCCGCCACGAACTTGTTTATAGGCTTGTTGTACATCTCTTTCGGCGACGCTATCTGCTGCACTTCCGTCGCCTTCATCACCACTATCTTCTCTCCCATCGTCATGGCCTCTACCTGGTCGTGCGTTACATATATCATCGTCGCCTGCAGCCTCGTGTGCAGCTTGGATAACTCCGCCCTCATCTGCACCCTTAATTTCGCGTCCAGATTCGACAGCGGCTCGTCAAACAAAAATACCTTCGGCTTTCTCACTATAGCCCGCCCTACCGCCACCCTCTGCCTCTCTCCGCCCGAGAGCTCCTTAGGCTTCCTCTTTAAATACTTCTCTATCGACAGTATCTCGGCCGCCTCGTTTACCCTCGCCTTTATCTCAGCCGCCGGATATTTCCTCAGCTTTAACCCGAATGCCATATTCTCATACACCGTCATATGCGGGTACAGCGCGTAGTTCTGGAACACCATCGCTATGTCCCTGTCTTTCGGCGGTACGTCGTTTACCATCAAATCGTCTATGAATATCTCCCCTGATGTTATCTCCTCGAGCCCCGCTATCATGCGCAGCGTCGTCGTCTTTCCGCACCCCGAAGGCCCTACAAGTATCAGGAATTCCTTATCCTCGCACACTATATTCGCGTTCTTTACGGCCACTACGCTGCCGTACTTTTTTCCCACATTTTTTAGGACTACCCTTGCCATGTTCGCCTCCTGATTTTTATGCGCATCATCAAGTTATCTTGATTAAAATTTCCCTTTTTCTCGGCCCGTCAAATTCGGCAAAAAAAATGCCCTGCCACGCGCCCAGCTTCAGGCTTCCATTTTCTATAAAAACAAACAATTGATTCCCAAATGTTATATTAAGCGATGCCATTTTACTTAAACTTAAGCGTGAGACCGATCCTGTGAGTGCTATCAAGAACTCCGTACTGCCTGAACGCGTAATCTATCTCATAAATATCAAGTTTAACACCGGCGCCCGCCACAAAACCGGCCATTATGCCGGGGCTGGCAACGTCTGTGAAAAGATTGTCCGGATCTATCTCGCCCTGATACTGGTATCCCATCCTCAGGCATACAACGTCCTTATACCAGTACTCCATGCCCACGGCCAGTATGCCGCGCGTTTCTATCGGCTGAATGTAATCAAGGTCGAGCAGAAGATTTTTAACTCCCGTATAGCTTACTCCGACTTTTGCCATTATCGGCAGCATAAAAGCCTCGCCAAATCCAAAATTCGGCCCGAGGTTTTCCACGTCAACTCCGAGGGTAAAGTCTTTGACCGGGAGTTTATAAAGCCCGCCGAGGTCGATGGCGAACCCGAATGCGCCGGAAGATGCGATGGTTTCATTGAAGAGTTTTATGGTGGCCCCGAGCGACAATTCCTTATTAATTTTGGTGCCGTATGCCAGGTTGATTCCGAGGTCGCTTGCCGTAAAAGAAGCCCCCTGGTTGCCGACATTATCCCACGAAGTTATGGGCCCTGAATTGACATAAACAAGTCCGATTCCGAATGTGCCTATTTCTCCAGCCGGATAACACGCAGCAAGATAATCATAAAATATGGATGCAAACCAGATGGTATGCATAAAAGTTATCTGAATATCCGGTACCCTTGCCAGTCCCGCCGGGTTCCACATTACTGAATTTACATCATCAGCCGCCGCCGTGTAGGCGCCGCCCATACCTATGGGCCTGACTCCCTGCTCAAGCTTTAAAAAAACAGCCGAGGTTGTGCCCTGGTCAGCAAGCAGGAATGATGAAAATAAAGACAGTATAGCAACGGTAAAAACCAGAATAAATATTGTTTTTACTTTCATTTATTCACCTCTCTCCAGAAAAATATATCATTTCCCGGCAATAGTGTCAAGAATATTTTCCTTAATAATAACGGGGATTTTCCCCGCTTCCACAGGTTAACCGGCAATAAATATGACAATTTAAAACTCCGGATGTTTCACAAAAATGAAACGCTATTTCACCAATAAAACCCGGATAATACGCCGGTTTAGCGCGCAAAAATATGTTATTTACCAATTTGTTAAAAATGTGTTCTTCATATGTTAAACGGTTAAAATTGTTTTTAGTTGCGTTATATTGCCATAATTTCATAATTGTTTTGAATAAAAGCCGAATTCTTCCCTTCCATTTTTTGTATTTTTAATGACAAAGATCATAAACTCTTTCGAGTCATGCTCAACCGGAAATATTCTTGCCAGCGACGGAACTTCAAAGCCGCTGAAAAGATCGGATGCATCCGCTATTTCCACAAATTTTTTGTCCGTCCCAATGCGCAGGGCATACGCCTTTGTCCCGGAAACAGCGTACAAAACCCCTTCCTGCATCATAAAAAGCGACGGCTCGAAATCAAGGGCCGTAAATTTTTTCTGATCCGACCCGTCAAGATTAGCGGACATTAAAATCTTTTTCCCCATCGGATTTACCATATCAAGATAATAGACCCTCTCTTTCCATAAAAAAGGGATGGCTCCATTTTTTATTTTTGATATCTTACCGGAAGCTATATCCAGAATATAAACGCTGTTTTTATAAAGATAGTTATAAACCCCGTAAGCTACCGTGGAGGCGTCGTCAGAAAGCACCGGTACGAGGTCAATATGGTCAATGGCCATAAACTCCATATGGCGGCCGGGCACATGCGGCGGCGTCTCCACAAGGTCTGTGTAAATCTGTCTGCCGGCGGCCGTATCACAAACCGATATTACGCTGTTCGCGTTGTTCAGATGGATGAGCAGGGCGGCTATCTTTTTATCGGGATTATAACATATGACCGATGCCATGTTGGGGTAAACAAGCCTGACGGCTCCGTCCTGTTTCATCCTTATACCGAAATTGTCCGGGTCAAAGTCCATGTACTTGTTCCATGAGGACCCCGGGCTGAATACGTCCTTATAAAAAAGTTTTCCCTTTTCCCACCTTATGAATCTTGCCTGTTTCTGCATGACCGAGGAAACTGTCAATTTGTCAAGCCCGTCGGATATTGAATACATGTATTTATACCCGGGCGGAAGCGCAAGCACACAGGAATATATAAGGAAAAACAGAACGAACAAAACCATGGTTTTTTTCAATTGCAGCCTCCGGGGTAAATTATTTTTACCCCATATTTTACATTAAATTGCTTGATTTTTCAACAGAAGGGATGGCAGGGTTCATAAGGTTAAATCATCCTTATTTATTTACGGGCTGCTCTTCCTGGCAAATAAAATCATTATAGGCTCCGGAATACTCATTCGGCGGATTTTTCAGCGACGGCAATATTACAGCCGCATAACCCATTTTCTTATACTTTCTCAATTCTTCCCTGTCTGTTATCCTGGACACCCTGTCCATATTGATTTTAGTTTTCAGGTAATTAAACAACACACTGTGCGGCTCATAAAGCACGGCCATCATGGACGGGTTTGCGCCAAGATACTCCTTTATGTGCCAGCCCATACCGGCGCCTATAAAGACAATATTTTTATCCGCAGGAAGCGGGGAGATTATTATCTTCGCCTCTCGTTCAGGGCCGTATTCGCTGTTGACGCTTACACAGCCACCGTTCTTTCCTGTTTTATAAACGCCCCATTTCCCTTTTTCAAAAAACAGTTTTTCCGCGCCTGAATTTTCAGCAGCCGCGTCCTTTGCGCCGCGGAAGAACGCAACCATCAGCATTGTCGAAACATATTGTTCGATATAATCTTTTTTACCTGTTTTCATTAATCTTTCCAGCATATCGGATCTTTCACCTATAAGTTCATGCCATGAAAGGTCATCTCCATCTATAGGTTCCTTAAATCTTGCCTCGTTCCTGAAATGAAGCATTTTGTCCGCAAAATACGGATAAAATTTTCCCTCGCGGTACCGTATCTCCGCATATTCCCTGAATTTTAATGGATGCTCCCACTTTGCTTTTATTTCGGGAATGAAAACCAGGTCCATGCCCCTGTCAAATAATCGGCGCCCGAACTCCCGGGCGGGTGTAATTATATCCGTAAAAAACTCATCAAAAAGCATATTGTCCGCGAGGATTGAACGTTTTAAAGAAACATTGGAATTATTAAAAAATCCCGGACCCACGCTGCATTTTATCCCTGAAAGCGCCCCAAAATCCGCCTGTTCAATGCCGCCGCCGTTCAGGTACGAATTAATATACCCGTGACCCGGAACATTAGGAGCATCAATATTTCCCATTGCCGCAAAATTATCGCCTGGATTATCCATATGCACGGCCCTGTGCGCCTCAAAAAATCCATTTCCGCAAACAATGTCATCCCTGGTAAATATTATTATATCGCCACCCGCAGCGGCTATACCCGCATTGTACATCGCCGCAATTGAATCACCCGGGGATGATTCAATGATCTTCAACCCTGTTTTCTCCGGCAGCGCCTTTTTTATCAACCCGGCCTGCGAGCTTCCCGCAGCCACTATTATTGTTTCATCACCCGGTCCCATTTCCAGCGTCAATTTTCCTGCCGCCTCAAGGGATGTGTCGTTAACATCCGGCACGGCCATAACCGCGCTTAGGACCGGCCTTTTTCCATCCCCGCGGCGTTCGCAGCCTTCATTTTTTTCCGTTTTCAACCTTTCTTTAAACCCTTTTAAAAAAAAGTTTTTTATATCCGTATTGCCGTGTTTTTTCACCTCATCCCTGTATAATTCCATGTTCCTTTTTTCAATACTTACCAGGACCTCTATGCCGCTCAATTTTTTCCAGGACATTCCTTCGTAATGGACAAAAAAATAAGGATTGGCTTTGCAATTTATTATTTTCAAACCAGCCTTTTTTATGTCCTCAAAAAATGTGGATCCAACATCGTAATATCTTGTTTTCTCGTCGTTCTGCTGCAGCGGTATATTCCTGTAGAAACCTTCCGAGCCTGTTTTTACAACCCTTTCCCAATCAAAAAATGATATACCAGCGCCATTAATTTTTTCTACGTTGACGAACATAAACCAGGGATGTACCCTTTCATAAAGCATATAACCTCCGCGATCTCCGCAAACTTCGCCCATTATTGCCCCGTCATTTTTTTTCATCGCGTCAAATAAAGGTAAAACCGGACTTTTAAAAACGATGTCAGAATCAACCACAAGGGCATATTTTGTCGCGCATATTTTAAGAGCCTCATCAACAGATTTTGGATGCGTTCCGCCCCGCGTCCTGATATAAGGTACATTGCTTTTATCCAGCAGTTTAGCGGTTTCATCATTTGTTGAATTTTCAAAGAGGATAAGTCTCTGCGGTACGCCGTGAAATGAAACGAAGGATTTCAGCATAATCTCAACAACAATGGGCGTATTATATGAGCATGTTATAAGGGTTAAATCCCGCATCTTTTCCTCTTCGCAGTTGTTCCCCGGCGTTTGGACGGAAAAATTTTCATCCATAGGCTTCATCATTATCTCCTACGCGCTAAAATTTACTTTATAGTACATTATTGAACAGCAATATCCGTGCCGGAATATACGATTTTATTTATATGAAAAAATTGCGGTTTATGGAAAACATTCCATATTTAATGCAATAGATATCATTGTCCCCGCCAAAAAAAAGGGCCGCGGAGGTTATCCGCGGCCCTTTGATCCCGATATAAAACTTCTATTTTTTTCTTTTCTGAAGAAGCTCCACAGCTTTCAGCATTGATATTTCCTTTAACAGCGATGTCTGGAGCATGTCATAATCAACATCCTCTTTTGTCATTGAACTCAGCAGCTTTTCCTTCTCCTCTTTCCTGCGTTTGATAGTCTCAATGTCAATTTCACCTTCGCGCTCCGCGGTCTCCACCAGCAGTACGACCTTATCCCCTGTTACCTCTATGTAACCTCCGGATACGGCCATAAGTTCGCGCTCGCCTGTTTCCTTTATGATGGAAACGACTCCCGGTACAAGCGCCGTCGCAAAAGGGGCGTGTTCCGGCAATACTCCGAATTCTCCGTCGGAACCGGGCGCCGTGAGTTCCTTCACCATGCCTTCAAATACCCTCTTCTCGGGTGTAACAATATCCATCGCCAATAATTTTGCCATTTTTAATCCGCCTTATGCCATTGCCTTGGATCTCTCGATTACTTCATCGATGCCGCCGGCCATGTAAAAGGCCTGTTCCGGCAGTGTGTCAAGCTCTCCGTCCGCGAGCATCTTGAAGCCGCGGATGGTCTCTTTTATTGTGACGTATTTCCCGTCCCTGCCGGTAAACTGCGCGGCGACCGAGAAGGGCTGTGAAAGGAATTTCTGTATCCTTCTGGCCCTGGCGACCACGAGCTTATCCTCGTCACCGAGTTCGTCTATGCCGAGGATGGCTATGATATCCTGGAGGTCCTTGTACCTCTGGAGGATTCCCTGTACTTTTCTCGCTGTTTCGTAATGTTCCTGTCCGATAACCTGCGGGTCGAGCAGCCTTGATGTCGAATCAAGCGGGTCGACCGCCGGATATATGGCAAGTTCCGTGAGCGCGCGCGACAGAACGGTCGTGGCGTCAAGATGCGCGAAAGCCGTCGCAGGCGCCGGGTCGGTCAAATCGTCGGCCGGGACGTATATGGCCTGCACCGATGTTATTGAACCTTTTTTCGTCGAGGTAATCCTCTCCTGCAGTTCCGCCATTTCAGTCGAAAGGTTCGGCTGATAACCGACGGCCGAGGGCATCCTTCCCAGCAGCGCGGAGACTTCGGAACCCGCCTGCGTGAACCTGAATATGTTGTCTATGAAAAGAAGAACGTCTTTTCCTTCCTCATCCCTGAAATATTCCGCCTGAGTGAGAGCCGTGAGGCCTATCCTGAGCCTGGCTCCCGGCGGCTCGTTCATCTGCCCGTATACGAGCGCTGTTTTTGATATGACCCCGGATTCCTGCATTTCAATCATGAGGTCAGTTCCTTCCCTTGTCCTTTCGCCGACTCCCGCGAATACCGAGAGTCCGCCGTGCTGTTTTGCTATATTATTGATAAGCTCCATTATGACGACTGTTTTTCCGACTCCCGCGCCGCCGAAGAGCCCGACCTTTCCGCCTTTCGGATACGGGCAAAGAAGGTCTATGACCTTTATGCCGGTCTCGAACATCTCTGTCTTGGTGGACAGATCCTCGAACGCAGGCGGACGCCTTCTTATGGCGGATGTTTTTTCCGCCTTTATTTCGCCTTTGTAATCAACTGGCTGCCCCAAAACGTTCATTACCCTTCCAAGGGCCCCGGCTCCGACCGGCACGGTGATTGGCGCGCCAGTGTCGAGAGCTTTCATCCCCCTGGAAATTCCGTCGGTGGACGACATGGCCACCGTGCGCACCGTATTGTCGCCGGTATGCATTGCCACTTCGGAAACAAGGTCTATCTTAAATTTATCATTGCCGACAGAGTACTCGCCCTGAACTTTTATCGCGTTGTAAATGTTCGGCAGTTGGCCCTCGCCAAACTCAATGTCTATGATGGGGCCTATAACCTGGACAACTTTACCTTCATTCATATCAATGCCTCCTGTTTTAATACGGGCCGCGGATGCTCCACGTCCCTTTATTTTCAATAATTGACAACGCTTACTTTATGGCTTCCGCCCCGGATACAATCTCGAGTATTTCCTTTGTTATCTGCGCCTGGCGCGTATTGTTCGCCAGAAGCGTGAGCGACCTTATCATTTCCTTCGCGTTGTTGGTAGCCATTTCCATGGATACCATCTTCACTCCCTGCTCCGCCGTCTGGCTCTCAAGCACGGCCCTGAAAAGCTGGGTTTTTATATATCTTAACAGCAGGGAATTTAGCACCGTTGTTTCCGACGGCTCGTAAATAAAGCTCCTTGCCCTGGCCCCTTTAGTTTCGAACACCACCGGCACCAGCTGTTTGTTCACTATTTTTTGCTGGAGCGAATTCTGGAATTCGCTGAATATCATCGTTATCTTCGAGTACTTTTTTGCGGAAAAATTCTTTATCATAAGGCCGCTAATTTCCTCGATGTCTATCCAGTTTATCTTCCTGTCGTTGAATTTGAATTTCTCTATCTCAAGGCCGAGCTTCCTCATGCCCTCCATGCCTTTTTTTCCGATACAAAAGAAGGAGGCGTTCGGCGTTTCCCTGAGTTTTGCCGCTGCGGCCTTAAAAAGGTTTGTGTTGAAACTTCCGCACAGCCCCTTATCCGCCGTAATGAGAACTACAGCTTCCTTCGGCGCCCCCGTGTTTTCCTCGAGCAGGGGGTATTTGCCCTTTTCAGCCTTCGCGTTCACGATAAGCTCGTCTATTACTTCCTCGATTTTCGCCGCGTACGGCCTGGCCTGAAGGATGCGTTCCTGCGCCCTGCGCAGTTTCGAGGCCGAGACCATTTTCATGGCCTTTGTTATCTGCTGTATATTTCCGGCGCTCTTTATCCTTTTTTTAATCGTTCTTAATGTCGCCATAAAAGCTCCTTTAAAAGCCCTTAAAAACCGGGCCCGCTGCTCATCTTATTTTTTGAAAGTTGCCTTGAATTCCAGTATGGCCTTGTCCATTGTTTTCTTTATATCGTCGCTCAATACCTTTTTTTCCTTGATCTCTTTTTTTACCGCGGCATAGCTTATATCCGTGAATTTTATCAGCCCTTCCTCGAATTTGGACACATCCGCCACCGCTATGTCGTCAAGGAACCTGTTGGTGGCGGCGTATATGACCAGAATCTGGTCCGCGACATCAAATGGCGTATACTGCCCCTGCTTTAATATCTCTTCCATCCTGCGCCCGAGGTTCAGCTGGTCCTGGGATGTTTTGTCGAGTTCTGATCCGAACTGCGCGAAGGCCGCAAGCTCGCGGTACTGCGCCATATCAAGCTTCATTTTTCCGGCAACCTGTTTCATGGCCTTTGTCTGCGCGTTTCCGCCGACGCGGGAGACCGAGAGCCCGACGTTAATGGCCGGCCTGACGCCCGCGAAGAAAAGATTGGCTTCAAGGAATATCTGCCCGTCGGTAATCGAAATTACGTTGGTCGGGATGTAAGCCGATATGTCGCCGGCCTGCGTTTCTATGATAGGAAGCGCGGTAAGCGACCCGCCGCCCAGTTTTTCATTTAATTTTGACGCCCTCTCCAGAAGCCTTGAGTGGAGATAAAACACATCGCCCGGGTAAGCTTCGCGGCCCGGCGGCCTGCGCAGAAGAAGCGACATCTGCCTGTATGCCACGGCGTGTTTTGAAAGGTCGTCGTATACGCACAGCACGTGTTTTCCCGCGAACTGGAATTCTTCGCCCATGGCGCATCCCGCGTAAGGGGCTATGTAAAGAAGCGGCGCCGGCTCGGCCGCGCCCGCTGAAACAACTATTGTGTATTTCATGGCGCCGTGCTCTTCAAGGGTTTTTACCACTTTTGCCACGGTCGACTGCTTCTGCCCGATGGCCACATAAATACATATTACACCCGAATCGCGCTGGTTTATTATGGCGTCAATGGCCACCGCTGTTTTTCCGGTCTGCCTGTCGCCGATTATGAGCTCCCTCTGCCCGCGCCCTATGGGAATCATCGCGTCTATTGCTTTTATTCCGGTCTGAAGCGGCTCTTTTACCGGGCTCCTGTCCACGACGCCCGGCGCCTTTATTTCCACCGGCCTGAATTTTGTTGTCGAGATCGGCCCTTTTCCGTCAAGGGGCTGGCCGAGCGGGTCGACAACCCTTCCTATCAATTCATCGCCGACCGGCACCGATATGATCCTGCCCGTGCGTTTTACAGTGTCGCCTTCTTTTATGCCTTTATCATCGCCCATCAAAACGACGCCGACGTTGTCCTTTTCAAGGTTCAATGCAACGCCGAATACGGATCCCGGAAACTCCAGCAATTCGAGTGACATACACCCCTCGAGCCCGTACACCCTGGCTATTCCGTCTCCGACCTGGATAACCTGGCCGACTTCGGTGAGTTCGATTTTTGACTCGTACTTTTCCAGCTGGTTCTTTATGATATTTGTTATCTCTTCCGGCCTGATCTGCATAAATCCTCCTTGAATATTTTTAGAGTTATATTTTTAAAGTTCCTGTTTTTTCTTTTTTGCCGCTTTTTTCGGTTTTTTTACCGCGGCGGTTTTTTTAACGGCTTTTTTGGCCGCCGGTTTCTTTGCGGCTTTTTTTATCCCCGGCGCCCTTACCTTTCCGTCAGCCTTCACGGAATTCAAATTCGTTTTCATGGACCTTAAAAACTGGATGACCGAGGCGTCTATCTGTTTCACGCGTTCCCTTATTATAATACCGCCCAGGATTTCGGGGTTTACCTTTGTGTCCACGGTGAGTTTTTTGTCCATGGCCTTTTCAAGTTTGGCTATGAGCTTTGCCTTTTCCTGCTGTTCCAGGGGGAAGGCGGTCTCAATCGTTATTCTTTTCAGCCCGCTCAACTCATCGACCTTGCCGAAGAATATGTCGCAGATGTCGTTGAATATGGATTCCCTTTTCTTTTCTATCAAAAGAAGCATGAGCCTTAAAGACAGCTTCGTGACCTTTTCGCCGAAAACATTCGTTACCAGTTCGGTTTTCTCATGTTTGTCTATGCCCGGATGGTACAGCACCTGTTTGAATTTCGGCGTCGTGTCTATTATCTTTTTTATGGACCTTAATTCCTCTGTGACGGCGTTTAAATTATTCGACTCGAACGCCGCGTTATAAAGCGCCTGTGCGTATTTCGAAGGCAGTACCATGTTTGCCATGTTTGCTCCTTAGTTTGAGGACTTTCCGATTTCTTTTATATAATCATCAACCATTGACAGCTGGTCCTTTTTGGTGACTTTTTTCCGTATGGCCTTTTCCGCGGC
This sequence comes from candidate division FCPU426 bacterium, assembly GCA_003159495.1. GTDB lineage: Bacteria > Oederibacteriota > PGYV01 > PGYV01 > Palsa-1178 > Bog-1181. The sequence continues at coordinate 9,685 of PLPI01000112.1, read as the reverse complement.
CATCATTGATATTTCGACAATGGCGTCCTTTACTTCGCCGATAGCCTTCCTTTTTTCAATTTCAATCTCGGCCCTTGCCTCGACAATAATTTTCGCGCCCTCTTTTTTCGCCTCTTCGGCCATTGATTCCCTTATTTTTTCACCGTCGGCGATGGCCTTATTGAGGGCGGCAGCTGACTGCGCCTGCATTTCATGCGCCTTCTTTTCATAATCGGCCTTTATATCCTCGATTTCTTTCTTGTCTTTTTCTATTTTGTCGAGGGTCGTGCCAATAAAGGCCTCCCTGCTTTTCAGGGTGTCCCTCAGGGCTTTTATCATTGTGTTCCAGACAAGTATCATTCCCAGTATGAACGTAATCAACTGGACAATTACTATGGGCCATTCAATGCTTACCATTTATTTCCTCCGTTTATTACCGGCTTTTCTTCATAAAATCCGGTTTTGTCAGGGTTGAACCATCCGTCCGTAAAAATCACGGAGGCGCGCCCGTTGTTTCTATAAGTGCTGGCGGGTTTTCACCCGCCGAATAAAATCAGCCTATGAAGAGGCCTTTGAACGGATTTGCGAATAAAAGGATCAGGCCAATAACGAGGGCATAAATCGTGAGCGACTCGATCATGGCAAGACCTAAGATCAGGACGTTCTGAATCTTTGACATTGCTTCCGGCTGGCGCGCCACTCCCTCGCAGGCCTTGGCTGTCGCCATTCCCTGGCCGATGCCGCATCCGAGAGCCCCGATGCCGACTCCAAGCGCTGCCGCAAGCGCCGAGAAAGCAAAAAACTGTACGCTTTCGTTGGTTGCCTTGCCGGCGGCGGTTGCTGCCTGTGCCGATGCCGGCTGATCAGCCGCCATGACAAAAGATGCGATCGAAAGTACAACGATCACTGCAAGCAATACCTTTGCAAACTTTTTCATTCTTTCACCTCCTGGTTTGTTTTTTATACGTTAACGTGATGTTTTTCATCATCTGTGGAATGTTCCTCATGCGAAACCGACGCGCCGGCGATGTAAATGGCCGTAAGTATCGTGAATACGCCGGCCTGTATGAGGCTGACCAGCACGCCGAGAAGCACCACCAGCGGCCTTAAAACCGCCACCAGTATAAATATGAAACCGTCAATACCCGCCCCTATCGCGTTCGCGTGCTTGAGGTTGTCTATAAAACCCGGCCCGAAAAGCAGTATAAGCATTACAAGAACCGAAAGGAGAATTTCCTTTGCCACTATGTTGCCGAAAAGCCTGAACGAGAGCGATATAGGCCTGGAAAAGTCTGAAAGAAGCTCAACAAAAAACAGGAGTGGTTTTATTGCCATTGGAACCGACGGCCCACCGGCGTAATGTGCAAAATATTTTGCCGGTCCCTTGTGGGCAATGCCGTCTATCCAGGTGTAAACCCACACCATTACTGCAAGCGTCACCGTAACGGAAAAAGAAGCCGTCGGGGAAACCAGCCCGGGAATAAGGCCCAGGAGGTTGCCGACAAATATATAAAGGAAGAGCATCACTATAAGGGGGTAATAACGCGGCGCGTCTTTTTCGCCGATTATGGAATCGGCGTAATTACAAAGGTAAGTCACGGTCCATTCCACAAGGTTCTGGGGCCCGCCCGGTTTTCTTTTCCTGCCGACGCTGCCGAGCCAGACTATAAATACAACTATGAGCATATCCAGAAGCATCATGTATATCTTCATTGACGCTTCGGAATCAAGGCCAAAAAGCAGTAACTTGCCGTTTAATGTCAGTGCTTCTTCCATAGGACCACCTTTTTTATGTAGTCTACGGGTTTAGTCTGTGCGCGGCCATTTCAACCGCCACACACACGGTAAACCCGGCCAGAAATCCTCCGATTGAAACGGAGCCGCCGTTTTTCAGGACGACCGCGATTATAGCCGCCGCCCCCGCAAACCTGAGCATATAAAAAAAACCGCCCGCCATAACTTTTCCGGCGGTCTTTCCCGGCGACGAGGTGATTTTACGCACCTGCGACGTTATCAAAAAATAGTCAACCATTCCCGTCGCATAACCGGCCGCCAGGCCGAGAGAAATCTTTTTATCCACGGCAAACAACGCCACGCATATTGCCAGCGCCGCCGCGGAAGAGATCAGCAAAAAATTCCTAATTTTTTCCATTTTGGCCGAACTTATATATGATGTAAATGAACCCGGCGGCAATGCCGAGCAGAAGCATGATTATCGTGAATACCGGGGATGTATGCAGGATCCTGTCAAGAAAGTAACCCGCGGCAAGCCCGGCAAAAGTGCACATCACAAGGGTAAAACCCAGCGAACCCAGCATGCCAAAGGAACGCATCGTATCCCTGCTATCCTGCTTCATTTATCACCTTCCCCGGGATTATAAGGAACTATTCCTTATAGTTAATGAAATCCGAGGGTTTGATGTCTTTTAAGAACTCCTTGAATTCCTTCATTTCCTTTTCGTACTTATCCTTGTCCATGATGGTCGCTTCCATGATGACATGTTCGGAAACAAATATTGAAGCTTCCATCCTTAATGCCATCGCGATGGCGTCGGATGGCCTGGAATCAATCTCGTATTCCTTGCCGTCCTTTATGAGATGTATCTTCGCGAAAAAAGTATTATTCTTTATATCATGAATAACAACCCTGTCAATGGTAATTTCCAGCGTATCCAGCATGGTTCTGATAAGGTCATGGGTCATGGGCCTGGGAACGTCAATATTTTCAAGGGCCACAAGTATGGCGTCGGCTTCATAAACGCCTATCCAGATGGGTAGAAACCGTTTTTCATCCTTGTCGGTAAGAATAACGACCGGCATTTTCGAAGCGCTGTCAATAGCGAGCCCGTTGACCTTCATTTCTATCATATAATAAAACTCCTTAAAAACGCCCGATTTACAATCTCAAAAAGTCAAAAAGGATATTACAACAGTTTATTTATTTTTTCAAGGAAAATTTGATACCGCGTTTCGCCCAGAGGTTTTGCCGCTGATTTCACCCGGCCGCCGGAGGTTAAGGATTCTTATATGGATTATTCAAAAGCCCTTCGTTGATTTTGCTCATTTTTCCTCATTTCCAAAGGATAGAATCTTTCCAATTATCAGTAAATCCCATGCTTCGTTTTGATATTTCAGAGTATTCATCCAAAAGAGTAAAAAGACGTAATTTCCAATTGCTTTTTGGAGCTGCTATTTTTAGCAGGTAATTCAGTATTGTCAGAATTCCAAACACCCTGTTATTATTTATCGTTACAGGTTCATGCCATTGGGGAAAATCTTTTTTTCTTGGTATATAGGGTTTTACTCCAAGCTCTCTGTTCCAAAGACGTCCATGATGAGCGCAAATATTCCTGATGACGTTTAATGTTTTAAGCCAGGAAATCAAAACATCTTTCGGCACTCCATAGTGGTCAACTATTATGCTTTTATCTTTAATTCCCCTGAACATTGTAATAGAACAGCCGAATGAAATTATCTCGCCCGACATCCACAGGGGTAGATTTGGATGGGTATCGCCATATTTTAAGCGAAAATGTCTGACAAACTCTTCCTTGCTTCTTTCCGATTCAACGGCTATAGTCTTAAGCAATGTCGCGTGATCATCTGCAGATAAATAGGGAAAGTTTGTATGTTCTATATAGCCAAAAGGCCCGAAAGATTTTGAAATAAAGTTTATTATTTGGTTTTTTATGGACACTTCAAATCTTTCCAGCGCGTCCATTGTTATAACCCTTAACTGCCTGTCAAAAGTATAATGCCGCCAAACTTGGTCAAAAGTTGTTCCGGGTTTGAATTCATCTCCCGGCAAAGTTCTATACGGGTATAGATATCCGCTCAATCGGTAATAGTTGACATTTTTAAGGACATCAATAAGAATGGCTCTATCAACCACTAAACCCCGTGAAATAATCAAATCAGCTTGTTCTTCAAAAGTGAGCGCAGGTTTGGTATACTGCATATTATCCCCCCCAAAAAAGAAAACCCGCCGGATTTCGCATGCTTTGCAGCAGAGGCGCGGCGGGTATGTTAATAATATTATAGATAATTGCAGCTATTCTTTCAAGGATTATTTTAATCTTTTTTTAATCTTTTTTTACCGCGTTTCGCCCAGAGGTTTTGCCGCCGTTTTCACCCGGCCGCCGGCCATGATCCCGGCAATTTATTTTAAGTTAATGGATGGAGCTGTTTATTTTGACGCTTTGTTGGTATTATCGGCCCCGTTTGATATGCTTTCCATGGCATCCAGCGGGGCTGATATATGAATGATATTTTTATCGGATTTTCCCGGAAAAGTCAGCTTTGAATATGGTTTCAATATAAGGGCGTTTATATTCACAATGGCTTCTTTAAAGAAATTAAAAACGCCTTCATTTATTGATTCGTCGTCTTTGTCTCTGGCAATTTCAACAAGCTGATTTAAATAAAAACTTATCTTGCCTGCGTGGTATTTTATCAAATCAACAATTTTTACAGTTGGTTTTCTGTATCCAATTTCAAGTTTTAAATTCAACGCTTTACCGTAATCAATCATGTCCTTTACTGAAATCTCGGTATCATAAGACGCTTCTATTTTGGAAACCCTGCTCTGCGTGCATCCGGCTTTCCCGGCAAGCTGTTTTTGCGTCAAACCGTGCGTGCACCGCAGCACCACAAGAAACTTTGAAATCTGCCGGTTTTCTATTTCGAGTTCAGCTTTTTCTTTAAATCCGGCGTCCGTGTCCATTTCTTTTATCATCGCCCTGACGCTGTTATACTGTTTTCCCATATTATCCTCCCGTTCTAATCAAACGCACAAACTCCCTGCATCTCTGAATGTCTTCTCCCTGGCCGGACTTTCCGCCAATACCAAGGAGGTAAAGAATTTGCTTTTCATGATGCGCATAAATGTAAAGCCTGGTTTGCTGCAATTTATTCCTTGATTTCGAGCCTTTTTGGTCTATGGCCTTCATCCCGTCCGGTTCATTATGTATAAAACCGGCTGTTGCCTGAAAAGGGCCGGCACACGCGTTTAAAAGCAATAAATAAGTATCAAGATTATCCAATACGGCTGTCAGCTCTTCCGGATGTTTTTTTGAATAATATTTAGAATCCCTGTCATACTGGCCTGTTGTTTCAATAGTCCATTCTGCCATGTTCCACAATCCTCACGTCAGCCAATATTCCATATTGGAATATTACACCGGCGTTGCCTTTTTGTCAATGTTTTTTAATAAGTCTTTCCCGATCCATTTTTTCCCGTTAAAATGATATGTAAACAAACGCTAATTTAACAGATTTATGGTTTTTTAATATGACGAGGTTATGCTTTTTTTTGACTTTTTTTCATTACAAAATTTTCTTCAGCGGTTTCCGTCAGGACGGATATGCGGTTGGTACTTATATTATATTTGTCTTTTTTAACATCAATATGCGTCAGCCCTAACAATTCAGAGATATCTTCCGCGTTTTTTTACAGCGTCCTTATGGCCCTTTTCTATGCCTTCCATAAGCAGTTTGTCTTTCATTATTTCGTTTGTTTCAGTTTGTGGAGTGTAGTATGACCGCTCCATGGCATGCAGTGTGGCAGATAACATAAAATTTGAAAGGGTCCTTCTGTCTTTTTTGGCCCCCTTTAATATTGTCTGATAATCCTCATCCGACATCCTGACCGTGAGTGTCTTCATTCAGCAGCCTCCTCATAAATCATTCAAATGTATTCAATTATATTCTATAATATTATTTAACAGTTGTTAAGTTTACATGATTCCATTATGCCGATGTTTTTAGCCTGTCTTATTTCTGCCGCCAATGGTGGCAGTTTTTGGTCTGCAAGGCACATTTTCCCGTGCCCGGTAAAAGCATAAGGCAACTTTCTTTTACCGCCCCTGCTTGAAGTCACAATTTGTGACTTCAAGTTCAAGGTGACCCCGGCTTTTGATGTGCTTGACTCACTTATTTTAATTTGCTATGATTTGCACATGTTTAAAGTATTTTGTTGAAAGGATTAAATTAATGCAGATTCATTCAATATTGGATTTCCTTAATATTAAAAGCTGGAACGACGCGCTGGACGCGGCTGAAATTTTTGGCGGTTTTATTGTGCTGATTACCGGTGTGATAGGCCTCCGGGCAACAATTTCAACTTATAAACAAAGTGTCCGGCAGAACAAAACAAAATGGCTGAATTCTCTTCACGAAAAATTCTATATCATGGAACATTTTAAAAAAATAAGGGACGAACTCGACTGGCATCCGGAACATATTTCCAGAGCTATCAAAACCGGAAAATCCATTATAGAATCCCATCTTGTCGATTACCTTAACTTCTTCGAATTTATCGCAATTCTTGAAAAAGAAGGCGGCTTGAATATTGAAGAGATCAGCATGATGTTCGGCTACTACCTTGACAATCTTCTGTTCAATCCCGATATTGTTTTATATTTAAAGGAACAAGGCTTTGAAAAATTGTTATATCTTCTGAACAAAATGGAAAAAACAGGTTATTTTAAATCCAACATTTTTGTCTACGGGACCCTGAAAAGCAACAGCAAGCCGAACAGCGAGCAGGAGTTTTTGCTGAAACATTCGCGTAAAATGGGCCACGGATCGATCCCGGGCCGGATTTATAAAGTTAATGATGACTATCCCGGCGCAATATTATTAAAAAATAATCCCGAACGTATATATGGGGAGGTTTACAGTTTAAAACATCCCACAAAAATACTTGAGCGTCTTGATAAATATGAGGGTTGCAGTCCGGAAAATGAAAAACCAACGGAATTCATAAGGGTGCGCAAAGCAGTGCAGCTTGAAGACGGAAGCACTAACCTTTGTTGGATTTATGTGTACAACTGGCCGGTTAAAAAAATGAAAAATATTCCTCAGGAAAAACAGGAAAATTCACATTTTTAAAATATTATATTTTCTTAAATGCGGGTATTATAATTAGCCCGGTAAATGAAGAATCAAGTCTCAATTCAGGTGCTGACACCAGTATACGTTTTATTTTTCACTGCGTTTTTTTGATTACTTTCCACTGTATTTGTGTTTTTGGTATGGTTTAATTATGCCTCTTTATTCAACATTTGACTTAGTAATCATTATCGCTTAAACCCAAAAATTGTTTGACAGATTCGCCCTTTTCTATCTTTTCTTTCCATTTTATTAATAAATCTATTGCAGCAGATTCATTCATTTTTTTATATTCGGGATAATCATTTATAACTTTTTTTGCTTTTCCAAAGACTTGATTAATATCAAAGTATTTCGGAATAAAAGTAGTATCAATTGTTGGTTTGATTTCCACTATGGCATCATCCATGTATTGAGTGGATTTTTGAAAATTCAAAAAATTATACATCGTTTTTGTAAAACCTTGATAATCCACGTTATCAAGATATCTTTTAGAATCCGACAAAACATCTTCTGGCTTCCCCCATTGAAACCAAACGGCTAAGACAAATGAAGGGTTATGCGTTTTACCGGAATAAATATTGCTCGAGTTTTTGCTTATATTTTGTATCACTATTTTTTTTAATTCATTTAATTCCAATATTTCTAAAATAACATTATATTCTGGTAGCTTTTCTTTAATGCCAATTTCTGAAATTAGCTGTGATACCAAAGCACTTGCAGTATATATAGCGCTTCCGCCAAGAAGGCATCTACTTAACAATTCAAATCGTTCTTGGTTCGTTCCAACTTTTTCCAAAATTAAATGTATAATTCTGTAAATATCTCTGTCATTTCCCCAGGATAACAATCCCTTAGTCTCATCCTGTGGTAGAATTAAGTCATCTCCAATATGCAAAAAAACCTTAATGATATTCTCAAAATTCTCAACCGGAATATTTGCCAGATGATCCGGCAACAATTGCAAAAGCGTTTTTAATCGTGTAGTTCCGTCACCAAGCCCCCTGTCGGAATTGCCGAGAGATTCCAGTTGTTGAGAAAACAATTTTTCATTGTTTGATATGCTTATTAAATCATCGATTTCTTTATCCGTCATTTGTGAGCCGGCCAATGTTAAATTGAAATATGTTAAAAAATTATCTGGGCTGCAAACACGTTTTTTCTTTCTCCATTCTTCCAGCCAACTATGCCCTACTGTTGTTTTTGACCAAGCAGATTTCAATTTAGGAAATAGATGTTCTAAAAAGCCTTTAATAAATTCCCTTCTGTTTTCTGGAATAGATACAATCCACGCGTCATGAAATGGTTGTAACTTTTTATATGGATCCTCACCGTGACCGTAAAACATATCACCACGAGTTTGAATAAATTCGTATATGTCCGGTTCAAATAATCTTAAAACTTGAATAGCTACAAAATCTGGAAAATTAACCTTACCAATTAAATTTGGATAAATGAGTTTAATGATATTTGCTAATCTCCTTGCATTTCTAGGAGTGTTCAAATAATTTCTTATTCCAAATAGAAATGTTTCCTGCCAGTGCTTCTGTTCATACAATTCAGAAGGTGTGTTTTCTAAAAGCGGTTCAATATCTTTTTCAAAAAAACTCGCCAATATTGACTTATTGGGTTTTGGCAAATCAAAAATAACTTGAACGATTTTTTCAATATATTCTTCGCCCGGCAGTCCGGGTTGGACATTTTTTAACGATTCAAAAACAACGGTTCTATCAAATGAAAGGACATAAACTACATTTGGAAAATCTCCGACAGCCTTAATGATTTTAAAAATATCCCGTATTTCTTCGCCATCAAGCCTGTCAATATCATCTATAAAAACCACAAATTTATTACGACTCTCTTTCAATTTGCAAATCAATTCTTTTCTAATTTCGGTTATTTCCTTTTTCTTTAGCTCTTCACCCGACTTATTTAAGATTTTACCGAGAAATTTTGCAATGCCAGTCGGTTCTGGAATCTCCGCAATCACTTCAGCATATTTTATTATTGTTTTAAGAATTTCAGAATTATCCTTATTTTGCCCAACCGCCAATCCAAACTCTCTGAAAAACTGAGTCAATAAATCCTGTTTTCCAGAATACCACCATGGGTTGAAATCAATTATGGATATTTTGTCTTGTTCAGTTGTATTGTTTTCGAGAAATGATTTAACAAAATTTAGACATGTTGATTTTCCGCTTCCCCACGAACCACATAAAGCATAAACTAAACATTCATTTTTATCAACCATTTTAATCGCATTTGCAAATTGTTCTGCGAATTTTGAAAAGCCTAATCTGTCATCAACAGGGTTTATCAATGGCTTATCTGATACAAAACATTTTTCATTTGTTTCAGTCTTTATGTCTTCCATCATTGCCAGCCTTTCTTTTGACGTTAAGTATTATCTTCCCTATCCACTCTACCCCGCTGTCCTTATATTTCAGATACGCCTCCATCTTTCCGTCCCCATTATCTCCCACACCTTATACTCCGACTCTTTCTTCTCCGGCATGTACAGCTTGTATTTCGGTCACGGCAACCGGTGAGAAAGTTTCTCACTTTTTAAACTCATGATTTCCCGCCTTTGCGTGTTTCCCGCGGTTTTGCAATTTCCCAGTGCCCGCCCTTATCCGGCCCGATTCGTTTTATCAAGCCTTTATTTTTTAAAACAGAAAGATTTTTTTCAATTTTCCTTTGTGAAATACCAACAAGTAACGATAATTCATTCGCCGTTGTATAAACATTTTTATCAATTTCACTTAGAATTATTCTTTGATTTGCGGTCAATCTTTCTCCGACCTTTTCTCCGACC
>PLPI01000028.1 GCA_003159495.1 candidate division FCPU426 bacterium | reverse complement strand
CCTGCGGCGTTGGGCGAAATGTTTGAGTAAACCTTGTCGTCGGCTATATTTTCGCCGCCCGAATCCTTGAATATGTCAAAGTTGGCCATGACCTGACTGCCGTTTATGGATACGTTAAAGACCCTGTCTCCTGCCGCCGTCCAGTATGTCTCAACAAACTTCATTGTCACCTGATAAGAACCCGCGGGAACGTTAAAAGTATATGTGAAAGGATTTCCGTACCTTTGTGTCTGGTATAAAACCTGGTCCGCCGCAGCGGGCAAAGCTCCGGCAATTGTATTTGTTATGGGCGCTGACTGTGTGCCCCCGCTGTAATCTTCATCCGCGGCCCAGATATTGCCCAGCGTGTCGGTATACTGCGGGCCGCCGGCATTCACGCGCCAGACCGGTTGCGGCGCCGGGGTCGGGGTGGCGGTGGGCGCGGTATAAGTTCCGCCGCCTATTGAGATAACTATTCCCCTGGGATTCGTGCTCACCATTGTGGAGCTCTGGGTATTTACATCGTCGTAGCAGAAACCGTAAGCCGCGCCGTTGATGCTGTGAATGTGCCAGAATTGCGCGTAATAGTCATAAGGCGCTGTTTTATAATAAGCGGATGGGGTGTTTATATTTGCCGTGTTGTCCATGACGTGCCTGTGGAAGCTGGCGCAGATTATCGCCTCAAGCGCAAGCTCCACGGATGTTATTTGTCCGTTGCCCGGATTGGTTGTTTCCGCCATAGTGCCCGCGCCCTGCCAGACATCCTGGTCCGACGGATAGTTTACCAGATATGTATTTGAGTCGCCGGGCGTTGTAAAAGAAAGCTGATTGCCGGCATTGACGGTTCCTGAATAGGTTTTGCCGCCCATCTGTATCAAGCAGGGTGATGTTTTGTATTGGTTCCATACGCCGGAGATATATGAAGACAGGTAATTTGCGTTTGCGCCGCCGCTGCCGAAACTGCCATGTATGGGCGCCACTATCCTGATCGGGGTTTCAAGGCTCTGGAATTGGGAAGGAACGTTTGCCGCGAACTCGTTCATTATGGCGGCGGCAGTCTCGGTTATGCCGACCGTCCCGTTGACCGTATAGCCTCCGCCGGCCGCGTTGTCATAAAGCGTCATTACCAGGGGAATGCCGAACATGTCGACCTGGGAAGTGTTGCAGAAAATGGTGTTGCTCTGGAGATTGAATTCTATCCAGTCGAACGGAGTATTAATATTCGGGTCGGATGGGTTATTTATGTCCGGAGCCGCGACTCCCACGGGTGTTCCGGGATTGATATTCATACTTAAGGGCGAGCCAAGCGAAACGTAAAGGCGTACGGAAATCATGGTTGCAGGGAACTGGTACCCGCTAAAAGAACTTAAGGGGTAGGAAAAGCTGGAAAGATTTTGCCCGGCGGCAAGCGGCACCATATTTCCGTTCTGGTCAAGATAGCACATCTGGTTGCTGGAATTTTGCCCGTAGCACAAGACATATATCCGGCTGTCGGAATAAGTCCCGGAATTATTAATGAACTGGCAGGTCATTGTCTTGCCGCCCGCCAGGGGTATAAGCACGTCGCTCGAATAAGATGAGGATGCCAGGGTTGCCAGCAAGATAGCGGTTATAAGGAGTTTTTTCATCAACATGCTCCGGGTTTATCGCTGTGCATATAAATAACCGCAATCAACGCGGCCGCCGATGACACCGGTGGTCAGGAACCGGTCATTAGCGCTGGATGCCTGCAATTTTGATGAAGCCTCCTTGATAAGGCTCATTATGAGTTCGTAGGCATCGGATGAGTTTGCGGCCTTCTGGTCTATCTCCTCGAGCACTGCTTTTGTCTTGTCCATTATCGACCCTCCGTTTTAACGTTAAAGGTTACCGGTAACCTAAATATACAATATTTCCCCTGAAAGTCAAGTGCGTTTTGTTTTTATTTTTATCCGGCGGATGCCCTTATTATTAATTCAGGTTTGATAACCACATTTACCGTGTCTAAGAGCCTGTTTTCGGCATGGTCAATAGCCATCTCAAACGCCTTTTTCCCCAGCTCATATACAGGCTGTTTTACCGTGGCAAGGCCGGGCTTTACCAGCGAGGCCGCCGGTATATCATCAAAGCCTATTATGGATATGTCCTGTGGTATTTTTATCCCGAGTTCCTGCGCCCTCTGCATTACGCCAAGCGCGCACATATCTCCGGCGGCGCAGAAAATGGAGTCTGTTTTTTTGTTCCTGGCCAGTAAATTATCAAGGGCCTCCCTGCCTTCCTCAAATGTATACTCGATTACCTCTTCCAGCAGGTTATTATCGGCCTTAAGCCCGGCGTCAGTCACGGCCTTTTTATACCCTTTTTCCCTGTCATGGGGCACGGGCCCCACCTCTTCATTTCCGGTGACGCCCCGTATTATTGCTATATGTTTTCTTCCGGATCCCGCCAGGTATGATACGGCGTCATAAGCCCCCGAAACATTGTCGACAGTTATGGAGTCCGCGCCTTTCATCCTGCTTTCAAGCAGTATCACGGGTATCCCCGTCTTTTTGAATTCTTTCATGGCGTCTTCATTCGGTTTAAGCGCCAGCACTATAACGGCATCGGCAAGCCTGCCCGAAGCTATTTTCATGAATGTCTCGTCTTTTATTTCGCTTGAACCGCGTGTTGAGTATGTTGAAAGCATTTTTTCATACTTGCCGGTGCCGTAAGAACTGTTCTCCACCCCCTCCAGTACCATGGAAATAAAAGGCGAGGCGTATTTGGAACTTACAAAGGCGATCTCGCCGCCGCGCCCGAGAGAAGTGCGCCGCGCCGCTTCGCTGGGGTAGAAATTATTCTTTTTTATTATGGCAAGGACCTTCTTTTTGGTTTCCTCGGATATGCTTCCCTTATTGTTGAGTATTTTTGAAACAGTAGTGTGTGTCACGCCAGCAAGTTTTGCGATATCCCGGATGTTCATAAAAGCCTCCTGTATTAGGTTACCGATAAACCAGTATAGCACATGTATGTTCCCCGGACAAGTTTGCTTTTGATATGATTTTTGAAATGCAACAGGGGCGGCTTAACCTTGCCTATAAAATACAGAGACGCCCGCGGTGGGCGTCCCTGTAAACAATTTTCGGTGTCGGATATGCGTTCCCTGAAAGATCCTATTTATTTATGTCGCTGCGCTCATTGTGCGTGTTTATGACAAACCTGCTGCTGGAATCGCAGCCCACGAAAGCACCCTGGTATTCATAATAATTGGCCGACTGCGAAAGCATGATCCTGTGCAGCCCGTCGCCCGTGGTATACGTGCCGTCCGGGACGGTAAAAGGCGAAGGCGNNTTGCCTCCGGGTTCCCCGTACTGCCACGACACCGAATTTCCGTCCGGAGCCAGCGTGATATTGCCCGGCGCTACGGCGTTCGCGGTATGGCTTATGCCGTCAATGACAACTTCAACCTGAATATTATGGCCCGGCGTTATCATGCCATTTGTCCCGGTCAGATAATACACCGAACTGTTGTATGGCACCGCTGTTGCAGGTGAAGCATCGTCCAGTATTTTGCCATTTTATCGCCCAAAACAAGCTCCTTTTTGTATATCCTACATTTAACACAACCATTTTTGTGCAACATTTTTCTCATTTTTTGCCACACAAAATCTTTGGTCATTAATATGCATTGATTATTTTTACAACTTACACATCGCTACGTTACTTTTCGTTTTTTACCAGATCATTATATTTATGTTTATCCTTATCTTTTAATATTGTTAGTATATTATTGACTTCTTCTGCATCTGGACTTCCCATTACGGGACGGTTCAATGTTTCAAACACAAATTGTCCTTTTTTATAATTAAAAACCACCAGTCCTATATTGGCCGACATTGCAATCCCTTCAATACGATCTATATCATCTGTTTCAGGCAATACAAGCCAGGTCCTATGTGCAAAAAGTTTATACGCCATGGCCTGCCCCAGAGCCTCTACGGGCGAATAATTGTTGCCTTTTATCTCAACTGCCACGATTTCAATGGGTGGTTGGTAAACAGCATCAGAGCTAACTCTAATAGCTCCCATTAAATCCGGCGTGCCCCACTTTTTCCCGAATATTGCTCCGCCTACTACAACCGCGTGAGTGCATTCGCCACGACCAAGGAGATAATCCCTTGCAGGCTCATATACATCTTCTTCTTTAAAAATATCAGAATATTTTTCCGAGGTTTCACTCTCTTTTGTCCCTATATTACCCAGATTATTTTTTAATATAAATAATCCGCGTTGCGGTCTTACTATTTTATCAGGCAATTCATTAGGCATGTTCCAGATGCTGCCATTAATAGTGTTAAAATTATCACCTGTTTCTTCTGCAATTATTTTTACAAGATTTGCAAATCTTATACCCTCTTTGTATTCAGGTCTGCTTAGTATTTCTATTGCTTTTTTTCGTATATCATCCAGTTTAGACATAACCACCCCAATTTATTTAAAGTTTTCAACAAACCATATAAATGCATTATCCTGCCATACATTTAAAAAATCAATATAAAACAAAACTTATCGTGCCTTATCCTGCCGCTCTACTTCATAAAAAACGCATCCGTGGGTTTGTTGTAACCAAGGCTTGCCGCTGTGGCCAGATCCTTCTTTGCTTCATCCTTCTTCCCCAGCATCTTCTCAGCCTGTCCCTTATAATAATAAGCCTCCGCGAATTTCTTGTCGTATGATATTGCCCTGACGCAATCTTCAACGGCTCCTGAGTAATCCTTTATATGGCATTTTGTTATCGCCCTGCCATCGTATGCCCAGTAAAATTTCGGGTTTATCTTTAAGGCGGTATTAAAGCATGTCATTGCATCATTGAAATTTCCCGAGCCGTCTTGTGCGCAGCCGAGGTTTAAATATGTCCCGGCGTTTTTATGGTCTATGGCTATAGCGGCCTTGAGGTCCTTTATCGCCCCCGGGTAATCCTTTGCCAGAAGCCGTAAAGCCCCCCTGTTCGTTACAGACTGAAAATTATTGGGGTTTATTTTCAGTGCGGCTCCAAAATCTTCAATGGCCCCTTTATTGTCCTTTATTATCATCTTTATGCATCCCCGGTTATTGTAAGCCGCGTCCGAAGCCGGATCCATTTTTATTATCTTTGACAGGTCTGCCATGGCCCCTTTATAATCCTTGTTGTCGACCTTAAAAGCCGCCGAATCCATGTATTGTTGTTCCGTCTGAGCCTCTGCAAGCCCTGCCGATACCATAAGCATCATAAAAATAAAAACAATAACAAATCCCCTGTTCATTCATCTCTCCTCAATAATAGTGCCAGGCGCCTGATTTGAGTTGACCAGATTATACCTGACGTAAAAATTTATTTTAAATCTATCGGCTTTGCCGCCCGGCCTGCTTTCCCTTCCAGCCAAATATTGTTCTTAATTATCAGTTCTTCCCGCCGGTTTTATCTTCCACATTCATAAAATATATATTCTTTATCACCTCAAACACCACATTCTTGTATTTCTCAAGTGTTTTCGGCTCTTTTGTCGTAAGAACCACCATACATACGCTGTTGTTTGAATATACGAAAACAACCCTCTCATACCGCGTGCCGTTGCCCGCGAAATCGACGGTTATCGCAGTGAGATTTTTATTTGTCTTGAACTGCGCCCCCATTTTATATTTCATCTTCGGGAAACTTTTTTTTGTCGCGTCTATGTCATCCATGACAAAATGTTCCAGGTCCACATTGATGTCCGCGAATGTATTGGCGTAAATGGCAATCGGCGAGCCTTTCCAGCTGCCGCCTTTAGGGTACATGACGCAATGCAGGCCGTCCGCAACGCCGCTTTCATTGTCAAAAATCCAACCTTTTGGCGCCTCGAGCATATAACCCGCCCCGCCGCCGTAAAGCAGTCCCCCGCCGTCGAGCACGGCTGCGCCGTAAAGAGAAAAAGATGAGAAGAAAAATAATCCAAGGAGCAATAACAAAAGCCGGTTAAAAGATATGGTTGTTTTATGAATTGTTTTAAAAGAAATAAATGAATTTCCGTTTTTAGCCATTGCCGCCTCATATTTTATATTGTCGGTTCCTTTGTTTATCGTGTTTTTATTATATAATAAAATACGCTGTTTAACAATGAACAACTACGGCTTTCCCGCCGGTATCATACTTCCCTTGTTCCCTAAAAAATCCTCCCCGGACGACTTCTTTTTCATCTGCGCCCTTACCTCCGGCGGGAAAACTCCAAAGAAGACCAGGCCTGTTTTCGCCTCGATATCCGTTACGGATGTCATATAAGACGCGAGTGGAAGGTCCTCTGCCCGGTTATCCATATAAAAACCCGCGGCGTGGAAGGCGAAATCTTCGGACTGGTAAAGTATCACCTTATAAAATCCGGACGGCACCGCGATGCGCGCCACGCCGGTTCTTTTTTGTTTTTTTCCGCCGTTGGCGAATACCGGGCCGGTCACGACCCACGCCTGCCCGTGTTTTTTTACAAAACCCCTTACGGCTTCCTCAAGCTCGCGCCATTTTTTATTTTTCAGCGCGGGCGACATGGGGCAGACATTTGAAAGCACAAAAACGTCGGCAAAAGCCTTTTTATTGTATGCCATGTCAACAGCCGGGGCCATTGGGCATTTTTCATACGCGTCGGGATAGTCTGCCCGTGACGTGCGGTATGATTCTTTTAATGAAGCATCCGGCTTGAACACGCCGTTTCTTCCCGGCCCGGCCTGAGGCAGGTTCTCTTTTTTCAGGCAGTATGAAACCCATAATGGATCTTTCAAAGCCCCGTCAAACGACAGTACAAAACCGTGTTTGACAATGATTTTCCCGCCGCCGGACGGCGCGCCGAAACGTATATTTTCGTTGCTTTCAGTGGAATAGGCGCTTATCAGAAGCGCTGTGAAGAGGATTATTATGGATGATTTTATTTTCACAGCGCGGCTTATTTTGCCGTTTCCGAAACCGGCTCGTAATCATAAAGTTCTATCGCGTAACCGGGTGTATCCCCGCGCACAAAGCCGAGCCCGCTTGCGAACCAGTTGTTTTCAATGTCAAGCCCGCCCATTCCGTCGTCACGCTCCATACGCACCTGATAACAGTCGACATCATTGCCCTTATATTTAAACTTTTCCTCCGCCACGACAGTAAATTTAACCTTTATCTCCCTGTCCAGCTTAAACGGCACCAGGTCGGCCGTCGCCTTAACTTTCTGGCTCCATGTTTCGCCCGTAAAAAGCGGGAACTTCAGGAATTCAATTTCAGGCTCCAGATAGACGTCGACTGTCAGAAATTTGAGCACGGGAAAAGGATATTTCAGAAGTTTCATATACGCGCCTTTGTCGTCCGCCCTTACCATGAACCGCACATCCACGGACGGGGCGCTGTAGTACAAATATTGTTTTGAATCAATTGTTTGAACCGAGATTATCGAGGCATCC
>PLPI01000113.1:22521-42376 GCA_003159495.1 candidate division FCPU426 bacterium | reverse complement strand
TGCCCGGCCTCCTGTATAAAATTTAAATTAAATATTTTTATCCTCAATGGTCTTTATTTTTGCGATCCTTTTTTCATGCCTGCTGCCCTCATATTCCGAGGCAAGCCATATCCTCACAATTTCATCCGCGAGGGCTTTCCCTATGAGCCTGCCCGGCAGGACCAGGACATTTGAATTATTATGTTTCCTGGAGTATAACGCGGTATAGGTGTTATCGACAAGCGCGGCATAGATGCCCTTTATTTTGTTGGCCGCGATTGACATCCCGATGCCCGTCCCGCATATCAGTATCCCGCGGTCATATTTTCCGGAATTAACCGCTTCCCCGACTTTTTCCGCGTAATCGGGATAATCAACAGACTCCTCATTATAAGGGCCGAAATCCTTGTATTCAACCTTTTGAAGGCTCAGAAATTTTTTAATTTCCTCCTTGAGTTCCCAGCCTGCGTGGTCGCTTCCGAGTGCTATCTTCATTTATTTTCTCCTTTGGTATTTTCCACGCCGGTTGCTGTTACATCAGCAGGCGCCGAAATCACGGCCGCCGCCGTTGAAGTAACTAAAGCTGCCTCGGCCCTTGCCCCGTCTATAAGGAATTTATGGGATGAATTATAATCCGAGACGGCGCTCCTGACCGTAAAAATATCCCAGAGCCATGACGCCACGAACATTGTCAGCCCCGAATAAAAAACTATTTTAGAAACCTTCAGGCTGTCATCCTGTTCGTTGGGCCCCAGCACTTCATTAAGGCTTATTCCCATCACTATGACAGAAACTATCTCCGCGCTTAAAAGCGACATTCCCATATTCTGATCCTTGGCGTAAAACTGCCCCGCACCGTGCATTATAAGCCCCGGAAACAGGGCCTTTTCAAGCCCCCTGTTTTCGTCAAGGGGCACCACGAGTGTATTAACTTCGTTGTCATCTTTTGTAATGTGTGTTTCTTCCAGCCAGGACGAAGCCGTCGTGGTGTGATTTATCATCCTTACTTCGTTCCATGGAATCGAAACCGGCGTTCCGCCGGAAAGTTCCACATTCAAATAAAAACTGTCGAAATTTTTTACTTCAGCCTGGAACTGCTGGTCGTCCTTTAGGACTATGATATCAGCAAAAACCGGGCCGCATAAAAACAGGGCCGCTATTACCAGCGCCGTCGCTTTTTTCAGCATAATTTCCGCCTTTTAAAAATTTTTTATTTCCGGATTTTTTCATTGTTCCGGCATATAAAACACAAATTGATGCGTTTTAAACGCCTCCGGAGCTTTTTCATAAGAATGATTATATATTAATGAATAAAAAAGGTCAACTGCGGGTTTTTGGCTTATTTTATCTGCGGGATTATGACGAACCGCATGGCGCTTTTCTGCTCCCCGTCAAGTTCAAGATGGGTAAATTCGGGCCTGATGAGTATTTCCACGCCTTCCGGTCCTATATAATCCCTGGCAATTGTAATGGCTTTCATAGCCTGATTGACTGCTGCGGCGCCCATAACGACTATTTCAACATCTTTTTTTTCCCTTATATTATTCACAATAGAACCCGCCACCGATTTCGGGTTGCTTGCCGCGGCAACTTTGAGCCTTATAAGTTCCATTTGACCTCCTTTAAATGTTCAGGGAAACCCTGTATACTTCATTTTTATTTATATTCAAGGATGCCGCCGCTTCCCTGACGGCGTCCCTTTTTGTCATCCCCGAATCAATGAGCCTTAACAGCTCCCGTTTTATGGCGTCCTCATCCACCGGGACAGAAATGTCATTTTTAGGGCCGATAACAATAATAAATTCGCCCTTGAGATTTTCTTCGTTCAACTCCCGCGAGACATCTGCCGGCGCCCCGCGGAAGACTTTCTCGTGTATTTTCGTCAGTTCCTTCACTACAGCCGCATGCCTGCCCGGCAATAATTCCGATATCATCGCGAGAGTATCAATTATCCTGTGCGGTGATTCAAATATCACACACGGTATGGAATATCCCGCAATTTCCAAAAGCTCCGCGGACTTTGCCTTTCCCCTTTTTTCAAGAAAACCATAAAAAACAAACCTGGAAGGGTCAAATCCCGAAACAATTACAGCGCTCACCGCGGAAGACGGCCCGGGGATTGACTGCACAGCTATCCCCTCTTTAATGCAGGCTTCCACGACAACATGGCCCGGATCCGATATAAGCGGCGTTCCCGCGTCGGAAACCATTGATACATCATTGCCGTCGTTGAGCAATTTTATAATTTCCCCGGCGCGGGATTTTTCATTATGTTCATGATACGAGATAAGCCGCGACGTTATTCCGAGATGGTTCAGGAGCTTTCCCGTGACCCTGGTGTCTTCGGCCACTATATAAGCCGATTGTTTAAGGATTTCCACCGCCCTGAAAGTTATATCCTTCAGGTTGCCAATCGGGGTCGAAACTAAGTAAAGTGTTCCTGCCGCCATATATACGGGTTGCCCCCATTTATTATTTATGCCGCCTTAAAAAAACTTTTTATATTCCTTTATTTTTTCGGTTATTTCGTGATTTTCCCTGTTAAGCTCCGCAATCTCCGTTTTCATGGCATCGGCTTCCTTTTTCTTATAGTTTGCCACCACAGTGAGCCTGCGTTTTTCATCCCTGTAGCCCGTTTCATAAATCCCCAGCACGAACGAAACCGCAAAAATCACCGCGTTCTCGGCTATAAGCTGGGGCGTCTGTATCACGATTTCATAAAAAGCAAGCCCCCACATGACTGCGGACGAAAGCATGACGATGATTATTATGTCTTTCATCTGCATGTGTATGGAAAGCAGTATGACGGCTATTACAATCATCTGGAAAGGCGCGTGCATTGCGGCGCTCTCCGGCAAAAACGCCGACATGGCCAGTGAGGCTATTATTATCAGCACCGAAATGAAAATGACCGATTTTTTATCAGACATATTTTTCCTCCTCCAGCACCCTGCCCACCATGGAGCTTATTATATCAAGAAAACGAAGGTCTTCCTGGTTAAAGCATCCGGGCTGGTCCGAATTAACCCTTAAGATGCCCACCACATTCTCCTTTACGAACACCGGCACGGATATGAGCGAGCGTATGCTGTCATCCCCCTCTGATTTAAACCGGATTTCCTTGTCCATATCGGTTATTATGATGGACTTTCTGTTGCGCAGGATAAATTCGTCAAAATTTTTCAGGTAAAGGCTTTCCACATCGGGTTCCCCGGTCAAAAGGTCGTCTTTTTTATCGGCCATAACTTTCATTACCTTGTCCGACTTTGTCAGGAAAAGAGAAATGGATTTTTCCCTGTGAAAGATATCGATGACATTCCTGAGGATATGGCGCATCTTGGAGGAAAAATCCGGCTCGGAAGAAAGGCTGTCGTATATTTCCTTGAGCTTGATATATTTTTCAAGTTTTACACGGTTGGATTCCAGCCCGCCGGTGAGATTTTTCTTTTCTATTATCATCGCGGCGTAATCTCCCTCAAGCGTTTTAAGCTGGTCCTGCGTGGATGAAAGCATGAACACACTGGAATCCGCCGTCTTTTTCACTATAAAAAAAGAGATATAAAGTATAACAAGCCCGGCTATCACCGGAATCATCTGCGCCTCGCCCGATACGGCCTTGAATATGGCGAGCACATAAAGCACGGTGCTGTATATAAGAAAAATCGTCCCCGCCATCGGCCCGAGCAGAAGGTAAGCTCCCACAACAACAAAAGTAGAGCAAAATAACGCGGGCTGCCACCAGGTATGGCTCGGAAGCACAAAAATAGACGCGGCCATCGCGGCTGCGGCCAGAAAAACAAACAAACGGGCCAGGTTCTCAAACACTTTTTTCATTTAATCAGCTCCATTGTCGGTATGTGTTGTGTTTTCAAAAAAAATGCTGAATTCATTCGCCCATTGAATCAAGGGTTTTCAAATTAGTCCTTGCCGTTTCGTCGTCGGGGCTCAGTTGAAGCGACTTCGCCCACTGCGCCCTGGCTTTCCTGTAATCCTTTTTCTGGTAATATGCATTGCCAAGATTATTGTAAATAGGCGACTTTGTGGCGTCAAGCTTTACAGCCTGTTCAAGTATATTAATGGCGTCATCCGACCTGTTCACTTTAAGATAAATGGAGCCCAGATTGTTATACGCCAGCGCGTCTGTGGGTTTCAGCCTGACAAGCTCCTGAAACGCCTTTACCGCCCCGTCAAAATTTCCTTTTTCAAAATATGCCATGCCGAGTTTTTTATAGACAAGCTCGTCGCTCGGGTTTTTTGATATTACATATTCAAGTTCGGGAATCGCGTTGCCGTTGTCCCTTTTCAGCAGATAATCAAGTCCGAGCCTTTTATGCGCCTCCACATTATCGGGGTCAAGCTGGATTATTTTGCGCCATATCTCCATTGCGTCGTCAACACGCCCCTTGTCATGTTCGTCGTTGCCAAGCGACATATAGGAAGCTTCCAGTTTTCTTTTTACCTCATCATAAGACGGCTTCAGCCTTAAAGCAACTTCCCATTCGGTTATGGACTCAAGCAACATCCCTTTGTCCGCGAAAACATCCCCCAGGGCCTTGTGGACTATCGGATCCGCCGGATTAATGGCTATGGAAGATTGAAGTTCCTCTATCGCGTCGTCAAGTTTCCCGTTCTCATAATACTGCATGCCCAGTTCATAATGTGTAAGCGTGGAAGCGCAGCCTATGAATAAAAACAGCAGAGAAGCGGCTAAAAAATACCTTATTTTCATTAAACAACCTCCCGATTTACATATAAATATATGGGTAAAATTATGATAACACATTTTTTATATTTGTCAATAATACGTAAATAAGTAAAAAGTTAAAATGCAAAACCAATAAGTACAACTGTAAAATCTGATAAGTGAAACAATGCAATGAAAAATCAGGACAAATTTCTTCAAATCCGTGATGTTTTTGTTTTTTTCACTTAATAATTCAAAAGTTGCACTTATTGGTTTTGACTTTTGACTTTTAATTTTTCCTCTTGCCACCCCCATTTTTTTATGTTATATTTTTTATCTGGTAAAGAAAATTGAAGGAGGCTCAAAGATGGCAAGATCGTGTGTAATTTGCGATAAAAAGCCGGTTACGGCAAATAATGTATCGCATGCAAGAAACAGGACCAAAACAAGGAACAAACCCAACCTTCAGCCGGTTAAGATACTTTTGAACGGCAGGGTGCGCAGGGCTCTGGTATGTACACGCTGTTTAAGGTCGGGCAAAGTTAAAAAAGTGGCATAAGAGTTAAAACCCAATAAAAAAAACCGCGGAAACGCGGTTTTTTTTATTAATCCACCCTCTCAACGGTCATAACGTTCTTCACCTTCCTTAACGCCGACATTAGTTCGGCAAGATGGGGCTGTCCCTTGATGTTGACGGCCAGATCCGCCTGCAGATGATTTTCATAAATAAGGTTCGAATTGAACGAACTTATCATGGCATTGTTTTTTGAGACCGTCGTAAGCAGGTCGCTTAAAAGCGAATCGGTATTGCGTCCCGTCACTTTCAGGCGGCACATGTAGAAATTTTCGGATTTCTCGTTCCAGTTAACCGCCACAACCGGCGCGTTTATCTTTGACATGGCGAGAGTTGAGCAGTTTTTCCTGTGTATGGATATGCCTTTTTTTGTAAAAATACCGGTTATTTCGTCCCCGGGAACGGGATTGCAGCACCTGGCAAATTTGTATGCCACATCGCTGAGCTCCCCCTGGACTATTATCTCGCCCTTCGCGGCCCCGTGTGTCATGTGGGGATGGACCGCCTTAAAATCCTCGCTTTCCCTGACAAACCTTACCACATGGTTCGCCACCTTGGAGTCGGAAAATTCACCGTATCCAATTCCGGCAAATATATCGTCCTTATCCTTTACGTTATACTGTTCCAGAAGCGCCCCCCACGCCTCCTCCGGTATCCCGTCCAGCCTGATGTCAAACTTGGCAAATCTCTCGGAGAGCAGGGCCCGGCCCTTTTCAACATTTTCCTTCATGTTCTGGTTGGTGCGCAGCCAGTGGCGTATCCTGTTCTTGGCCTTCGCCGTTTTTACTATTTTAAGCCAGTCAACCACGGGATGCTGGTTTGCCCCCTTTAAAATGTCCACCATGTCCCCGTTCTGCATTTCATACTTCAGCGTTACCCATTTTCCGTTAACCTTGCCGCCAATGCATTTGTCGCCAAGGTCGGAATGGACGCTGTAGGCAAAATCAAGCACCGTGGCGCCTTTTATAAGTTCTTTAACCTCGCCCTTGGGGGTAAAAACAAAAACCTCCTCGTCAAAAAGATCCACCTTGAGTTCCTTGATGAATTCCTCGCTTTCGCGCACGGTACCGTGCCATTCAAGAAGCTGCCTTACCCAGGCGAATGCCGTATCGGTTTTTTTGTCAAAAGCCTTTTCTTCCTTATAATTCCAGTGCGCCGCGATGCCTTCCTCCGCGAGTTCGTCCATTTCATGGGTCCTTATCTGTATTTCAACCGGCCTTCCGGAGCCGTCAAGCACCGTGGTGTGCAGCGACTGATACATGTTGGATTTTGGCATGGCGATGTAATCCTTGAACCTGCCCGGAAGGGGCTTGAAAAAATTATGAATTATGCCGAGTATCGTATAACAGCTGGAATTTGTGTCCGTTATGACCCTGAGCGCCACCAGGTCGTAAATGTTCTCAAAACGTTTGTTGTCGCGCGTCATCTTCTGGTATATGGAATAAAAGTGCTTCGGCCTTCCGACTATTTCCGCTTTAAGGCCCATTTTTTTCAGTTCACCGTCAAGGCTCGCCTTTAAGGCCTCGACCCGTTTTTCCCGCTCTTCCTTTCTTTCCGCTATTTTTTTCGCTATATCCCTGTAAGCTTCCTGGTTTATAACCGAAAAAGAAATATCCTCAAGCTCCGACTTCACCTTTTCCATTCCCAGCCTGTGCGCCAGCGGGGCGTATACGTTCAGGGTTTCCTGGGATATTATCCTCTGCTTCTCCGGGTCAAGAAAACTTATGGTCCTCATATTATGCAGCCTGTCGGCAAGCTTTATTATTATGACCCTTATGTCCTTTGCCATGGCAAAAAACATTTTTTTCAGGGACTCGCTGAATATCTGCCCCCTTGTCTTAAAAACTTTAGCCGTCACATGACTGACTCCCTCGACAAGAAAGGCCACATTCTCGCCGGATATTTTCTTTATATCCTCAACTGTAAATGTCGTGTCTTCAATGACATCATGTAAAAGCCCGGCCGCAATTGTGGTGGCGTCCATTTTCATATCCTTTAATATACGGGCGACTTCAACTGAATGCGATATATATGGTTTGCCTGACATTCTTTTCTGCCCTTCGTGGGCCTTTGCCGCCATATCAAAAGCCGTCATTATAATGGTGGCGCCTTTTTCATCAAAACCTTCCGCCACCCCGGATATCTGTTCCCTGAAAAAATCGCTGTTATCTTCCAAATTGCGCCTCGCAGTCGGTGTTAAGCTTCTTTAATTCAACTTCAAGCTGTTTCCTGATTTCCTCTTCACGGCCGGCATCGGCCTGCGGGTCTATCATTACAGGATCGCCGAATTTGAATACGCCTTTTGTAAAAGGAAGCGGCACCTGAAACCTGTCCCAGGAAGTCAGCCTTATCCTGTTTTTCCAGGCAAACCCGAAAGGAACCACCTTTAGCCCCGTAAGTTTGCCGAGATATACGGCGCCTTTGCCGACGCTTTCCGCGGGGCCGCGCGGGCCGTCCGTATTTATGGTTATGTCTTTTCCGGCTTCCGCCAGTGTTTTCAATTCAAGCAGTCCTTTGGCCGCACCTTTGAAAGAAGATCCCCTTGCTATTACAAAACCGAAACTCTGCGCCACACGGGTGGCTATCTCGCCGTCCCTGCTCATTGAAACCAGGGATACTATCCCCATGTTCCTGTAAAAACATACCGGAGCCAGCAGTGTAGAGTGCCAGAAAATATAAATGAAGCCCGATTTTTTATCCTGATAAGGCGATATGCCGGCGCCGTTAAGCTCCTTAAAGGAGAAGGTCGACGAAATAACCTTAAAAATCAGTATGGCGGCCGGAAGGAATAAATTAAAAAAGAACCATTCTTTAAACTTTTTCATAAGCTCCCTTTTTTAATAAAAAAGGCGCAGGATAACCCTGCGCCTTTTTTATCTTTAACGCGCCAATAAGCGCGCTCTTTTATCCCAGTATATTATCCGATTTATCCTCTTTTTCTTCCTCATCATCTTCCTTTTTCTTCCTCCTGGCAATTATGAAATAAATCACGGCCGCAATCACGCCCAGCAGGATAAGAACAAGCGCCAGCATTCCCGGAGATCCTTTTTTGGCTTTCTTTGACGGTTCCGGTATCGGCGTCGGCTGTTCATCATTTCCGACAGATTCAGATCCGGAAGAAGCCGCTTCAACGGCAGCGGGAACGGCTTTTACGTGCGCCTTTTTATGTTTTGCCGGGCTTATGCCCGCAACTGCGCCTTCTTCACCCGAGGATGCCTGTGCTGTCGCTGCGTTTTCATTCGGCGGCCAGTTAAGCTGTTCGGCCCTCTGTTTTGCCTTTTCAATGTCCACGGCTGTAATATTTCTCGGAATTATAAGCCTCTGCCCTTCTGTCACGGTCTTATAATCATCAATTATATCCTTATTCGCGTCATAAATTATCGGCCACTGCTCTTTGTTCCCGTAAATGTCCGCTTTTTCAGCAATCGAATAAAGCGTGTCCCCTTTTTCAACAACATAAGTATTTGGCAGTTCCTCTTTTGCGTTTTGTTTCGCCTCGTCCATTACCTGCCCTTCCTCATCGGCCGCGCTCTTTACTTTCTCTCCTCCGCCCGAGCCGCCGCATCCGGTAACAAGCATAGTTCCAAAAGCAAAAACCACCATTAAAAGCAGAACAAAATACTTCTTCATCTGTTCCTCCTGTTATTAAGTTCAATATAATGATTAATTATATCATTTCTAATTATACTGTCAAGTTTTAAGGGCGGGCTTTCTAAAGTCTTAAATATATCCCCATTTTCTGGCTGCTGCCGAGTTCTCCATACGGCGAATATACATAATCGAGGGAATACATGGATGTCTGACCGTTCTTAAAGCCTATGCCCGCGCCGCCGGAGATTCCACTGTAGAGTCTGTCAGACGGGTTGAAATCATAGCCGGCCCTGAGTGAAACATTAAAGTCGCCGAAGTTATGCATGTAATCAAATCCGGTTCTGATGTTAAGTGAGTCCGCCTGGGAAATGTCTAGATCAAGGCTGTAAATGAACCTGTTGTTGAGCCCGAAAAGATTAAAAACCTGTGTGGAGGCTCCGGCCGCCACTATCATCGGCGTAAGGCCGGAACCAAAACTAAAACCAAGGTTCCTGATATCAAATCCGAGTGAAATTTTGTTCCATATTGTTTCCCCGCGGTTTTGCATAAAATCCGGCTCTTCAAGGATAATATTATATATGGCGCCTATGTCCGCCGAAACGGCCATGTCGCTGTAAGTGGGCCCGAGGTTCTGCCCTGAAAAATCAATGGTGATACCCGCTTCCATGTTTTTGGTCAGATCATTATAAAGCAGTCTTGACATTTTTGTCCCATAACCCACGCCGATCAGAAAGTCAGATCCGGAAACCGACTCCCCTTCACCCGCATATGTGCCGATTGGAGTTTCGTTTGTTTTTATTATGGAACCGCCGTTTAAATATTTCACCACAGCGCCCAGAGTGCCTATATCCGCGTTCCCGTGCGCGTAATAAAAGGAATCATAAAACATGTCCATCAGATAAAAGTCCTGTATGAAGAGCATGTCGGTGCCCTCAATTGTTGACAGCCCGGCCGGATTCATATCAAAGGCCTCAAGATTGTCGCTGACCGAATTATACGCCCCTCCGACAGCCTGCGACCTTATTCCCGACGGCACCTTCAGGATATCCATGGCGCCCTGTCCCGGCGAAGCAAACAACTGTGATGCGGCAAACAACGCCGCGGCTAATATTACCAGTTTTTTCATGCTATTATCCCTTGTTTATTTGATAATATATATTTTTCCGCTGTACTTTTTGGAGCCTGTGGTAACAATGTACATATATATACCCGGTTCGCATTTCGCCCCGTCGGTATTATTGCCGTTCCATTCCACCCTGCCCGAAACTCCGTCATATTCGATAACCTTGTATCCCTGTATGTCATATATCTTTATCACCGATTCCGGCGGCAGGAAATCAAATTTCAGCGTCCCGTTATAGGCCTTTGACGGCGAATAGGGGTTCGGATAACACGCTATTGTATCGGGTGTCGGCGTTGCAGTAGGCGTATATGTCGATGTCGTTGTAATTGTCGGAGAAACAGTATGCGTCGGCGATATTGTGAAAGTAGGCGAAACTGTAAACGTCATCGTAATCGTCGGGGTAAGGGTAATTGTCGATGTCTCCGTAATAGTCGGGGTCACCGTCATTGTTATAGTCTGGGTAAATGTAAGGGTCATTGTAATTGTCGGCGTTACGGTCTGTGTGTCCGTAAGCGTAACCGTTGAAGTCTGCGTTACGGACGATGTCGGCGTAATCGTAAGCGTATCAGTAGCCGTAAAAGTCTCGGTTATAGTCGGTGTTACGGTTTGTGTGAACGGCGGTGTAATTGTCGATGTGGGCGTGATAGTCGGCGAATCCGTGAACGTCGGGCTCACGGTAAATGTATGGGTAATCGTAAATGTCGGGGTAACCGTCTGCGTATCCGTCGGCGTGACTGTCTGCGTGTCAGTCTGTGTCACCGTCTGGGTGACTGTCTGCGTATCTGTGATGGTAACCGTCGGGGTTATTGTAAGTGTCACCGTTTGCGTGACCGTGGGCGTGACTGTCTGGGTCACAGTCCGGGTCACCGTCTGCGTGACTGTGGGCGTTACTGTCTGGGTCACTGTCTGGGTCACCGTCGGGGTAACTGTCTGTGTGTCGGTCTGAGTTGTTGTCTGCGTTACCGTGGGCGTAACCGTCTGCGTGACTGTCTGCGTAACCGTCTGCGTGACTGTCTGTGTGTCAGTCTGGGTTACAGTCTGCGTTACAGTAGGCGTAACCGTCCGCGTTACTGTCTGTGTCACAGTCTGCGTTACTGTCTGTGTCACAGTTTTTGTTACTGTCTGTGTCACGGTCTTGGTAATCGTCTTTGTGACCGTGGGAGTATCTGTATAAGTCAGCGGTTCGCTTACAAGCGTATTATTGCTAAGCCCGGTCTCTGATACCTGTATGGTATCCTTGGCCGTAATGCTCTGCAGGCCGTCGGTACCGTATTCGATTATAGTAAACTGGTGTACCCCATTATCGCCGGCGGTAAAAGTATAATCGGACGGAAGTACTGACAGCGGGTCGGAGGATGTAAAATGAACCGTTCCGGTATAATTCGTGACCGTCTGGTTATAGGCGTCCTTCGCCCTTACAGTTATTGTGTATTGCGTTATATATGTACCCCACGATCTAAACGCGGTGCTCGGCGCGGAAATGGCGAATGAAACTACCGGCTGTGACATTATTATCGCCGACGAGGTAACACCCGAAGGGTTAGACATGGAAGCAGTGACTATGTGGCCGATGCCGGAAGATATTGAAAGCGTCAGTATAGTGCTCAACTGACCTGCAGCGTTGGAATATCCGCTGATCGGATTAACCGATCCGTAATTTGAATCAAAAGATATCGGGACATTTGCAATGGCCTGTGCCACGCCGTTCTGATCCGTTATATAGGCGGTTACCGAGTATGTTGACCCGGCAGGCGCAAAAACCGTTCCCGATGATGCAGGCGGAGTAATATGCAGGAAATATCCCGTGGTTATTGTAAGTGTTTCAGTCGCCGCCGTATAATGGTTAGGCAGATTGTTCTGGGATATGGCAAATGTGTATGTGCCCGGTGTATGTGATTTGACATATATAAGCGCATAACCGCTTGAATTTACTGTGAATGGAAGGGCCGTGTTCAGGCCGCTCCAGGTTACGCCGTCGAGCGAATACTGTACATTGGCGTTTGCCGCGATAATCAATGACGTAAACCCGGTTATCGGTTGGGCATTGAAATTACCCGCGTCCTGCAGATTAACGCCGAGGCTGCCTATAATATCCGCACCCAGGGCCATAGGATTCGGGTTGGGCACGATCTGCGTCGCAGTCCCGGATATATAAATAATTACCGTTGTGCCGAGAACCCCTGCCGAGTTGACCACACAATAATTCATCTGGTCGGTTGAGGCTCCGGTCGTAAAAGTTGTCGTCACATGTCCGTTTACGTCCGTGTTGCCCGAGGCCGGCGCCACGGTCGGGACTCCGCCGCTTGCTTTCGGGACGAAAGTTATCGCAGTGTTTGCTATAGGATTGCCATAGGCATCCGTCAATAGCGCGGTTACTGTAAGTGGTGTGCCTGTCGGCGCCGAATACGCGCTCGCTGTGGCCGATAAAAGGGCCGCGACGTTCGATATTGTGGTGGCGGTCGCCGTACCGTTGGTCAAAACAGCGGCAACATCATGCGCAGTTATAATCACGTTATTGGCGTCTTTTGTATCCATATAATAGAGGGTCGCCTTGCCGCTTGCAAGGGTTACATTTATAGTAGTGAACCAGTTGTTCTGGTCTGTGGAGAATTGCATAGTGGTGGAAGCAGAAGATAGTTTTACTACTGCGTTGGAATTGGCGTTGTTACCCAGGCTGTCCTTTGCCTGCACTATTATGGTCGCGGTGTTTCCGGCCATGTTTGTCTGCGTCGCAGGTATTATAACGAGCGCGGACGCGGGCGTGTCGTTAACCGTGATGGCCGCCGTCCCTGTCGTAAGCGTTAATACCGCAGCCGATAGTGTCGAATTTCCATCCACTGAATCCCTTACAAGAATATTGTTTACCTGCGTTCCAGGCAGGAACACTGTTGTTGCCCAGGTATTCCCATTATCCTGGCTGAACTGCATTGTCCCCGACGTTGATGTCATCGTTATGTTCTGCGCGTACGATACGTTGTTGCCGTTCACATCCTGTATGCTCACCTGCATCGACCCGGGCGAGTTGGACTGAAGGCTGAGATAGTTCGGTATTATGGTAACTTTGCTTGCGGCTGTTGCCGTAAAATTAACTGTCGTTATCCTGCTCATGTGGCTCAAAGTCGCGGTTATCTGTGCCGATCCGACCTGCGTCGATTTAATGGTCGCCGACGCGTTCCCGTTGACATCCGTTACCGCTCTTGTGTTGCCCGCCAGCAGGTTCTGCGGGGTTATGATATCGCCCGGGCGGTTGGATGTAAAATCTATCAGGGCGCCGAAAACATTTCCGCCATCCGGCCTTGTTACATGCGCAGTAATTGTCGCCGTCGCCACGCCGTTTGCCAGCACCGGAGATCCCGTGACGCTTAACGACATATCCTTTAATATAAAGACCCAGTTATTTGTCGGCGAAACCGTTCCACCGATCCATGAAGCGCCCGCCCCGACAGTGGATGATACCGGATTGGGAACCCAGCCGGTCACTCCAAGAATATTATTGTTCATAAATATTGATTTTATGGTTGTGCCGCTTGAATTTGTAAACTGAATATTGTCATAAATGGCATTGAATGTCCCCACGTTATTTGAAGGCGCGCCGTTCTGCCCGAGGTTTCCAGTGTCCTGCGAAAGGAAGAACTCCTGGGAATTATGGCCTGCAAGCCCTGCCGGCGAGAAATCAAATTTCCTGTGGTACCACTGCCCTCTTGCGTAGGCGGATATGTCGGTGGACGGGTGTATCCTTATGTTATTCTGGTCCCTTATATAAGGAGTGAAATCCCTTAATTGACCGCCCGGAACCCATGTTCCGTTATTTTCCACGGAGCAATAGAAATCAGCGCTGTAATCCGGTATAAATACGTCGAACTGAAGGAATGAGCTTGCCGGGATGGTATATGCGATACCTGCGTTATTTGTAATGCTTATATAAGAGTAACCGTACGCATCCTGAGTTGGCAGGTATGCAGTCAATAAAAGAGGCTGGCTATACTGCGAAGCGCTGGAAGATGCCACAATGGGTCCGCTTGTCCCGCTCTTTCCCGCGCCAGCGTCGGTGGCGGTAATTGTCCATGTTCCGGCAGTATTAAGAATTGCCGCAAGTATTCTGGTGCCGCCGTCCGTCAGCTGGAATGTATATGAAGCCGGGGCCATGGTCCCGGAAGTGTCTGTCGTAGTCAGGTTAACAGCGTCCGTAAAATTACTTATAATATTTCCATACTGATCAACAGCAGTCACGGCATAGTTAAAGCTTATCCCGGTATTTGCCGTAGAGGGCGCAACCACCTGGAATGTAGACAGCGGCCCGGGATTGACATTAATGCCGTTGCTGGTTCCTTTTATTGAGGAAGTCACATCGTCATGGGCCGAAATTGTCTGGATCCCTTCCGTTGTAAGAGTTACATAAAATCCTCTTGACCCGGCGTTAGACAGCGTAAAAGCCGTATCTGGCGGGAGAACCGTATATGTGCCGGTGTCAGTGGATGTAAATCCCACTGTGCCTGCGTAAGTTGTTACCACATTATTATATGAGTCCTTTGCCGTCACGGTTATATATATATACTGCCCGGCCGAACATGATGACGGAGCCTGTATCGTAAAACTCACAGCGCTTCCCGTCGTTAAGCTAACCGTTCCCACGCCCGGAGTCAGCACCGCCGCGTCATCGGTGGCTGTAATGGTCTTAATTCCCGTGTTATTTATCTGCACCTGCATGGATGTTACGCCGCCCTCGGCTCCCGTAAAGGTGTAAACCAGCGGCGTGATTGAATATGATCCAGCATTCGAACTCATGTCAACGGTTCCGGTGTAAGCTGTAAACGGGAAATTGCCGTATGCAACCGGAACCATGGCCTCAACCTGCACAGTAAATGGCACTCCGGCCACCTGTGCCGGCACAACAACAACCTGGAAATGGTCGGCATAAAAAGTCGGAGTGACTGTCGGAGTGACCGTCGGCGTATCAGTCGGGGTTATTGTCTGTGTGTCCGTCGGCGTCACTGTCCGCGTAAACGTGGGCGTATCGGTCGCTGTAATAGTCGGCGTTACCGTACTTGTAAAAGTGTTCGTAAAAGTCGGGGTTACCGTCTTCGTGTCAGTTAAAGTATATGTTGGCGTTATTGTCCGCGTCACCGTAAATGTCGGGGTATCTGTCTGGGTTACTGTCGGGGTCACAGTCTGCGTTACAGTCTGCGTTACTGTCTGCGTTACAGTCTGCGTATCGGTGGGCGTCACGGTTTGCGTAACTGTCTGTGTGTCCGTGGGTGTCACAGTCTGTGTTACTGTTTCTGTGACCGTAGGCGTAACCGTCCGTGTTACTGTCTGCGTTACGGTCTGTGTCACTGTGGGCGTTACCGTTTCCGTGTCGGTCTGCGTTACCGTAGGTGTCACAGTGGGTGTCACGGTCTGCGTTACTGTCTGCGTTACCGTAGGTGTCACAGTCTGTGTCACGGTCTGTGTCACGGTCTGCGTTACCGTAGGTGTCACAGTCTGTGTCACGGTCTGCGTTACCGTGGGCGTCACTGTCTGCGTAACTGTCTGAGTAACAGTATATGTTGGGGTATTTGTCTGGGTAACTGTCGGGGTCACAGTCTGCGTGTCGGTCTGTGTAACTGTCGGCGTTACAGTGGGCGTATCTGTCGGCGTCACGGTCTGCGTAACGGTAAATGTCGGCGTAGCCGTATATGTCGGTGTTATAGTGGGCGTTACCGACGATGTCTGTGTTATCGTAAATGTCGGCGTGACTGTATAAGTCCAAGCGGGATTCCTTGAAAAAACCAGTTGTACGCTGTTAACAGCAGGTGAAATAAAATTGTTATATGTAGTCATAATGGCTTTCCATAATATCTCTGTTCCGGTGTTTGCAATCCCCTGCCCGGAAACAACAGGAACCCAGGTGGTGCCGTCAATGGAAAGATAAAACTGTATTGTGGTGTTTGCCGGCAGAGTCGTTGTTGTTGTAATGGTAACGTTCCCTACGTACCCGTAAGTCCAGTTGTCAACCGCCGTTGACTGTCCCGTCCCGGGAGAATTATATGAGCCTCCGAACCTGTTTATTTTTGCCAGATCGCCGCATACAAGCCAGTAACTTCCGTTATAGACGATTGAGTTGACAGATCTCGGCCCCCAGTTCACAAGATTCGCCGACTGGTCGGTAAATACCTCGCTGCCGCTCACTATGGAAGAATAAACAGTCCCCAGCCCGCCGCCGATGAGCCACTGGGTAGAGGGTATGTTAAAATCCTCAGAATAAATGGAATTCGCCCCGAAATCGGAGACATATGTGGACTCATTGGTGCAGCCATTCAGTGAATAATCAAAATTTGCCAGTTTCCCGCCATCACACGCAAGCCTGACAATATTGGTGCCGTCGTATTTTATCGCGTTGACGGCGTATGAGCCGCCGAGTGAAAGGCTTAATTTTGAAACCTTTGAGGAAAACGTGGAAGTACCGTCAAACATTGCAAAGGAACCGGTAGTTCCGCCTATGGCCCACGTATTCCACAGTGTCAAATATTCGATGGCGCGAACAGTGTCTGTCGCCCCGAAAGAAGTTGACGGTATTGAAACCTGGGTATAAGTGTCGCCGTTTGTGGACGTGGCAAGGCGCGCGTCCGTACCACCCAGTACCCACTCGGTGCCGCCCCATTTTATCGCGTCTATATTGTCGGTTCCCCAGGTTATATTGCTTGACCTCTGATAAAAAGTGGTGCCGTCATATTTTGCCAGGTTTCCCGAGGAGCCGCCGATAAGCCAGTATCCTCCGGTTGAATTATAAGCTATGCTTAAAACACTCGCGCCGCTGCCCCTCCATCCAAGAGAAGTCTGCAGATCCGTAAATGTAGTCCCATCGTATTTATTCAGCGAGCCCTGATCTCCGCCGATTAGCCAGTATCCTCCGGCAGTGTTATAAGCCGCCGCCTTGATATTATAATAGCCAAAATCTTTAATGCTCGTCCCGAGGTCTGTATTTGTCTGTGTCGCAACACCTCCAAGCCTTGACATCAGCCTTCCGTTGCTGCCGCCCAGTATATTGAGCCCAGATGTTGAATTAACGCCTATTGCCCATATCGGATCCACGTCAAATGTCCCGGTCATATTAGGCTGCTGGTAAAAAGTTGTGCCGTCGTATGTCACAAGGCTGGTGCTTGTGCCGTTCGAACCTCCGATAAGCCAGTAGGAGTTGACCGGGTTCCATTTTATTGACCACACTGTGTTAATAGTGTATGAGCCTGTTATGTTTGTGCATGTGGTCCCGTTGCATGACGCTATTTTTCCCGCGCCTCCGCCGATGAGCCATTTTGTCCCGTTCCAGTCAAGCGAATATACATCATACGTACCCGACCACGCCGTTGATAATGAAGCGGAAAGATCCGTCCACGTGCTTGCGCCGTCATATTTGCATATCCTGCCGCCGGTGCCGACTATGAGCCAGTAGCTTCCGTTCCAGCCGATGGCCCTTATATCGTTAGTTGACGCAAAATTTCCAGAGCTTTTGAGGCTTGCGCTGAGGTCTGTAAAGGTCGTCCCGTCGTATTTATTAATAGAAGCGCTTGTCCCGCCGATGAGCCAGTATGACGGCGTCGCGATTTTCCACGCTATCGCCCTTATATTTCCTGTAAAATTAACAAGCCCTGCTTTTATGTCGGTCCAGGTATTCAACCCGTCCCACTTGTTGAGGCTGGGCCCGTCGCCGCCCACCAGCCAATAAGTGCCGTTAGCCTTCACTGCCGCAACGCTGCTCGTACCGAAATTAACAAGCTTCGTAGTAAGGTTGGTAAAAAACGAACCGTCATATTTGTTTATCTTTCCGCCATCTCCGCCGATCAACCATATCGAATTGGTGTTGTCGTAATCAATGGATCTTACGCCTCCGCCCCAGTCTATTACCCCGGTAGTTTCCGCAAACTGATTGGCGTTTGAAAGAACCAACTGGTGATTTACGGTATAATCCCATTTAGCCGTTGTTGCTCCGGTGTTTTCATAGGTGTTTGTGGTAAAATTCTCTGTAAAAGTATTTGCCGGCGCCATAGAGACGGCCAGTAAAGAAAAAATTGCTGATAAAATCAATACCTGAATTTTCTTTTTGAATATCAGCACAACATTCTCCTTATATAATATACCTTCTCACCTTTACGATAATAATATATCACAAAAAAAATCAAATTCAACCTTTAAAAAATAGTATTTTCTAATTCTTTTGTTATTCTTTGAGTTTCAACGTATATACAAAAAGTCCGAATTCCGTTTTCACGCTATAATTTTGAGCGATTTTTAAACATTAGTTAATTGACACAAAACCGTTAAAAAGCCTATAATGTGCTCCATGGACAAAAAAAAGCTTCTCGGACGTTTTATTCTGACAATTTCCCTTTTTGTCGCCGCATCGGTGCTTTCCGACACTTTTGTCAACATTTACCTGTGGCGTTTAAACTCCGGATATCTCCCCATTACATATTATATGATAGCCTGTTACGCCACCGTACCCGTCGTTTTTTATATGTGCGGTTATATTGGCATGAAAATTGACCGCACATCGCTGTATATAATAGGAATAGCGTTCTACGTGGCCTTTTATTTCATGGTCCTGCTCTTCCGGGAACATATCACAGAACATGTGATACTCTGGGGGTTCGTAAAAGGGCTTGCGATGGGTTTCTACTGGTTCGGATACCATGTTCTTACCTTCGATTTTACGACTGCCAACGACAGGGACGCTTTTTACGCAAGGACATCCATCATATCAGGTGCAAGCTCGCTTGCCGGCCCGTTCATTGCTGGTTTTATAATAACGGTGTTTCCCTCCTTCACGGGATACTATATAATTTTTTCATGTTCGGCGGTCTTTTTTATCTCCGCGGCAATTCTGTCGTACGCGATGAAGTCTGCCCCAATAAAAAAAGCATATAAAATAGAGGACCTTGTTTTTTCAAAGGACGTAAAATGGCGCGACACAATGATAGCCTATTTTTTCCTTTCGGGCAGGGACGCCATATCAATATTTCTCATATCCATACTTGTGTTCAAATCGACCGGGAGCGAATTCACCCTCGGAAAATTTTCAATGACGGTGGCCCTTGCCACCATACTTACCGCCTACCTGCTCGCAAAATTTTCAAAACCGTCCACCAGGGACCGATTTGTGCTTACCGGAGCTGTCATATCTTTTCTGATGTCGTTTTTGCTGGTATACAAAATAAATTTTTACACCCTGCTTGCCTACGGAATAATCGGCGCCATTGC
This sequence comes from candidate division FCPU426 bacterium, assembly GCA_003159495.1. Taxonomy (GTDB): domain Bacteria; phylum Oederibacteriota; class PGYV01; order PGYV01; family Palsa-1178; genus Bog-1181. The sequence goes on along the minus strand of PLPI01000113.1, from coordinate 23,191 downwards.
GGATTACCTTGTCAGGATACCCATTTCAGCCCATGCGCTTGACGTAATAAGCCTGGACGCCAATGCCGGAGAACGCAAGATGGAGTATATAGTTGCGCGCGACATTCCCGTGGCGATAGGCAGGATAACAATGCTTGTTGTTTTTGTAACGTTCCTGCGTTACATGCCCGAAGCCGGGATAAAAACCATAATAGTCATCATATCAACATTTCCCTTCGGGGTTTATTTTTTTATGAGGAACAAACAGCGCGGGGTCAAGGGATAAAAAAGGGGCGCATACCGGCTGGTATGCGCCCCTGAATATTTAATTTAAAAAAATAAAACTTAATTAGCGGCTGCTCCGCTGCCGCCCATGCCGCGCTGGTGCTGCTGGCCTGGCTGCTGTTGCGGCTGGGATGTTTGGGTCTGTTTATCCGTCTGCTGCGGCGCCTGCTGGTCAGACTTGGATGTCTGGGACTGCTGGTCAGATTTTGCCTCAGGCGTATTTCCTTTTTCATCTTTTACATTCTTTTCATTCTTTCCCTGAGCCGCATTTTCCACGGTTTTATCTTTTTCATTACCCCTCTTTTTGTCATTCAGCTTTCCTGCTTTCCCCTTTACCAATGGAGCCCTGACTGATTTCGCTTTACCTTTAATATTTGCATTCATGTTTCCGTTGTCCATGCCGTTC